>NZ_JCBAJA010000023.1:0-95903 GCF_059834885.1 Microbulbifer sp. SE14 | reverse complement strand
CCTTCTGGTTTAAGGCGCTTAGCGACCTTGTGATTCAATCTCAACCAGATTAGGGGACTGACCCCTTCCAAAGCTAGATCAATGCCTCGCCGCTTTATTACATCTCCTACATGGTGGTCCTGCGAGTCCCGTTTTTCGGCACCCTCAGCAATGGCCAACGGCCGCTGCCCGCCAGCGATCGATTTCCCGCGCCAGCAGGCCCGGGGCCTCCAGAGGCAACATATGGCCCGCCCCGGGCAGCTCGCACACGGGGGCGTGCCGGGCCATGGCGGCCATCCAGTCGCGGTTCACCAGCTGGTCCAGCTCGCCGTAGCAGTAACTCACCTTGGCACCCAGCGCCGCCAGCGGCGTGTACAGGTCCGGCCGCTCGCTGGTGGCCGACAGCTGGGTCATCAGGGTGGCCTGCCCCAGGCGTTGGTCCATGGCCTTCATGCAGCCGGCGATGGCAGGGTTGGCCAGATTGGCCGGCGCCACCATCTGCGCGATCTTGCGGTCGCTCAGGCCGCCGTAGCCCTGGCGCTGGACCCAGGCCAGGAGCTGGCGCCGCTGCTTCACTTCCTCCGCGGGCAGGGCGCAGGGGCTGTTGGCGGCGACCATGACCCGCGCAAAGCGATCCGGCGCCGCCACGGCCAGGGCCGCGGCTAGGTAGCCGCCGAGGGAAAAGCCCAGCAGGTCCACCGGCGTGTCCGGCAACTGTGCCAGCAGCGCCTCCACCAGCGCGGGCACCGAGTCCGCATCGGGAATCGGCAGGTGAACGAGGGGCAGCGGCTCGAGCTGCGGGCGCAGGAGCTGCCACAGCTGCTGGTCGCACATGGTGCCGGGAATGGCGTAGAGGGGCGATGGGTCGGTCATGGGAGGGGCAAAACCCGAGCCCCGCTCGGGGGGGCCGGGTTTTCGGGTTTAAGCCTGCGGTCCCGCGGCTTTCACCTCGTCGCTGACCTTGAACTTCTCGATGTTCTCGGCGAACAGCTTGGCCAGCTTGCCGGCCTGGTCGTCGTAGGCGGCCTTGTCGGCCCAGGCTTCACGCGGGTTCAGGTAGGCCTTGTCCACACCAGGCACTGCCAGCGGGATATCCAGGTTGAGGGCGTCCAGGTGCTCGGTTTCGACGCCTTCCAGGGCGCCGCTCTGGATGGCGGCCACCACGGCGCGGGTCACCGGGATCGGGAAGCGCTTGCCCTTGTCGCCGGAGCCGCCGGTCCAGCCGGTGTTGACCAGGTAGACCCTGGAGCCGAAGTCCTCGATGCGCTTCATCAGCAGGTCCGCGTACTCGCGCGGGGCGCGCGGCATGAAGGGCGCGCCGAAGCAGGTGGAGAAGGTGGGGTGGATACCCGCCTCGGCGCCAAGTTCGGTGGAGCCGACGCGGGCGGTGTAGCCGGACAGGAAGTGGTAGGCCGCGGCCTCCTTGGAAAGGATGGCCACCGGCGGCAGCACGCCGGACACGTCGCAGGTCAGGAAGATCACGTTCTTCGGCTCGCCGGCGCGGTTTTCCAGCTGGCGCTTCTCCACGTGCTCCAGCGGGTAGGAGCAGCGGCCGTTCTCGGTCAGGCTGGTGTCGTCGTAGTCGGGGGTGCCCTTCTCGTCGGTCACCACGTTCTCGACGATGGCGCCGAAGCGGATGGCGTCCCAGATGACCGGCTCGTTCTCGCGGCTCAGGTTGATGGTCTTGGCGTAGCAGCCGCCCTCGATATTGAACACCGCGCCCTTGGCCCAGCCGTGCTCGTCGTCGCCGATCAGGAAGCGCTCCGGGTCGGCGGACAGGGTGGTCTTGCCGGTGCCGGACAGGCCGAAGAAGAGGCAGGTGTCGCCGTCGGCGCCGACGTTGGCGGCGCAGTGCATCGGCATCACATCCTTCTCCGGCAGCAGGAAGTTCTGCACCGAGAACATGGCCTTCTTCATCTCGCCGGCGTAACGCATGCCGGCCAGCAGCACCTTGCGCGCGGCGAAGTTGATGATCACACAGCCCTCGGAGTTGGTGCCGTCGCGGGAGGGCTCGCAGGCGAAGTCGGCGGCGTGCAGTATGCGCCACTCTTCCTTGCCCTTGGGGTTGTACTTGTCGGCGCGGATAAACATGTTGCGCGCGAACAGGTTGTGCCAGGCGGTCTGGGTGGTCACGACGACCGGCAGGTAGTGGTCCTCGTCCTGGCCCACGTGCAGCTGCTGTACGAAGCGGTCGGAGCTGGCGACGAAGTCCTCGACGCGGTTCCACAGGGCGTCGAACTTGTCCTGCGGGAAGGCGCGGTTGACGCTGCCCCAGTCGATGCTGTCCGCGGTGGAGGCCTCTTCCACCACGAAGCGGTCCGCCGGGGAGCGGCCGGTGCGCGCGCCTGTCTCGGTTACCAGTGCGCCGGTGTCGGACAGCTTGCCCTCGCCGCGCGCCAGCGCCTGTTCAACCAATTGCGCCGGCGCCAGGTTCTTGAAGACCTGCGCGGTGTCGTCGATCTGTGCCATTCGTCGATTACCCGTGAAGTTGTATCAGTAAAAAATAGTCTGGGCCGCCACAGGGCGCGGCGGCCGGGCAAATTCGGGGGGCGCATTATGGCAAACTTCAATTTGCCCCGGTAGCAAGTCTGGTCGTTTTTTAATCGCTGACAGCGTTGTCAGGGAAAATTTTATGCTGGATTATTTGAAATTCGGATTGTGTAGTTTAACTACATTGATTTGATGGATTTTGGGTCCAGAATCCTCGTGTGGGGTGGGGGGCCTGTAGGAGCGCCGGGGCGGCCATCGCGTCCATGGCCGCGATAGTCCTCTCCGGATGGCACTGAGCCAGTGGGTTGGTGGATGCGCCCGGCGTGGATGCGCCCGGCGTGGATGCGCCCGGCGTGGAAGCGCTTAGCGCCTCAAGTTTCGGCGTTTACCGGGATTGGCTGGCCCGGGGTGAAGCGGTTTCGAGCGGCCCTGCTGGCGGTGATTACCCGGCAAAAAACCTCATCGGTAAATATTTGCCAGGTAATCACCGCCAGCAGGGCCGCGCGCAATGCCACCGGAGCGTCCCAGCCCTCGATGTGAACTCCGAAACTTGAGTTAGCGCTTATCCCCTCCCGGTTTTCCCGAGTCCCGAGCCCCGGATCAGTGCACGGTGGGCGGCGGGGCGTTGAACAGCGTTTCTATCTGCTCCCGGTCGAAGCGGTACTGTGTATTGCAGAACTGGCAGTCGGCGGCTATCTCGCCACCCTCCTGCTCCAGCAGCTGGTAGACCTCCTCGGGGCCCAGGGCGATCAGCGCGCGGGCGCTGCGCTCGCGGGAGCAGCTGCACCTGAAGCGGATATTGGCGGTGCCCAGCGCCGCCGGCTGCAGCTCGTGGAAGAGCCGGTGCAGCAGCTGGTCGTGGGGCAGCGAGTGCAGTTCCTCCGCGGTGACCGTCTCCGCCAAATGTTGGGCCGTCTCCCAGGCGTCGCGGTTCTCCTCTTCGGAGGCGGCGTTGTTGCCCGGCAGCACCTGCAGCATGATGCCGCCCACGGTGTCGGGGCTGGACTCTATCCAGAAGCGGGTGGCCAGCTGTTCCGACTGGGTGAAGTAGTCCTCCAGGCATTCCGCCAGGGTGTCCTTCTCCAACGGCACTATGCCCTGGTAGCGCTCGCCGTCCCGGGGATCGACGGTGATCGCCAGGGCGCCGCGGGGTCCGATCAGCTGGCGCAGGCTGGCCCCGTCATCTATCTGCGCCCCCTCGGCCACCCGGGCAATGCCGCGCAAGTCGCTGTGGTGGGTGCATTCGGCCAGAATCAGCGGCACGTCCCCCTCGCCCCGCGCCTGCAGTATCAGCAGGCCCTCGAACTTGAGGGTGGTGGAGAGCAGGCAGGCGGCGGCGAGGAATTCCCCCAGCAACCGGGCCACCGGTGGCGGCAGCTGGTTGTTCTCCAGCACGGCGCGGTAGGCGTCGGTGAGGGTCACCACCTGCCCGCGGATGTCGTGTCGGGAGAAGATAAAGCGTTCCAGCTGATCGGACATGGATGAGTGCCTCG
Source organism: Microbulbifer sp. SE14 (assembly GCF_059834885.1). Classification (NCBI taxonomy): domain Bacteria; kingdom Pseudomonadati; phylum Pseudomonadota; class Gammaproteobacteria; order Cellvibrionales; family Microbulbiferaceae; genus Microbulbifer; species Microbulbifer sp. SE14. The sequence goes on along the minus strand of NZ_JCBAJA010000023.1, from coordinate 91,941 downwards.
GTAGAAAAACCGCGGGATTTTAGAGGTGGATATCCACAAATGGTAGTCGCGGCGGCGGGTCAGCCGCAGACGCGCTTCACTTCGCGCTGCAGCCGCGCGGCCTGCCGCTGGCGCTCGCGCTCGGTCATTTTTATTTCCTTGCCGTTTTCGTCGATAAACGCCACCCGGCCCTGCAGCATTTGCAGTTCCCTCCGCGCGGCATTGCAGGCCCTGGCCATCTGCTGTTGCTGCTCCAGCTGCCGGCGGCGCTGGCGGTCCTCGTATTCCCGCTCGGGATCGTTGTCCCGCCGGCCGGCGCTGCTCTTCTGCGGCCTGGTGGCGTCTGCGGAGTTGATCGGGCGCAGTTCGCCCTCGATATTCTCCGCCTTGGCCGCAAGCGGGGGGCGATCGCCGAAGTGCACCTTGCCGTTCTCGTCCACCCAGCGGTAGACCTCGTCGGCGTTAGCTGCCGCGGCCACAAGCAGCAGACCCAGTAACCCCCCGTACACGGTCCTCATGGCAATCTCCCTTCTACTGTCGGTTATTCATCCTTGTTGGCCAGGGTGCTGAAGAGTCCCTGGGAATGGCGGTGCGGTATGTGGTAGGTCTGCAGTATCAGCGGCTCCTGTTCGTGCGCGGCGGCGGCGTCCAGCACCATGCGGTAGCCGGCTTCGTCGCGCAGCTTCACGAAGGGCGCCTGGTTGTTTTCCATCAGCTGCGCGAACTCGTCGAAGTCCGCCACGCTGTGGCCGTTGACCGAGTCGATGATCCAGTTCTTCCAGTCGTGGTAGCCCAGGTTGACACCGGCCGGCAGCACCTTCAGCGCCACCACCAGCTCGCGGCGCTCATCGCTGTTCCACTGGTTGCGGGCGTAGAGGTAGTCGATCGGCGCCTTGGAGTGCCAGTTGTTGCCCCAGCGCTTGATCAGGTTCATATTCAGCGGCACGAACACCACCCCGCCGTAGATGTAGTAGCGCGGGCGCTGGTCGAACTGCTCCCCCAGCACCAGGGAGCGCGACGGCGGCGGCGCGGCCAGGGTGATCTCGGCGCTCCGCACCTTGCCGTCGCGGGAGAAGCGCACCGGCAGTCTGTCGCCCACGTGGTACTGGTCCACCGCGTAGTGGTAGTTGGTGCGCTGGTTCTCGCGCCACTCCACCGTGCGGTCCGCGGCCACCGGGTAGCCGTCCACCTCCAGCAGCACGTCGCCGGGCTTCAGCACCTGGGCGGCGGGGGAGTCGCCGAACACCTTGACGACCAGCGCGCCCTCCTGGTCCTCGCTCAAGCCGGCGGCCTTTTTCATCGACGGGCTCTCCATGCTCTGGGTCACCGCGCCCAGCTCGGGGAAGCCCTGGTGCACGCCGTCTTTGGCATCCTCCAATACATGCTCGATGACGCTCGGCGGTACGAAGTAGCCCAGGTTCTCGGCGCCCTGGTTGGTCTGCATGGCCACGCCGACGATGCGCCCGCCGGAGATCACCGGGCCGCCGCTGTTGCCGGGGTTGATGGCGGCGTCTATCTGCCCGGCCATCAGGTAGCTCTCGGCGTGGGCGTAGTACTGGTGCTCGACGCGCGACAGCACGCCGCGGGTGATGGACAGGGATTTGCCGCCGATGGGGTAGCCGTAGACGGTGACCTCCTCCTGCAGTTCCGGCAGCTCGCCCAGAGCCAGCGGGCGGGTGTCCTCGAAGAAGCTGTCGTCCTCCACCGTCAACAGCGCCAGGTCCGCGTCGTGGGACACGAACTGCACCTGGGCGCGGAATTTCTGCGCGTCGCCGTGGCGCTGCACCTGGATAAAGCTGCCGTTGGCGATGACGTGGGCGTTGGTGAGTATTCGCTTGCCGCTGATCACCGCGCCGGAGCCGGACAGCTGCTGGGCGTTCAGCAGCGCCCAGGGGTTGAAGTAATCCGGCGCCGCGGCGGTGGTGTAGATCTTGATGATGGAGCGTTTGAGCAGCTCGTGTTCGCGGCTGTCGGCGAGGGCGGACTGGACGGAGAGCAGTAACAGTACTGCGAGGGCGAAGAGTCTTTTCATCGTATACAGCGTCGTTATCAAATTGTGTGGAGCCCAGTTTAGCAGGCTATCAGTCCTGTTCGCGCAGGAAGCGGTGTATCTGCCGGCGCTGCTTCTTGTTGGGCCTGTCGCTGTGGATGCCGGCATTGCTGGCCTGGCGCTCGGCGCGAGCCTGTTCCCGTTTGGCGATGCTGGCATCGGTCTCGCGGTAGAGGGTGCGGGCGATATCGGCGCCGCGGCGCTGGTCGGACAGGGCCAGCACCTCTACCTCCAGCAGGTCCCAGCCCTGGCGGATACTCAGGGTGGTACCGGTGGTGATCTCCTTACTGGCTTTGACCCGCTGGCCGTCGGCGTGCACCTTGCCTCCCTCGATGGCCTGCTTGGCGAGACTGCGGGTCTTGAAGAAACGTGCGGCCCAGAGCCACTTGTCGATGCGTACTTTATCCATTGAGGTCGATTTTACTGTAGAGATGTATGCCCCCGTTGAAGAGGGCACCGATGTTTCGGCTATCGCGATGTGAGGTCTCGCCGCCGGTGGCCGCCCGGGAAATATTTACCGATGAGGTTTTTTCCCGGGCGGCCACCGGCGGCGGGACCGGATCGGAGCCACTGAGCTTTGCGGCATTCGTCCCATCAGTGGCTTCAGATCGCCATTATCTCGTCAAACCGGTGAATCGCCGGAAAATCGGCGATCTCGCGCATGGGACCGCGGCTGTCCGGTTGGCGGATGCACAGCAGCCGGGCGATGCCGTAGTCCCGCGCCGCGGCCAGTACCGTCTCGTTGTCGTCCACGAACAGGGTGCGGGCCGGATCGAAGTCGATCCGCTGCCGCAGCGCGGTCCAGAAGTGCAGGCTCTCCTTGGCGTGGCCCAGGTCGTGGGAGGAGACTATGCCGTCGAGCCAGCGGTCTATGCCGGTGATCTCCAGCTTGTGTTCCAGGCCGCGGCGGTGGGCATTGGTGACCAGGAAGACGCGTTTGTTCAGGTTGCGCAGCCCCTCGAGAAAGGGTTCGGTCTGCGGGCGCAGGGCTATGCGGTCCTCGATTTCCCGCAGTATCCCGGCCACGTCGAGTCTCAGCTCCCGGGTCCAGAAATCCAGGCAGTACCACTCCAGGGTGCCGCGGCGCGCCTCTATCTCCGCGTCCAGTTGCCGCTGCGCCCGCTCCAGCGGCAGGCCGTGGATCTCCGCGTAGCGTTTGGGCAGGTGGTCGAGCCAGAAGTGGTTGTCGTAGTGCAGGTCGAGCAGGGTGCCGTCCATATCCAGCAGCACTGCGTCTATGTCCTGCCAGTCGAATTTGGGCCAGTCGAGCATGGGTGACATGGATGAAGAGTACCTCGCGTTCGGTGGTGGAAATTGAGCATAGCCCGATTCTCTCCCACGCTGATGAACGCCTTATTATGCCCGCGCGCGGCCTATACCGTACAGCAGCGCCAGCTGGGCGCCGTAGTAGGTGACCATAATCGCGGTGCCCGCCAGCGGGAGCGGGGTCACGAACCTGTTAAGCGCGATCAGGGTATCCGAGATCATAAAGGTCACGGCGCCGGTGAACAGCAGCGCCGAGTCGCCCCTGTGGGCCGCCGCGCTGAGGGCCATGGCCACTATCGCCAGCAGATAGACCAGCACCGCCGGTGCCAGTTCGCCAGCCGCCGGCAGCAGCAGTTGCGCCAGCAGGGTGGCCGCCACCAGCACGGGCAGGCCGCGCAGCAGGGTGCGCTTGCAGCGCCAATCGTTCAAGCGAGCGGCGCCGCGCAGGAAATTGCCGGCATAGGTCAACTGGGCCAGCAGGAAGGCGCCGAGGCCGAACACGAACTGGTTGGGAAACTCCAGCGCCAGCAGCAGGTCACCGAGTGCCGACAGGGCCAGGGCCACCAGGGTCAGGCTGCGGGTGAGACCCGCGAGGTTCTGCAGTGCGATCAGCGCCAGTATTGCGATGGGCACTATCTTCAGCGAGGCCATCCAGGGGCCGCGCAGGCCGGCGGCGTCCAGGGCCATATAGGCGAAGGCGGTGGCGGCGAAGGCGATCGGCAGGCGCGTCTGCAGGGCGACGGAATGGCTGCTGGAAGTGGCGGTCATGGTTTTCTCGCGATTTTTATGGTTTTGTGGTTTGCTGGCGCCAGTATTCGGCAAAGTCCGCGGCGGTGCAATTGCCCGCCGCCGGCGAACAGATAGGACCGCGAACGGAAAAAGGAGAGCGTCGCGCATGAAGGCAGCCAATATCCTCGAAACCATCGGCAACACCCCCCACGTCAGGATCAATCGCCTGTTCCGTCCGGATATCGAGGTGTGGATGAAGGTGGAACGCTTCAATCCCGGCAGCAGCATCAAGGACCGCATCGCCCTGTCCATGGTCGAGGCGGCCGAGGCCAGCGGCGAACTGAAGCCTGGCGGTGTGATCATAGAGCCCACCTCCGGCAACACCGGTATCGGCCTGGCGATGGTGGCGGCGGTGAAGGGCTACCGGTTGATACTGACCATGCCGGAATCCATGTCGGTGGAGCGGCGCCAGGTGATGAAGGCGATGGGCGCGGAACTGGTGCTGACGCCGAAGGAGTTCGGCATGGGTGGTGCCATCGCCAGGGCGGAGGAGCTGAAGCAGGAAATTGAGAGCAGCTGGATACCGCAACAATTCCGCAACCCGGCCAATGTCCAGGCGCATCGCGAGACCACCGCCGAGGAGATACTGGCCGATTTCCCCGAGGGGCTGGACTACCTGGTTACCGGTGTCGGCACCGGCGGCCATATCACCGGCTGCAGCGAGGTACTGAAGGAAAAGTTTCCGAAAATGCAGACCTTCGCCGTGGAGCCGGAAAAATCCCCGGTGATCAGCGGCGGCGAGAAGGGCCTGCACCGCCTGCAGGGCATCGGTGCCGGTTTCGTGCCGGAGATTCTGAACACGGAAATACTGGACGACACCATCCTGATCAGTGAGGAGGACAGCTTCGAGATGGCGCGCCAGTGTGCGCTGCAGGAGGGCATCTTCGTCGGCATCTCCTCCGGCTCCGCCCTGGCGGCGGTGAAACAGCGCGAGGGCGACTTCGCTCCCGGCAGCCGCGTGCTGGTATTCAGCTACGATACTGGCGAGCGCTACCTGTCCATCGACGGACTCTTTCCGGCATAGTCCTGCTCCGGCGAAAAAATTGCCAACAAATAGGTCGATCGCGGTCGGACCGCTCCTACATAGGCAATTCGGCTCCCTGTAGCCCCTGTAGGCGCGGCCCATGGCCGCGAGATCAGCGATCTTTCAGCTTTCAAGCCGGCCAATAATGGCGCTGGCGCCATGGCCAGGCACCAGTGCCAGCGCGCCGGTACGCCGGGATAGGAGAGCATTTCATCCAACAGTGCGCGCGCTGGGGTATCGGTCGGCACCGCCGCCACCTCGCAGTGCAGGTGGTGAATCAGGCTGCCGGCGACTTCCTCCTATTCTGGCCGGAGGAGCGCCCGGATGTGACCGCCGAAGAGGTGCGTCGGCTGCGGGGCTGGGCTGAACGGAAAACCGGGAGCGGTGCCCGGGCCCAAGCAGCGCCAACTGCGTATAATGCCCCGCTCATAGAAACGGGAGCGGTTATGGACTGGGCACTGGATAACAAGGCATTGGTGGAGCGGGTGATCGAAATATGCACCCGCGCGGGGGAGGCGATTCTCGAGGTTTACAACAGCAGCGCCGGGCTGGAAGTGGACACCAAGGCGGACGACTCGCCAGTGACTGCCGCCGACCTGGCCGCGCACGCGGTGCTGGCGCCGGCGCTGGCGCAGCTGATCGACGGCGTGCCGGTGTTGTCGGAGGAGCAGGAGATGCCCTCCTTCGAGGAGCGCAGCCGCTGGCAGCGCTACTGGATCGTCGATCCGCTGGACGGCACCAAGGAGTTTATCCGCCGCAACGGTGAGTTCACGGTCAATGTGGCGCTGATCGAAAACGGCGAGCCGGTGCTGGGGGTGGTACATGTACCGGTACTGGGTATCACCTATGCCGGCGCCAAGGATCACGGCGCCTTCAAGCGCAATGCCGAGGGCGAAGAGGAAATCCGCGTGCGCGCCCTGCAGCCGCGCCTGGATGCCGGCGAGCCGGTGGAGCTGGTGGCCAGTCGCAGCCACGGTGCAGGCGCCGTGGACGAGTTGGTGGAGCGCATCGAGTCGAGCCTCGGAACGGTGGTCTGCAAAAACATGGGCAGTTCCCTGAAGCTGTGCCTGGTGGCCGAGGGCGCCGCGGATCTCTACCCGCGCCTGGCGCCCACCTGCGAGTGGGACACGGCCGCGGCCCAGGCCGTGGTGGAGGCCGCCGGCGGTACTGTGGTGGACGAGGACTTCCGCCTGCTGCGCTACAACACCAAGGACTCGCTGCTGAATCCCTTCTTCTATGTGATCGGCGACCCGGCGTTCGACTGGCGCGAATTGCTCACAAAGTAACCGGCCATCGTCTAAGCTTTATCTTACCCTGAGCCCGCGTACCGCGGGCTATTTCGGCGCCTTCCAGGCGAGAGTTCCGGTTGAGATAGAGCCATGTCCAGTGTCCGCAGTGCGCATATCAATATGAGCGAAAGTGAAATTCGCAGATTGCGCCGGCAACTGGAAACCGAGATCACCTGGCTGCAGCGGCAGATGGAGGAGATGGGCGGCTCCGGGTCGGAACTGGATATCTCCCTGCGACAAACCTACAAGGAAATGATCTTTTCCCGCCGCGCGCTGCTGGGCCGCATACCGCGCTGAGTAAATAAAAAATAACTGGCGGTTCGCCGCGCAAATGGCGACTCCCGTTCCGATTACGCCACTTTTCCGCGCGCCACTTTTTCACGCCTTACCGCCACGAAAAAATAAATTCCGTCTACGCTTGATGAGTTAACGCCATAAGAGTAACTCCTGATGCGCTATCCGGTCGTGGTCCACAATATCGAATACGCCGGCTTCGGCGCCATAGCGCCGGACCTGCCCCACTGTCACTGCCACGCCGATAGCCTGGACTCCGCGCTGCAGAAGATGGCCGAAACCATTGTGCAGCGGTTGGAGGAGCTGCGCGCTGTCGGCGATCCCCCACCGACGCCGGGAGACCTGGAAGCTCTGCGCAAAAACCCCGCCTTTCGCGGCGGTATCTGGGCCATCATCGACGTGGCCCCCAGCCACAGTTCCCCCAAAGCCGAACGCTGATTGCCGGCAATTAAGTTCCAAGGAAGGTCGTAATGAAGAAAATCCTGTTTGCTCTCGCCCTGGTTTACTCGACAGCGGCCGGTGCCCAGGCGTGGAACAACCCCTTCGAGGGCATCTGTGCCGGCGAGTACCGTGTGGTTGCCAATTTCGGTGCCGGCACCGCCCAACAGCAGATCAATAAAGATGACGACACCTTCGCCCAGGCCAGTATCGGCATAACCCCGACCGTGGGGGTGTGGCAGGTGGAGCTGCGCTATTCGAATTTCGACGACGGCAACATCTCCGTCGACCAGTACGGCGTCAACTTCAAGGTGGACTTTACCCTGAACTGTGATGTGCAGTGCCTCTACTGGATGGCGGGCTGGAACTACGGCGACTTCGATGTCGACAGGGTCAAGCGCGGCGGGGAGTTCGTCATCGTGGACCAGAGCGGCGACGATAACTACTGGAATGCCGGCGTCGGCTATCGCTACAACTGGACCGACTCCCTGGATACCTCGGTGGAGTACAACTATTACGACGTCGGCAGGCCGGTTTCCTACGACTTCGACCTGGGGCATCTGCGCTCGCTGACGTTGAATTTCGGTTACCGCTTCTGAGACTCGCGGCAGACTGACAAATCGTTCGCGGCCAACGGCGGACGGCCGCGATCTGTTTCGCTAGCGGCACTCGATCAGAAGGCGTAACTCAGACTCATATTGAGCCCCTCCTCCCGCGCCAGCTGGAAGCCGTTGTAATCGGCGGACAGGCTGCCGACCCACTCCAGCCCCAGGCGCACACCGGCCAGTGTTCCCTCCTGGCCGACCAGGTTCACACCCAGCCCGTAGTCGACGAATTCGCCGCCGTAGTTGGCCTGCAGATCCGGCGGGCTGGAGTGGTTGTGGGGGCCCTCGTAGTGGCCGTTGATGTCCCCCTCCTTCGAATACGAAAGCCGCGCCGACAGGCTGATCCAGTTTGCCGCGCGGTAGGCGCTCCAGGCGGTGGCACCGTAGCGCTCGCCGAAGGCGAAGCCGGAGTCGTTCTCGTCCTCCAGCGGCAGCCGCGCGGACAGCTGCGCGCCCCAGCTCAGCCTTTCCCGCGCACTGGTATAGGTGATCGACGGCAGCAGGTCCCAGGTGCCGGTGCCCGGCTGCATGCCGTAGTGGGTGAAAGTGCCGTCGGCATTCCTCTCATCCACCGAGCCGGTAGGTGCACTGAGGCCCAGGGTCGCGTGCAGCCGGTAGCCCTGGGTATCCGCGATGCGGAAGAGGCCGCCGACGATGGTGTCGCCGATGCCGGACACGTCGTGTTCGTGGCCGCCCATCATATGGCCGTCGTGCGTATCGCCCATATGGCCGTGGCCGCCGTCGATCATTTCCATCGACATATCCATGCGCATGTACTGGGGCATCAGCATCAGGGTCAGGTCGTCGGACACCGCGTACATGATGTCCAGCATATGCATTTCCATCGTCATGCCGGTGGGCATCATCGAGAAGCCGGCCATGCCCAGCTCCATGGCGCCCACCCTGTCGGAGCCGTTATAGATGTCGCTGTATTCCTCGCGCATGGAGCGGTAGCCGAACATCCACTCGCCTTTCGCGTGTAGGTGGTCGGCCATAACGCCGGCCGGGGCGTGGCCCTCGGGCAGGTAATTGGGACTGCCCTCGTGGGCGAAAGCCGGCTGCGCGCAGCAGATGGCGGTTGCCAGAATCGTTTTGTGGAAGCTGTTCATCGTGTTTTTCCCGTGCAGGCGCGGTCGCCGCCCGGCGGCGGCCGCTGTCAATCTGGCCCGCGGCAATACGGCGATTGTCGCGAACAAAAATATTCATGGAGATCTATGCGGAGCGGGAAAAGGGCGGGCCGCGCTTCGGCGGCAGAAGGTAGTGGCGCCGGGGCAGCGGCAGTTCCAGGCCACTGTCCGGTGCGGGCAGGGTGCCGGTGGTGAGAAAAGGCAGCTCCAGCGTCGGCGCCGCGGCTGTGTTCGCGCCGGCGGAGAAGCTGCAGTGGTTGTCGGCAAAGGTCTGCGCCGTCAGCGCGCCGTGCCGGTGGCCGTCATCCTTATGGCCATGGTGGGAATACGAAAGGGCGCTGAGCAGCAGCGCGCTGCGGCCGTCGCCGTGGCAGAGATCGTAGGGTGTACCGGCGGCGACGGAGGCGGGCATAAAGCCCGCCGGCACCAGGCCGCGGGCGGCGAGAAAGACGCACAGCAGCAGCGCGGCCTGCCATGGAGACAGACGCGCGGATAACAGCGGCCTGGGTCTTTTGCGTTGTGCCATTGTCGTTATCGGAATTGGCCTCCCTGGCAATTTAGCGCAGGTTATTCCTTTGTGCCAAGGCAATCAACGCAACAGGGATTTCACCTTTGCGCTCAACCGGTGGAAGAACCGGTGCTTGGCCCTGGCTCCACCGTCGGTGAGGTAGTTGATCTGGATGGCCTGGCGCCGGCCCTCGAAGCCGGGGTAGCCGTGCCAGCAGTTGTCGGTCACCTTGAAGGCCACCAGCGAGCCGGGTCCGGGCAGCAGCTCCTCGGCGAAGTCATCCATATCGGTGCCGTTGCGCAGTATGCGCAGGCGGCCGGTCTCCGCCTCCCAGCTTTCGTTCAGGTAGACCAGGATGGTGACCAGTTTGCTCTTGGAGTCGGTGTGAATGCGACCGTCCTTCGCGCGGGAATAGCCGCGCAGGGTTGCCATCATCGGCTTGTCCATCACATCGACGGCAAACTTCTCGCCGACGATCCTGCGAATCTCCTCGCTGTCGAACTGTTCGACAAACCGGCGGAAATTCTCCGACGTCTCTACATCGTCGATATTGAAACTTCCCCCTTTCTCCAGCGGGGGGAAGTCGTCTATCAGGGCCTGGATATGTTCCGGGCTGACCGAGCGTTCCAGGTAGAAGTAGGGGAAAGGGTCGGTCTTTACCGCGGTGGCATTGATGTCGGTGATATTGAGCATAGGTTTTCTTATCCTAGATCCTGCCGCTGCGTTTCAGCTGCCAGTAACTTTCCACCAGCGCCATATGCAGCTGCTGGGGCTCCGAGTCCACCACCAGCACATTGCGCGCGCGCAGCTGCTGCAGCAGGCGCGCGCGGCGCTGCAGGAAGTCCCCGGCCGCGGCCGTGTCTATGGCGTCGGAAAAATTCTCCACCGGCCGCTGCAGCAGTTCGTCCACTGCCGTCTCGCGCAGGCTGGCCACCATCACCAGGTGGCGGCGCGACAGCAATTGTACCGCCGCCAGCAGTTCATCGCTGTCCTCGTCGCGCAGGTTGGTGACCAGTATCACCAGTGCGCGGCGCGGGTGCTTGGCCAGCAACTGCTGGGCGGCACCGGTGAAATCCGCGTTGGCGGTGCCCGAGTGCAGGTCGTAGACGTGGTTCAGCAGCAGGTTGATGCCGCCCTCCCCCTTCACTGGCGGCAGCTGGCCGCCGGAGCTGTTCTCGTCGGCGGCGAAGGCGTGCAGGCCCACCGCGTCGCCCTGCTTGATGGCCACATAGGCCGACAGCAGCAGCGCGTTCAGGGCGTGGTCGAAATGGGAGAGTTCGCCATCCTTGGCGCGCATGCGGCGGCCGCAGTCGAGCATGTAGACGATTTCCTGGTCGCGCTCGTCCTGGTACTCGCGGCTGATCAGCTTGCGCAGCCGCGCGCTGGCCCGCCAGTCCACCTGGCGCTGGCTGTCCCCCTCCCGGTATTCGCGCAGCTGGCGGAAATCCATGCCCTCGCCGCGGCGCTGCTGCTGGTGCAGGCCGAGGAAGCGCAGGCTCTGTTCGGTGGACAGGGCCTGCAGCGAGGAGATGCCGAGGAAATTGGGATAGACCTTGACCGACTGGGGCCGCCCCAGCAGCAGCTTCGCCTGCCACAGGCCCCAGGGGGAATCCGCCAGCACTTCAATCCGGCCGAAATCCGCGCGACCGCGGCGGTGGGGCACCAGCGGGTAGTCGATGGCCACCTCCTGCTGCGGGTCCAGCTGCGCGCAGCGCGGCAGCTGCTCGGCGCTGAGCTGCGCCGGCAGGCTGTCGCAGACATTCAACAGCAGCCGCCGCGGGCCGGAATTGCGCAGGGTCAGCCGCACGCGGTTGGGCACGCCCAGGGCCAAGTTGCCCGGCAGCCGACGCCCGGCCTCGAGGCCGGCGACCCGGCGCCCGGTGAGGAAATCCAGCGCAGCGCCGCCGAGCAGCAGCGCGCCGGCGATCCACCAGAGGTTCTCCAGGGCAGCCACACTCTGCGCAAACCAGATGCGCGCGGCGCTGACCAGCAGTGCCGCCAGGCACCAGTAGCCCAGCAGTTTTACCAGGCGGCGGCTGGGGCGAATGCCGGCCCTCCGCACCGGAATATCCGCGCTCTTCTCTGTCGCGGCGGCGGCTTTGTTTTCCGCTGGCGCGGGGCTTGGGGCCAGCGCTGCGGCGTCTCTGGTCACAGCCGCGGTGCCTCGACGGTATCGATAATCTGCGCCAGCACCGAGTCCGGCGTCTCGCCGTCGATTTCCATATCCGGCGACAGGCCGACCCGGTGGCGCATCACCGGAATGGCCATCGCCTTGATGTCGTCGGGCAGCACGAATTCGCGGCCGGCCAGGAGCGCCTGGGCGCGGGCCGCCTGCAGCAGGCCGATGCTGGCACGGGGGCCGGCGGCGCGGCGCAGCTGCGCGGACTCGCGGGTGGCGCGCACCAGGCGCACCGTATAGTCCAGCACCTGCTGGTCCAGGGCGACCTGCGGGATCAGCGCCTGCAACTGCTGCAGCTGCTCCACGGTCATCTGCCCCGCCGGCGGCTGCTGCAGCTGCTTCTCGATGCGGCCGCTGCTGGCGGCGGCGGCCAGTTTCAGCTCCGCCTCCAGGCTGGGGAAGTCGATCAGCACCTTGAGCAGGAAGCGGTCCAGCTCCGCCTCCGGCAGTGGGTAGGTGCCCTCCTGCTCGATCGGGTTCTGGGTGGCCAGCACCATAAAGGGTCGCGGCACCGGCAGCGCCTCGCCGTCGATGGTGACCTGTTTCTCCTGCATTACCTCCAGCAGCGCCGCCTGGGTTTTGGCCGGGGCGCGGTTGATCTCGTCTGCCAGCAGCAGGTTGGTGAACACCGGGCCGCGGCGCACCTCGAAGCGGCTCTCGCCCATGTGGTAGATGGCGTGGCCGGTCACATCCGCCGGCATCAGGTCCGGGGTGAACTGGATGCGGCGGAAGCTGCCGCCGAAGCAGTTGGCCAGGGAGCGCACCAGCAGCGTCTTGCCGAGGCCGGGCACGCCCTCCAGCAGCACGTGGCCGGAGGCCAGCAGCGCGATCAGCACCTGGTCCACTACCGCTTCCTGGCCGATCAGCAGTCGGTTGATGGCACTGCGCAGCAGCGCCAGCTGTGCCGATGCCGCCCGCCAGTCCGGACCGGTGGATTCGGCCTGGCCCTGTTGTTGTTCGGATTGGTAAGTGGTGTCGCTCATAGGGCTGCCTCGATTTGCTGCAGGTTGCGCATTCGTTCGGTAAACGCCTCTTCGCTGCGGGGCAGGTCGCCCCACAGGCAGGCGGCAATTTGGGATTCGCCCAGGTCCGTGCGGGCGCTGAGCCTTGTACACAGCTGGCGCCGGGTGGCCATATCGGCGTTGTCGCCGCCCAGGCGACGCAGCAGCCGCCCGCGCTGGCCGGCCAGCAGCCGCTCGCATTTCTCCGCGCGCCAGTAGTAGTGGCCGCAGGCGGAGATATGTTCCAGCAGGGAGCGCCGCGCCGTTTCCGGCTCCGGTGCCAGGGGGCCGAAGCGGCGCGCGCGGAACAGCAGCCAGGCCAGCAGCGCCAGGGCGCCGGCGAGGAAAAACTCGGCGGCGTAGCGGCGCGCCAGTTCGAACAGGGAGGCGAAGCGCGGCTGGGTCAGGAACACGAATTCGCCGTCGGAGGCCAGCAGGGCGAGGAAATAGGCGTGGTCGAAGTGGCCTATGCGCCGGTTCTGCCAGATGCCGCCGTCCGCGAGCAGGGTGATCAGGCCGTCGCCGCGCTCGAACTGCATGAAGGGCACGCCGGTGTCGTCGCGCCAGATCCTGGCCCAGAACACCGGCTCGCCGCCGGGTTCCCCGCCCTCGAGGGCCGGGTGGTAGAGCAGCAGGCTGGCGTCGAAGTGCAGCTGGTAGTCGCCGCCGTCGTCGCTCAGGGTGACCAGGTCCCCCGGGTCCACGTCCGGGTTGCGCGGCCTCTCCTCCTCCTGCGCTTCCTCCTCTTCGCTTGCCCCGCTCTCGCCCTGTTTTTCCCTGAGTTTGCGGTTGTGCTCGCGCAGCATCTCGCTGGCGCTCTTGCCCTCGTACTGATCGACGTCCTCGCCGAGCAGTTCCCGGAAGGGGTGTTCGAAGAAGTAGTCCTCGCGACCCTCCTCCAGGGTGACCCCCAGCTGTTCCAGCAACCAGTCCTGCTCGCTGAAATCGGATGTGTGGGCAACCACTATCGCGTGGCCGCCGAGTTCCACCCAGTCCAGCAGCTCGGCCACCCGCTGCGGGTTGTACGCCTGGCTGGAGCTGGCCAGGAAGAGGGTGTCGTCCGCTGCCAGGCTGGCGAGCACCGAGATATTGTCCGCGCGGCGGGACTGCAGCCCGGCGGCGGCGAGGAACTGCTCCGCGGCCAGGTATGGATTGCGCCAGGCTTCCGGGCTCCAGCCCAGGTCCACCTCCTCCTTGTAGCGCTCGAAGAACGCGAGGAAGAGGGCCACCAGGGCGGCGGCCAGCAGCAGGGCGAGCCCCAGCAGCAGGCGTTTAGCGCTCATGATCGAAGGCCTCCCGCCACTGGTCGCACAGGGTCTGCACGCTGGCCGTCTGCGGCGCGCGGTGGGCGTAGGCCAGCTGCTGCCAGGCGCCGGTCAGATGCTGGACGAAGTCGCTCAGCGCCGCGCCGACCGGTCTCAACTCTTCTTCTGGCCGCGGCGCCTCTTCACCTGGACGCGGCGCTCCAGGCTGCTGTTGGCGCTGCCGCACCAGCTGCGCGCACTCGCTCTCGGTCAGGTGATCGCCGAACTCGAACTGGTAGCCCTCGATCAGGTGCGCCAGGGTGGCGCGGTACAACAGGCCCAGGCCGCCGCGCCTGTCGCCGGCCTGCCACAGTCGCAATACCTCGGCGCAGACGTCGTCGGGCAGGCTCGACTGGCGCACGTCCAGGCCGAACAGCGTCTCCGGTGTCGTCCGCTTGGGCTGGGATATCCGACGCCGCCAGCGCAGGCTCTGCAGTATCGGCTCGCGATAGCGCCACAGCAGGTAGGACAGCAGGCCTGTGGCGGCGAGCCACAGCAGTATCTCGATCAGCAGGCCGACGGCGGGGCCCCAGTTGGAGTCCGCCTCGGCGTCGCCGCTGTCAAAGGAGAGGCTCTCCAGCCACTCGAGCAAGGCGATCACCCACTCGGGGTACTCGCCCTCCCTGCGGTCGATCTCCTTCAGGCGCCAGCCGCTGACCTCCTCCATCCTGTGGAAGTCCTCGCCGGCCAGCACCCGGTCGATGGTTTCGCGGGCCTGCTCCGGCGTGTCCGCCGCGTCGGCGCGGGCACCGTCCAGCGGCATCGCGGCGGCCGCGCCCAGGGCGCAGAGCAGCAACAGCTGGGCGGCGGCGGGTGCGCGGGAGTCGCGCTTTTCCCGCTGTTTCTGTTCCCGCAGGTGCCTGTCGCGCAGGCTGCGGAACTGGATTTCGATATCCCAGGCCTCCAGCTCTATGCGCCGGCCGATGTAGAGGCAGAAGCCACTGAGGATGTAGAAAGGGGCCACTGCGGCCATTACCAGCAGGGACAGCAGGTTGCTGCCCCACTCCAGCCACAGGGTGCCGCTGCCGAGCAGGGGTAACCATTCGACCTGCACCTGCTCGGGAATCAGCAGGTAGATGAGCGCCAGCAGCGCGAAGAAGAGGAAGGTCTCCAGGTGGATGCCGGTCAGAGTCAGCCAGGTGGCGGCACTGGCGTGCTTGCGATGCAGTACGCCGATGCGCGCGGCGCGGGCGCTGCCGCTGCTCTGTTCCAGCAGGGTCACCGGCATGTCGAAGGAGCGGGTCGCGCTGAGGCGGCGCCAGGTGATCCAGGGGAACCAGTCGCGGCGGTTCTGGGTGAAGAACTGTCGCAAGGCGGCTCCGACGGAAACGGTTTCGCCGAAGAGCGCGCGGCTGGCGATAAACAGCGGCAGCCGGTCGTACACCGGCTTCAGCCACCAGACCAGGAACAGGGCCCAGCCGGGGGAGTCGCGCAGCAGCCAGAAGGTGGCGGCAAACACCAGCGCTGCCGGTAGCAGCCACACCAGGAACAGCGGCCACCAGTGCCGGCGCGCCAGGGCTATACCCAGGTCGATGGATTCCCAGGGGGAGCGCAGGCGCGCGCGCACTGCCAGGCGGTCAAGATCCACGACGCACCTCTCTATTACCCAGGTGCGCCGCTTTACTATCCAGGTGCGCCGCTCCGCGCCCGGCGAACGCGAAATAGGCGAACACCAGCAGCCACAGAGCCGTGCCGACGGCCAGCTTGACGCCGATGGCCATCTGCGTACTGGATGACCAGAAGGCCTCGAGGAAGGCGGCGATCACCAGCATCAGGAAGGTGCCGTACATGATCTTCATCGCCTCGACGCTGGCCAGGCGCAGCGCCACCAGGCGCCGATGGCGGCCCGGATCCACCAGCGACTGTCCCAGCATCAGGCCGGCGGCACCGGCCAGCACTATCGCGGTCAGCTCGAAGGCGCCGTGGCCTATCACGAACGGATAGAAAGTCGACACGAAGCCGACGCGGGTGATGTGCCCGAACACCGCCCCCAGGTAGACGCCGTTGAAGACCAGGAAAAAGATCGAGCCCAGACCGAACAGCACGCCGCCGGCGAAGGTGCGGAAGGCGATGCCGATATTGTTCTTGATATAGAAGCCGAACATCATCAGGTCCGAGTCGGAGCCGCGCTCGCGCCCCAGCACCCGGTTGCCCGGGTCGTACATGGATTCGAACTGCAGCACCTGTGCCGGCGACATCACCGCGTAGATCAGCGCATCGTTCTTGTAGCTGCCGATGCCGAGCACCAGCGCCGGCAGCACAAACAGTACCGTGGCCAGCCACACGCTGCGGCTGTGCGCGCGCACTGCCCGGGGGAAGCCGGCCAGCAGGTACCAGAGCCAGGTGTTGCGGCGCAGCGTCTGCTGCTGGTAGACCCGGTGGTGGGCGGCCATCACCAGCCGGTTCAAGCGGTCGATCAGCTGGTTCGTATACTGGCGCTCCTTGGCCACCGCCAGCTGCTGGCAGAGACCGCGGTAGGCGGCGGGCAGGTCCAGCGCGGCGGTGTCGCCGGCGTCGCCGGTCTTGAGCCACTGCTCCAGCCGCTCCCAGCCGTCGCGGTAGCGGTTTTCGAAATCCCGCTGCTTCATCTGCCACCCGCCTGGCCGCCGAGGAGCCAGTTGCCCACGGCGCGCAGGTAGTCCAGCGCCGCTTTATCCTTTTTGCCGGTGACCGGCTCCAGCAGGTTGGCCAGCTCCCGCTGGCGCGCCTCGCTCAGTTCCCCGCCGCGCTCGGTCAGGCTGACCAGCGCCTGCTGGTCCGCAAGCTGCAGGCCGCGGGGCGGCGCCAGGGGCGCGACATCGGGCAGCGCCGTGTGCACCTTGTCCGCTTGGCGATAGACCACCAGTGTGCCGGCGGCCAGGTCTCCCAGGCGCTGGAAGTTGCGGCTGAGCGTCATGCTGATCACCCCCGCCGCGTAGGCCAAGGGCAGGAAGTCGGCGAAGCGCAGCAGGTTGCGCAGCAGGGAGGCCCCCCAGGAGACCGGGGTCAGGTTGTCGTTGACCACCATCAGGCCGAAGGCCTTCTTGCCCGGCGTCTGGCCGCCGCGCTTCACCTCGAAATAGACCGGGTAGAACCACTCCAGCAGGAAGGAACACACAAACCAGATCCCCATACCGGCGCGCTCGGCAAAGGCCAGCGCTATGCCGAGGGCGATGAGTATCAGGCTGCGGTAAAACACATCGACGCCGTAGGCGAGAATGCGCGGCACGGGCCCGGCGGCCTGTGCGCGCAGATCTATCCCCTCCGGGGTCTCGACGTTATAGGTGGTGTCCAGCAAACCACCACTCCCATCAGGTCAGGTGGATCAGTCTTCCGGGCCACCGAAGATATTGCGGTAGACAACGCCGAAGGCGATGGCCAGCAGCGGCAGTGCCCAGATCAGGCCGATCAGCAGCGCCAGGAAGCCGGCGATGTACAGCAGCAGGCAGACGATCAGGAAGCCGAAGAAGGGGAACCAGTGCTTGGTGATCGCCTTGCGTGACGTCTCCAGTGCCTGCCAGGGGCCGAGGCCCTTGTCCACAATAAGCGGCAGGGTCAGCGTATAGGCCACCATCAGATAAATGCCCGGCAGCACCAGCAGTACCAAGCCGATCGCAGTGAGGATGTACATCAGGATCATGCCCAGGGCCAGCGGCAGTATCTTGTCGAAGTGCGCGAATACCTCGGTACCCGATACGTTTTCATCGCGGGCAATCTTGATGCCGATCATTATCAGCCCGGCAGCCAGGGGGGCGCCGGCAATGGTCACCAGCAACTGGTAGATCAGCTGCGACATGCCGGTCGCCTCCATGGCGGCCTGCGGATTAAACACCGGATAGCCGCTGATCATGCCGGCGATGTAACTGATCACGGCCAGGGCGACGATATACAGCACCAGGCCCAGCCAGACAGTACCCTTGTTGCCCTTGGTGCGGCGCCAGGCCTCGCTGAGAATCTCGCCGATGGAAATGGTGTAGTCCCCGGCCAGCCCCTTTTCCAGAGAGCCGTAACTGCCGCTCTCCTCCCCGGTGGTCAGCTGTGACTCGGGGGCCTTGTAAATATCGCTCATCGTCAGATGTCCTTCCGCAGTTCCCTGTTGATATGGATAGAGAGTTGATATGGATACAGAGCCTTGTGCGGGCAATATCTCACAGGCGCCGCCCAGGGACAATCCCGCGCCAGAGGCCGCGCTGGCAAAATTAGGTGGTGATACTACCAAGGAGATAAAATCCCGGCGCAATGACGGCGGTGGAATAGAAGGAAAAGTACATTGATGAAGAAATGGCTGTTTGTCATCCTGTTTTCGCTTGCATTGCTGGCCGCGGGCTATATCGCCCTGCCGCGCTACATCATCGGGCAGCTGGAGCAGGCCGCGCGGAACGAAAATGTCGAGCAGCTGCAGCGCCATATCGACTTTCCCGCCTTGCGTGACAATCTGAAGCGGCGCCTGCAGCGGCAGCTGCGCGAATCCGTGGGTGATGAGATGCCGGAGGAATTCGCCGAGCTGCTCAGCGCTGGGGCCAACCTGTTTATCGGCCCACTGCTACAGCAGCTGGTCACCCCTGAGGGCATTGGTGAGCTGTTGCGCGGCGGCGAGGAGTTGCGCGAGTTCGAGCGCGAACTCTACCGGCAGTCTTCCCCCTCACCCAAAGAACCGCCGCAAGCGGGGGAAGGCGGCGAGGCCGGCTGGCATCTGCAGCGCTGGCACTTTGCCGGCGCCAATCGCGTGACCGCGGACTATGGCGAAGGGGGCGAGGCCGAGCTGCGCCTGATACTGCAGCGTCGCGGGTTGCGCTGGCAACTGGTGGATATCCACCTGCTATCCCTAAAAAGCGAAACCGGCAACGAGGAGTGAGCGGACGTATGCAAATGGAAGCTTCAGTGAATGTATTCGGCGATCCGCTGCTGGCCTGCAGCCTGGATCCGGTCACCGGATTTTTCCGCGACGGCTGCTGCAATACCAACGAGCAGGATGTCGGCTCCCACACCGTCTGTATCGAGGTAACCGAGGAATTTCTCGAGTTCTCCCGCAGCCGCGGCAACGACCTGAGCACGCCGGTGGAGGAATTCGGCTTCCCCGGCCTGAACCCCGGTGACCGCTGGTGTCTCTGCGCGGCGCGCTGGCTGGAGGCCCAGCAACTGGACATGGCGCCGCGGGTCTACCTGCAGCGCACCCACGTCAAGGCCCTGGAAATAGTGCCGCTGGCGCTGCTGCGGCAATATGCGGTGGATCTGAATTAATCTGCCGGATGCCGGAATACTCCTGTAGGAGCGGTTCGGGGAGGCCGCTAAGCTAAAGGGTTCCGATTCGGCCCTGCTGCCGGTGGCCGCCCGGGAAAAAGCCTCATCGGTCTTGCATCAGCCGCAGGCGCTTTTCCCGGACGGCCACCGGCATCAGGACCTAACTCCGTGCCATCGGCAGAGAGCGATCGCGGCCATGGACCGCTCCCGGCCGGACCGCTCCCGGCCGGACCGCTCCTACAGGAATGGTGCCGATCAGGACGGCAGGAAGTCGATCGAGTAGTTCAGCGTGGTCTTTTCCACATTGGCCGCACCGAAATTGATCAACCTTATCCGCGCCAGCAGCTTGCGCTCCAGGTCCGGGCTGTCCAGTTCGCTGCCCACCAGCTTGATGCCGGATACACTGCCGTTCGCCTCTATCACCAGCTGTACCGTGACCTTGCCCTGGAGGGTCGGGTCGCGGCGCAGGGCGCGGTTGTAAATGGCGTAGATGGCCCCCTTGTTGGCCTCCATCACGCTGCGGATGGAGGCCTCGGCGCGCGCGGATTTTTCCCGCTGCACTTTCTTGGCCACTGCGCGGGCGGCGCCGCTGGCCTGGGTGCTCTCTACCCTTGTGGTCTCCCGCGCGGCCAGCGCGACGCCTCCGGTATCCCGGCTCAGCTTGCCGGTGTTGACGCCGCCGCTTGCGGTCCTGGACCTGTCGCTAATCAGGCTGCGGTCGATGTTCTTAGCCTGGGCGGCGCCCGCGGCCAGCTGTCCGCTGCTGACCTCGGTCACGTCGATACTCTCGCGCATCGCCAGCAGGTCGTCCTGCATCTGCAGCAGGCCGCTGTTGGCGGCCTTCTCCCGCGCCAGTTCGACCTTGGCCGCCGGCGGCTTCTCTTTTGCCGCGGGTTTGGGTTCCGGTTTCTTTTCCGGTTCCGGCTTTTTCTGCTCCGCTTTTTTCTCCGGCTTTTTCTTTTCCACCGGTTTCGGTTTGGGTTCCGGTTTGGGCAGTTCCTTCTTTTCCAGAATCACCTTGGCCAGCTGTGGCGGAATCCGCTCCGCCTGTTCACGGGTCAGTTCCGGTACCGGAATCAGCGCCACCGCGATACCGAGGACCGCAAAGGCGATCAGGCCGTTGCGCAGGAATTTCGCGAAGCGCCGGTCCTCCTCCGCCGAGGCGGACCAGGGCAGTACCGTTTCCTGGAGTTGCCAGGGTGCGTAGACAGTATTCGCCATATCAGCTGTCTACCCCCGGTCCTGTCTCCGCAACAGCTTCCGGCGCGCTCTGGCTGACTGCGAAGGACATATCGCGGAAATCCGCCGCGGCGCAGGTCTGCATTATCTGCTTCAGCAACTGGTAGGGCACCTGCTCATCGCCCATGATGGTTACCGGGTGGCCCAGTTCTTTCTTGTCTGCGGGCAATTCGCCGGCGCGGCTGGCGAGGTATTTCAGCTCCTGTAGCAGGGGTTCGATATTTTCCGCCTCGCTGTCGAGGTCACCGACTTTTGCGATCAGGCGGTCGCCGACAAACAGCTGCTCGTTGTTGACCCGCACCACGGTTGTGACTTCCGGTTTCTGTTGCGAGGTGGATTCCGGCAGCTTGATCGATTTGTCGGTCTGCAGTACTTCTACATCGGAGGAGTTGACCAGCAGGAAGAACACCAAGATGGTGAAGATATCCATCAGTGAAACCAGGTTCAGTTTCGACTGCTGTTTCTGCTGTCGCTGCTTTCGCGCCTGCAGCTTGGCGGCTACGTTCAGATTCATGCTATTGCCCCGCTGCTGTCTGCGGCACCTGTTCTCGGGGTGCGTCGCCGAGGGAGATTTGCGGGAATAGCTCCGCATCCACCAACGAGGCGGCCACCACCGCGCGGTAGCTGCGCGCCGTGTCCATCGCGCCGACCAGCGTCTTGTATGGGGTGCCCTGCTCGGACAGGATCACCAGGTCCTTCTTGTCGATGGACTTTTCCTGCAGCTGCCGTTTCACTTCCTGCAGCATCGTCGATACGGTGGCGAAGTCCGGCTCGCCCTCCACATGGGGAATGCGCTTTACCCTCATGCCGGCCGGATAGTTGATATCGATGTGGGCCTGGCGCAGCACCAATTCCAACTGGCGGTTCTCTTCTGCGCCGGCGGCGCTACCATCGCTGAGGCCCGGCAGGTTCAGCTTCAGCACCGAGATATGCGAGAACACCATATTGAGCAGCAGTACCGGAACCAGGATGGTCATCAGGCTCATAAAGGAGGTGATGTCCAGCTCGCCATCCCGATGCGTGCGCCGGCGGATATTGAGTTTGAGCATGGCTAATTTCCTTAGCCTTTTGCGGCCCGCTGTTCCGCCGCCGCGCGGCCCATGGTCAGCAGGTTCAGGAACTTGACCCCGGCCATCTGCAGGCTGTCGATGATCTCATTGGTCTTGTTCTGCAGCATGGAGTAGAAGAGCAGCAGCGGAATCGCGGAGATCAGGCCGAAGGCGGTGGTGTTCATGGCCACGGAAATACTCGAGGACAGCATCGAAGCCTTCTCTGAGGGGTCCGCATTGGCCACGGCGGTAAAGGCGGCGATCAGGCCCATGATGGTGCCGAGCAGGCCCAGCAGGGTGGCGATATTCGCCAGGGTGGCCAGGTAGCTGGTGCGTTTCTCCAGGCGCGGCACGGCTTCGAGGATGCCCTCCTCGATCGCCAGGGCGATATTCTCATCGCGCTTGGCGTACTGCAGTGTGCCGATGCCGGCGGCGGCGATACGCCCCATGGCGGCCTTGTTCTCCCGCGCCAGTTGCAGAACGCCCTGGTAATTGCGCTTCTGCAGCATCGGCAGCAGCTGCTGGTAGGCACGGCGGTTGGCGCTCTTGGCGCGGCTCAGGAAGATCCAGCGCTCGATCACCATCGCCAGGCCGACCACCAGCACCAGCGCGATGGGGTACATAAAGGGACCGCCGTTTTGAAAGAAGCGCAGCAGCGCCTGGGTGAATTCCATAATGCAATCTCCGCGATGGATAGATAGTTAAACCTTGTGCCTATTTGTTACTGCCCGCCGCTTCTTGTCCGTAAGAGAGGCCAGTGGCGGCCCTGCTACCGGTGGCCATTTGGGAAAAAGCCTCATCGGTCTGCTTATCGGCCGCAGGCGCCTTTCCCAAATGGCCCCGGTATCAGGACCTTAGCATCGATCTCGGGCATTCTTTTCCGAGTCTGAGCAGTTACCTATTTTTTTCTTTATCGTTTTGCAGCAATTTGATTTCCCGCTGCAGTTCCGAATATTCCTGGTGCCTGAATACATCGCCCACCGTCTGCGGCAGGACGCTGTCCAGTCGCTGCAGGCTGTCGGCCTGTTTCCAGGGGATGATATACAGTACCTTGGGCTGCTCCTGGCTGCCGATCACCGTGGACTCCAGTTCGATCACTTCCTCTGCCGCGGCGGGGGCGGCGATGCACAGCGCCGCGAGCAACAGGTGAATTTTTCTCATTACAGTCTCCGTTCCAGGTCGACGATCCAGCCGGCCAGCTTCTTGTCCGGTTCCTCGCGCAGTGCCTGGGCGGCCCTGTAGTGCTCCAGGGCCTTCTGTGGCTGGCGCAGGTAGAGGTCGAAGAGTATGCCCAGGTTGCGGTGCGCATCGCCGTAATCCGGCCAGCGCGCCAGCGCCTCGCGGTAGCACTGCAGCGATTCGTCGAAACGGCCGGCGTCACGCAACAGGGCCGCCAGTTGGTTCCAGGCGAAAACATTGCTGTCGTTGACGGCGATCGCCTGGCGCAGGCTCGCCTCTGCCGCCTCGGCATTGCCGGCGCGGCTCTGTACTATGCCCAGGTTGAGCCAGGGGCCGGACAGTTCGGGCCAGGTTTCCGTCAGTTTCTCGAGTTCCGCCTCGGCAGTCGCCAGGTCGCCGGCCTCGTAGGCCTGGCGTGCAATTTCCATACCCTCGCGCGCCGCCGCCGGGGCGCTGTCCGCCTGGGCCAGGTAGGGGTTGCCGGTCAATGGGCGCTCGCCGGCGGTTTCGCCGGTCCCGGGCTGCGGGTCGCCCGTGGCGGCGCAGGCGCCGAGCAGCGAAACCATCGCCGCCAGCAGCAGGAATTTAATGCCGCTGTTTGTCATTTTCCCGGTATTTGCGTCAGTGCAATGCATGGCTCCACCCCAGGGTCTTCTCCTGCTTCTGGTAGCGCGCCGGCAGCAGCTTGCCGAGGGAGTCGAAGCTGCGTTTTACCCAGTCGTCGTAAATGCCGTCGCTGGTACGCTGGATATTCGCCTCGTGCAGTTCTATCGCTTTTTCCTCGAAGGGGAAGGCCTGCTCCTCCAGCAGGATCTCGTACTGCTCCAGCGCCAGTGCATCCAGGTTCGTCGGCCGCTGCGACTCCATCAGGTCGCGGCTGAGCTGGCGGTAGACCTCCGCCAAGCGGAAGTTCGCCTGGGTGGTAAATTCGACGATATTGAATTTTAGCACCTTGCGGTAATCGGCCACGGTGGCGTCCATGGCGCGCTTCTTGGCGGCCAGGCTTCTCTTCAGCGGCAGGCGCAGGGGCATACTCGCAAACGACTGATAGCTCTGCTCCGCCAGCTGGCTCAGGGAATAGGCGGCCAGGTAGCGGCCGCGGGGCGTGTCCACGCCATTGCCGGCCAGCTGTTGCAGCCAGTGGTTGCGCACCTGCTGCTGTTTTTCGTGCGCGAGAAGCTGCACCAACTGGTACTGGGCCTCCAGGCGCTGTTCCGCTGGCTGTTGCCACTGCTCGCTGTAGCGGCGGTATGCGTCTATGGCCCTTTGGTTGTCGCCGGCCTGCTGGAAAGCCTCCGCGGCCATATACAGGGATTGCCGGCGCACCTCGCTATCCGGATCGCTCTGCGCCAGCCGCAGCAGTTCACCGGCGGCGGCGCCGGGCATTTCCAGGGCGCGGAAGATGGCCACCGCCTTGGCGGCCAGGGTCGGGGTCAGCCTGTGGACCGGGTAATGGCGGCGGAAGTCCGACAGCTCGGCGCCGGCTCTCCGCCACTGCTGCAGTTCGATCAGGTAGTTGATGGCGTCGTACTGGGCAGTGGCGGCTATTTCGGTACGGCCGCTGTCGCGAATGCGCAGCAGGTGTTTTAGCCCCTCTTCATTGGGGCCTTCGGCCAGCGCCAGCTCCGCCTGGCGGTAGATGGTCGCCTGCAGCCGCTGTTGCGCGTTCCCACCTATGGCAGTATCGCTGCCGGCCAGCTGCAGGGCGCGGCTATAGGCCTGTTCCGCCTGGGAATAATTCCCGAGTTCGAACTGGCTGTGGCCGAGGATCATCGATATATTCAGCTGCTGGCGGCTGTCCGGCATCGGCTGCCACTTGCCAGCCTTGTCCGCGGCGGCGATGGCCTCCGGGTAGCGGGATTGCCGCAGCAGCTTGTCGGCGGCCGCCAGCAGTACCGGCAGCGCCCGCTGGTCCGCGGGCCAAGTGTCGGCGAACTTCAGGCTGGAGGCGATGTTGCGCTCCTGCCACAGGGTTTTTTGCTCGATGTCCTCACCGCCGGCCGGCTGCTGGTACCCCAGCGCCGAAGTGAGCACCGCCCCATAGCCGGCCTCGGCGCCGTGGGTCTTGTCGCGGTACTCCCAGGCCACCCGGCTGTAGGCCCGCCAGGCGTCGGGGTAGTCGCCGGCCTGCTCCAGGCACTCCGCCATCAGGAAAACCAGCGGCGGCGTTTTCGTGTCCTCGGGGAAGGTATCCGCGTACTGTTGGTAGAGATCTGCCGCATCCAGGTAGGCGCGGCGGGACTCGCTGGCCATTTCGCGTTTTTCCCGCGCCCCTTTTTTGCGATTACTACGCGCCGGGACTTTTCCGGCCCGGGCCGCCAGCGCCTGGGCGCGGGCGTGGTCGTACCTGGCCAGTTCCTCCAGCCAGGGGCGCAGCCAGCCGCCGAGCTTCTCGCGCTGGGCTTCGTCCGCCCGCTGCCAGTAGTCGCTGCGGATACCGTAGCGGCGCACGAATTCCCGCTTGGCCAGCAGTACTTCGCCGTGCAGGCCGGCGCTCTGCAGCGTCTCCACCGCGGCGAGGTGCAGTGCCGGCGCCTCGCTGCTCTGCGGGTACTGCTCGACATAGGCCAGGTAGGTGTCGGCGCTGTCCCGGTAGCGCTCTTTTTCCCGGTACCAGTCGCCGAGGGCGCGGTACAGGTGGTATTGATAGGGGCGGCTTTCCCCTTCGGGATTAAATGATTCGATTGCGTCGGCGCCGCCCTGGTAGCTGAAGTTGAGAGCCAGCCCGCGCAGGCTGTCGTCGGCCAGGCGTTTCTGCCCCTGGGGCAGCTCATCGAACGGTGCGCGCTCGTGCAGTTGGTCCAGCAGCTGCAGGAGGGTCCGGGTCGAAGCACGGTAGTCGGCTGACTTGAATTGCGACCAGCCGAGCATATAGCGCGCGTTGTCGGTGAAGGGGTTGTCGGCAAGAGGATTGTCGGTAATGGAGTTTTCGCCCTTTTCCAGCAGCGAGCGGAAGTCCCGGGCCGCGGCCCCGTAATCCCGGCGATTGAATGCCGCCTCGCCGCGGCGGAACAGGACCTCGGCAATAAATGGCGATTCCGGTGCCGTCGCGGCTATGTCCTCGAGTGCCTGCAGCGAATCCTGCGGCTGGCCGTCCAGTGCCCGCGCGCGCGCCAGCCGGTAGAGGATATAGTCGTCTCCGGGAGTCTCCCGGGCCAGGGCTTCGTACTGTCGCACGGCGCTGGCATAGGAAATGGCCGTGTGCGGGTTTTCCGCCTGCTGCTGTTCCAGCCGTTCCATTTCCAGGTCCGCCAGTCGCAGGCGTATCTGCCGCCGTGCGTGCGGATCCATGTTGCTCGCCAGCGCCTGCTCGTAGCTGCGCTGCAGTGCGGCGATATCCAGTTGCGGCACTTCGATAGCCGACTCCTGCGGGAGTGGTGCTGCTGGCAGGTCCGCCAGGGTCGGCACGGAATTGTTACTGCAGGAGGCGGCGACGCAACAGATGGCCAGCGCCAGCGATTTTTTAACCGCAAATGCTTGCCGGTGGCTGAACTTATTCATCGACACCGCCCGTATCCGTGTCTGCTGCCGGCGTATTTTGCACGGCCGCGTCCTGCAGGCGCGCGATAGCCAAGCGGCTGTGGGCCAGGTACTGCTGGATTCGCGCGCGCTCGCGGCCCAGTTCGGCGACGACGTCGCGGCGTATGGATTCCTCGATAAGGCCGCTGGCGCGGTCTATGGCGCTGCGCTGTGCCGCCAGCTGCGGCGCGGCGACGGCTATTTTTGCGCGAAACTGTTTCAGCTGCGGTGCGCGCCGGGCGACAACATCGGTTTCGCTGCGCTGGCGCTCCGCGTTTTCTAATTGCTCGCCGAGTTGCTGCAGTTCCCTGTGTCGCTGCCACAGGTTGTCGTGGTATTGCTCGCTCGCCTGCCACAGCAGAATGCCGCGGGCACGTTGCAGGGTTTTGTGCTGGGATGCGCGCGCCTTGCCGAGATTTTGCAGATTCTTATAACGATCTTCGGCGCGGGCCAGCAGCGACAGCATCTCGCCACTTTCGCTCTCGTCCGGGTCGGCGGCCAGCAGGGCCAGGGCGTCGCGCCCGCGCTCGATGTGTGCGAGGGACTCTTGCAGTTCGCGGTATCGCTGCGCGGCAAACTCCACCTGCTGGTCGAACTGGACACTCCGGTAATTCTCCACTATGGCGCGGCGGCGCTGCTGGCGCGCGTCGATCAGCTGCTCGAACTGTGGCAGTTTTTCCTGCCAGTTCTCAATGACTTGCGACAGCTGCCGCAGGTCGCGCAGTTCGGACAGGCGCAGCTGGAAGCCGTCGCTCTGCAGTATCGGTTGCAGGTAGTGCCGGTTGTTGTGCATCAGTTGCGGCGTCTCGGCCAGTTGCAGCCAGCCGTAGCGCTGTGCATCACCGTCGCCGGCGGGGGAGAACTGCAGCGACTCGATCGATTCCTGCAGCAGTTGGAGCTGGATCAGTACAGAGCGGTAGTGGCCTTCAGCGCGCCTGTAGGCGGCCAGTGCGGCATCCGGGCGCTGCAGTTTCTCATAGCTGTAAGGCAGTGCCACCATGGCCTCGCGCGCCGCCGCCGAGTCGCCGTGGTTGCTCACCAGGAATTGCAGCGCATCTATTGCCGGCAGGTACCGGCCGCTGTTGATGGCGGACCAGCCGAGACCCAGCAGCGCTTTGCTGGCCCAGGGAGTGCGCAGGCGCACCCGGCGAAACTCCTCCATCGCGCGCTCGTGTTGTTGGCGGAGCGCATAGACGTAGCCCGCGCCAATGTGCGCCTTGTCGGCGAGAATCCCGATTTCTGCGGACGCACCCTCCTGTCCCGCCGCCAACTCGCCGGCGCGGCGGTAGTGCACCAGAGCCGCGGGTAGGTGTCCTTCCCGCGCCAGCGCTGCGGCCAGGTTGATATGGCCGAGCAGGCGCTGCTCAAGCGGCAGTATCTCGGACTTCACCAGCGGCTCCGCCGCGGAGAAGTCTCTGTTGCGCAGTGCCAGGTTCAGGGTCAGTGCGGACTGCTGAGCGGATTTTGGGGCGGCGCCGGATTTCTGCAGCTGTTCCGTGGCAAGCGGCCAGTCCCCCTGCAGGTAGTTCAGTTCTGCCAGTTTCAGCCAGGCGACCCGACGGTGGCCCGCATCCGACTCGTTGTCGCCATCGCTCTGCCGCAGCTGCTGCTCGAACAGCTCCGCCGCGCGCTGTCGCAGGCCGAAGCCGAGGCTGATGCCGCCCTCGATCAGGACGGCATTGTCGCGGTGGGTTTTGATCGTGTCGCGTTGCTCGGCCACCAGCAGGGTGCTGAGGGAATCGAAGTGGTTGCCCTGGAAATAGTCGTACAGCGCGGCGCCGTAAACCATATCCTGCGCCTGGCGGTATTTCTTCGGTTCGTCAGAGGCGAGTGAGGGCGCGGCGCCACCCAAAAGGGCCGCCGTCAGGGAAAAGACACGGAAGAAGGTGCGGTACGCCATTGCGGATCAGGGTGCCGGCCACTGCACCAGCTCAAACTCCGGCTGCTGCTTGCCCGAGGAATCGGCGATGCGCAGTTCTATCACCGCCGGCTCGTCGGTCTTTTCCAGCTCCAGGGTGGCGGCGCGCTTGTATTCGCGCCCCTGGGGGCCGATACCGGTAAAGAAGGCGGAGATGGTGTAGCTGCCGGACTTCAGGTTGCCCTTGAACAGCGGCTGTATGCCGCCGCGGATCAGCGCATCGCGCTGGTGCTCGGTGTACAGGTGGCTGGCGGTGAGCTTGTTGTCGATATGCAGCTTGACCGCATCTAGCTTGAAGTACTCGCCCACATCCATGGAAACATAGAAGGCCACCTGGCTCTGGGCCGGGTAGAGCAGGTCCTCCTCCAGGATCAGGAGATCGCGGTTCAGCTTCAGCACATCCCGCTTCAGGGATTCCAGCTTGTCCGCGGGGAAGGACTCGCCCTCGGCCAGTGCCGGTGACCCCGCAACCATACCTATAACAAGAGCGAGCGAGAAGATCAGGGAGTGGATACAGCGTCGCATGGTGCGGCCTTTCGATTGGGATTGGCGTCGGGGGAGCCGGTTGTTGTGAATTATCTCAGGGGATCATGTAACTGATGTGATCCGGTTGGCAATTTTCCCATGATGACAGCACTGCTACTTGCTGCCACCCGCTGCGGGATTGTCCAACCCGCGGCTGAAGTAGAGGCGCCTGTTGCTGTCGATCACCACTGCCTCGAAGCCGGGCAGCCGGTCGATCAGCGCCAGGCCCCGCTCCTTGCCCAGCACGAAGACGCTGGTGGACAGCGGATCCGTATCGAAACCCCGCGGGCCTATGATGCTGACGCTGATCAGCTTGTCGCTGTCGCCGGCGGCCGTGTCCGCCGGCCTGCCGGTGGCTGGGTCGAAGATATGGTGCACGCGGGCCTGGTGGTCGTCGATAAAGTAGCGCTCGTAGTCGCCGGAGGTGGAGATGGCGCTGTCCGCCAGTGGTATCACCGCCGCGTTCCTGCCCTTGTCGCGCGGGTGGCGGATACCCACCAGCCAGGGCTGGCCGCGCTTGTCGCCGAGCATGCGTGCGTCGCCGCCGGCGCTGACGCTGACGCAGCAGACGCCGGCCTCCTCCAGTATCGCCACCGCCTTGTCCACCGCGTAGCCCTTGGCGATGCCGCCCAGGTCGATTCTGGTTTCGGCGTGGCCGAAGCGCAGCGTCTGTGCGCGCTTGTCGAAATGCAGGTGGCGGTAGTTCAGCGCTTCCAGCAGGGATTCGGTGAGCTGCTCGTCCGCTTGTTGTTTCTTGCGGAAATCGTAGTGCTTGCCCAGGGTCGCATAGCTGATATCGAAGGCGCCGTCGGTCAGCTCGCTGTACCAGAGGGACTTGTCGATCAGTGCGGCCAGTTCGCCGGACAGCTGGACGGCGCTCCTGCCGGCCTCGCGGTTGACCCGTGACAGCTCGCTGTCTTCCCTGTAGGGGGACAGTTCGCCGTCCAGACGGCGGAACTCCGCCATCACCTGCCCGATCAGCTGTTCGGCCTTGCTGTCGTCCTCGTGCCACAGCTGCACGGCCACCTCGGTGCCCATAATGGCCTGCTTCTCGTAGTGCCACTCCGCCAGCGACGGGGTCGCATAGAGGGAGGCGGCACAGCACAGCAATATATTTTTAAAAAATCTGCTCATCAGACAATCGGTGCAAAGGCGGTCATGCTGTCCATCAGGCTGGCATTGCCGAGGCCGTGGTTGGGGAAGAGGCTGGCAAAGCTGCCCTGTTCGCCGTGCAGCGCCATATAGTTCAGCACTACGGTTTCCACCAGCAGGTTAACATTGTTCGCCGCCGGGCTGGACGCGGTTTCCACATCCCCGGACGGGCGCATATAGCCGAGCTGCTGGTGGCGCGCCTGTTCGTCCATGGTGCCGCCGAGCAGCTGCGGCCGGCCTGCCGGGTTGTAGACCAGGAAGAAGGAGGCCGCGGTCTGCTGGTTGTCGCCGGTCCAGACACCCTTGCCGCGACCCTCCACCGAGTCGTCGATCATGCCGTTGGAAAATACCGAGCCGTCGCTGAACACATAGATCATCAGCGGCTGGTTGCGGCGCGCGGCGTACTCGAGGCAGGCGCCGATACAGCGGCCGGCGCGCAGGTCGCGGATCTCGCCGGTGGCCCTGTCACCGGTGTGGTAGTCATAGCCGCCCATGGTGACGGTGCCGGCGCCGGCGTAGCCGTTGACCACCAGTTTCATCACCGACGCGGTCTTCTGGAATTCGCGGTCGTTGTTGAATTCGGCACCGGTGAAGATGCCGCCGGGGCCGACAATATCCGGATCCACCGCCGGGTCCAGGTCGGCGGGATTGCCGAAGCGGTCAGCCAGGTCGGCGCTCTTCATATAGCCGCAGCGCACCATGTCCTTGATCACTGCGTCCGCGCTGACTCGGGTGTTCACACTTCCGAGTTTTGAATCGGAGATGCGGTATATGGATTCCATTACCTTGACCGTATCCTGCTGGCTCAGCAGGCCGACCAGGTCGCCGACGTCGACGAGACCGGTCACGTCCGTGGGCCTGTCCACCTTGGTGGGGCGCACCTCGGGATTGATCATCGCCATCGGCGCCAGGGAGTTGCCGCCGGACTCGCTGGAGCTGGAGCCGATCAGGGCCAGCAGCTCGCCGTTGGCGCCGGCGCGGTTGATGCCGTACATGGGGTTGTGCGGGTTGTTGCCGGTGTCGTTTTCCGAGCGCGCCGGAATGACTGCGCCGTTGGTGGCGGAGGCAGTGCCGGCGGCGATCTTGTCGAGAATGCCGCGCAGCATGCCGCTGTCGCTGTGGAAGGCGAGGCCCAGGTCGGTGTTGATGAAAGGGTTGCCGGTGGTGTCGGTCAGGGATGGCACCATGTCGCCGGGCAGTCCCTGTTTGCCGTAGCCGGCGGTGCTGAGGAAGTCCAGCTGGCCGCCTTGCTTGCCCACCAGCACATTGGAGCCGGCGATATTGGCTCCGCCGGCCAGGTCGAAACAGATAAACGGGATCTTGCCGGCGCCGCCGGCGCCGCTGATACCGCAGGGGCCGCGTAGCGCTTCCAGGTCGGAAGACAGTGCGGCCTGGGCACTGCGCGGATTGGCGAAGAGGCTGAACACGGAACCGCCGAGCACCGTGGCCAAGCCGGCGCGGAAGCCCTGGGCGAGGAAGTCGCGCCTCGTTACCGGGCGGTGGTGGTCCGGGTGGCGCAGGGGCTGGTCCAGGTCGAAGTGTTTTTTCTTGCTCATAGTTTCTGTCCGGATTTTTTCTAATCCGAGGTGCTTTTAGTTGGCTTCCGGGCGGCCCTGCTGCCGGGGGGCTTCGCATCGGGGCTCTGTGTTCTTTTCGATATTGATCGCGGCCATGGGCCGCTCCTACAGGTGCTGGAAAACGATTTGTAAATACTCTGTTCCGATTCAAACGCTATCGCTCGTCATACCGGCGCAGGCCGGTATCCAGTTTGGTGCCACCTGGATTCCGGCCTGCGCCGGAATGACGAAATACTCTGGAGCGGCCGTTGGCCGCGATCAATGTTGCTACTGTCAGTGAATCAGAATCATCGCACTGCCCATCGCCGCCGCGCACACCGCCTTGACCGTGGTCTCGGTGCGGTCAGGGGCGCAGCCGGCGCCGCAGGTGGTCATGGTATCGATCAGGTTGTTCAGTTCCGTCTCCACATCGGTCAGGTCCGGCGCGACAGCCAGCTGCGAGTGATTGCCGTCGGGCCAGGTCATCTCGTGGCCGAGCAGGTTTTCGATCAGCGGATCGATAACCTGGGCGCGCTTGGCCGCGCTGTCGAAGGCGCTGTTCGCCGGTGCGCCGAAATCGAAGCCGGGGAAATAGCTGCTGCGCGAGCTGGAATCCACCAGCGTGCTGCAGTACTTCACCGCCAGCTGGGTAATGCCCATCTGCTGCGCGGCGAGGAAGCCCTGGATATCGCTCTCCACCGGCAGCTGGCGCTTGACCTTTTCCCAGGTCGCGACGATTTCCGGGTGCGCCATCGGGATGCCGGTGGCGCGGGACAGGGTCGCGTGTATCTGCTCGAAGCGGCGCAGGCCGATCCTGGGCTGCGGATCCAGATCCGCGGGCTCGGCGGGCGGCGCCGGCGTTGGCTCCACACGGGTGAAGGTCTCGCTGCCCAGGCGCTCGAAGGTGAGGAAGAATTCGTCGTACTCCGGCCCCTTGTCCAGGGTGATGATGGTGCCGAGCCTGGACAGCGGCTGGCCCGCGCCGGGCACATAGCTGTCGTCGATGGTCGCGGACAGCTTGGCCCAGGCCTGGCCGACTTCCGCCTCGCGGCCGTTGATGCCGATGCGCATGCCCTCGATTTCTATGCCGGTGGGGTCGGCGCCGTCGTCGAGGCTGACGAAGGTCGGCTCGCTGAACAGGTAGCCGTAGTTGTCGAACTGCTGAACGGTGAACATCACGTAGCTGTCCGGTACACCGGTGTGCTCCTCCACCTTGAACAGCAGCAGGTATTTTTCGCCCACGCCGACTTTGTAGTTGGTGTCGATATCCTCGGGAGAAAGAGCGCGGGAGTGGATCGCCAGCAGGCGCACCGAACCTTCCCATATATTGTCATTGGACACCTCGCTGCCCAGTACCAGCGCGAAGGTATCGTCCCAGGTGCTGAGCAGCTCCGCCGCTGCCGGGTCGGCGTCACCGGTGAATTCGCCGTTGACGTACAGCTTGCGCCCGTTGATCGGGTCGTAGGTGGCGACGACATGCTGCAGGGTCGCCTGGGCGCGCTCGGCCATATCGTCGGTGATCAGCGCCGGTATGCCGTTGGCGTCGGTGCTGTCGCTGCGGTTCTGGAAGGTGTAGTTGTACATCGCCTGGCCGAGGGTGAAGTTGCGGATGTCGTTGCCGCCGGAGTAGCTGACGATACGCGCCGGCCCCTCTTGGGACACATTCGCCGGCGCCACCCAGGCCTCGATGGTGTACTCGCCGGTGGCGGTCAGGGTGTTGTGCAGTTTGCGGCTGGTGGCGGTCGCGCCCTGGGCTTTGCCGCCCTTCAACTGGATGCCCCAGGAGCCGAGCCATTCCACGTCGCCGGACAGGGTCAGGTCTATGGCCGGGTTGACGCCGGAGGTGTCGAAGGCGGTGGTGCCGCTGCCGGTCTTGAACTCGTAGAGCGCTATCGCATTGTTCTCGATGCGGCCGCCGCTGCTGGCGACTATGCCGTCGGTCAGCAGCAGCGCCTTGCTGATCACCCAGTCGGGATCCACCTGGGTCAGCGGGATGCTATCGGCGAAGGCCTTGATGGCCGCGGTCATTGCCTTCTCGTTGTCCTCGCAGTCGCTCCAGCAATTGTGGAACTCGCTGCCCAGGCGCACGGAGAAGCGCGACTCGGCCGGGTTGTCCAGGTTCATTCTGGCCTTTGCCGCCTCGTAGGCCTGGTCCACGTTGGCACTGGCGAAATAGGGCTGCTGCGCGGTGCCGGCGTCCTCGCTGTGGCAGCCCGCGCAGTAGGTGCGCAACAGCGGATAGACAGTACTGGAGAAGTTGCCGCCGTCCGCGGGGAAGCTCTTGCTCGCGCCCACGGTGCGCTCCACCGGCGCGGTCAGGGTGATGGTGTTCTGCAGGCTGCCGGTGGCCCTGGCCCACTCCTCGATATAGTTGGTGATGATCTCCGCACAGGCGCTGGCGCTGGACAGCCAGCAGTTGTGGCCGCCGGCCACCTTGGTGACCAGGCGCGATTCCGCCGGCTGCGCCAGGTTCACCAGCTCGCGACCGGCGCCGTAGGCGATATTGATATCGTCGCCGCGCACGAAGTGCGGGCTCTGGCCGTTCTCCACATGGCAGCCGCCGCAGCGGTTCTCCGCGGCCAGGTTGTCCCAGATATAGCGCTTGTACTGCTGCACATCCTCGGTCTCCGGCGCCGGGCCGGAATAGCTGGCGCCGCCGCTGCCGGGATTGGTGTTGGGCTGCTCCTCGGTGTCCTGGCCGCTGCCGCCGCTGCAGGCGGCTAGAACAGTCGCGGCGAGGAAAATACCGGTGGTACGGAGTATTGAACGGACTGCGGTGGCGGCCCTGCTACCGGTGGCCATTTGGGAAAAAGCCTCATCGGTCTGCTTACCGGCCGCAGGCGCTTTTCCCAAAATGGCCACCGGTATCAGGGCCTTGGCATTGGATTCCGGCATTCTTTTCCGGGTCCCGAGCGGTGGGTTATTACTTTTCATCAATTAATCCCCCGCACAGTAAACAGCGGCGTCCGCATAGACCTGCTTCAGCCTGTAACCGCTGTTGCTGAAATCGTCGGCGATGGCATCGATGCGCGCGCGATCGGTCGAGTCCTCCGGATCGCGCAGGCACACCTGGCGGAACACCTTGGTGACCTGGCACTCGGCGAAGGCGCGGCTGTTGGCCAGTTCCTCGCCCAGTGACTTGGCGCCGTTGCCGCTGCCGGGCAGTGCGCTGCTCCAGCCCAGGTGCAGGTTTGGCCCCTGGCGCCAGTAGTTGTCCCAGCGGTCGTCCGGCAGTATGAAGCCGTGGGGGAAGTTGGCGCTGTTGATATGGTTCTTCGCCTTGACGCGGCTGCCGGTGGCGGGGTCCGTCTCACCGGCGCTGTTGTAGTCCAGTTGGCCCTTCTCCCCCTCCGGGTCGTTGTCTGCGTCGTAGACGAAGTCGTAGTAGGCGAATGCCTGGGCCATGGGGTCCATGCCGCTGTGGCAGCCGATGCAGTTGTTTTGGAAGACGCGGCTGTCGCCGCCGGGGCTGCGGCTTACATCCTGGCGGATGCGGTCCGGGGGCCTGGAGGTATCGTGCACCTGCTCCATATCCCGGCACAGGTGGTTGACCAGGGTGAAGCGGAACATGGCCCGATTGGTGCCGGCGATAAAGAAGGATTTGGCCGCGCCGCGGGTGGTGATAACGCCGGCGGTCGCTTCCGCCGGCAGGCCGGTGAGCGACGACTGGCTGCGCTGTACCAGGTTATCCTTCAGCGAATAGCCGCCGGCCTCCAGTGCCTCGTAATGGTCGTTATTGCTGTTGCTGTAGGCCGGCAGGCCGGAGACGTCGCCCGTGTAGAGGATATTTCCAGACAGTACCTGGCGGAAATCCATATCATCGCGCACCATGCCGATTACCGTCGCCGTGTAATCGTTCAGCGGCGCGAAGACGTCGCGATCGCGGTTGGTCCAGGGGGTGGCGAGATTTTTCAGGGTCACATTGTAAAAGGCGTCGTTCTGCATCGCCGTGTAGGCGGCGGCCTGGGGATCGCCGTCGGCGATGTCCTGGGCCATGTCGAGCAGCACTGTCTCGGTAGGTTTGACGCCGGTCAGGCGGCTGTGAATCTGCAGGGCCTGGTCCTGTGGGGAGGCGCTGGCGAGGCCGGCCCAGAGGCAGGCGCCCAGCAGGGCACCCGCAGCAACTGGCCGGGCCGCCCGCAGTCGAAGCGGTTGGGTTTTCATCGAATTATTTGGGTTAGTGTGACCACTGGAGGCGATGGCACCAGATACTAAGAGTTGGGCCGGCTATTGCCAGCGCCGCCTATGAGAAGTGCGGTCCAGTTGGCAAAATTTTTGTGCGCGGTTTGAGAGAATGCCGCTGCGCGGGAAAAATATCGCGCACAGAGAGATTCCACCAAGCCAAGGCCAGTTTTGCGCCCGCCTGAAATGCGCGGCCGGGCCGACGACCGGTAGAAATAAAAATGAAACATTTGCGTGCACTGCCGGCGCTGCTGCTGTTGTTGTCTGCCTGCAGTGGCGGCGGTGGCGGCTCCTCCGCCGGCGGAGACCAGGCCGAGGATCCGGTCGTCGTCGACTATCCGGTTGCCTTCGTGCGCCGCCAGTTGGCCTTCGAGGATGACGGCGCCCTGGCCGAGGACGATATCTACTCCCCCGCTGCTTTCAATCCCGGCGCCGAACTGGTGCTGAAGGAGCGCGCCACGCCCAGTGCAGCGGAGACGGTGCTGACCGCCGGGCTGTTTGTCGGCGATTACGACGTCAAGGACCTGAACACCTCCGCCGACGGCCGGCGCCTGCTTTTCGCGATGCGTGCGCCGGAAATCGAGGACGCCGATGACGACGAGCAGCCCACCTGGAATATCTGGCTCTACGACCTGGACAGCAATGAACTGAAGCGGGTCATCGAATCGGACCTGATCGCCGAGGAGGGCCAGGATGTGGCCCCGGCCTTCCTGCCGGACGGTCGCATCGTCTTCTCCTCAAGCCGCCAGCGCCGCTCCCGCGCCCTGCTGCTGGACGACAACAAACCGCAGTTCTCATCCCTGGCGGAAGACCTGCAAAACGAGGCCCTGGTGCTGCACGTGATGGAAGCGGATGGCAGCGGCATAAAGCAGATCTCCTTCAACCAGAGCCACGACCTGCACCCGACGGTACTGAACGACGGCCGCATACTGTTCAACCGCTGGGACAATATGGGCGGCGTCGACAACCTGAGTCTCTACACCATCGAGCCGGACGGCACCGACCTGGCCTTCCACTACGGCTACCACAGCCAGCAGACCGGAACGGAAAATGCCGACGGCGAGCGGACCGACGCCGCCTTCGTAAGACCCCGCGAGATGCCCGACGGCCGCTTGCTGGTCACCCTGCGCTCGCCGGAAGGTATCAGCTACGGCGGCGATCTGGTGGCCATCGACAGCGTTGAGCATACGGAAGCCTATAGCCTGCCCGAGGGCAAGGGCGAACTGGTGGGCCAGGCGTCGATCTCGGTGGAGGAAGTCGTCACCGACGGCAGCCTGTCTCCCCACGGCCTCTTCTCCTCCCCCTGGCCCTTCCACGACGGCACCAGCCGCTTGCTCGTCAGTTGGAGCGAGTGCCGGGTGCTGGAAATGGAAACCGGACTGCCGCGCCCCTGCACCGACGAGTGGCTGGCCCAGGAGGAAGTGGTGCCGGCGGATCCCCTATACGGCCTGTGGATCTACGACTACGCGGAGGGCACCCAACTGCCGATCGTGGTCGCCGAGGAGGGCGAGATGATCTCCGAGGGTGTCACCCTGGAGCCGCGCACCGAGCCCGCCTATATTCCCGAGCCCGTACCCGGCGTCGACCTGGACGATAAGCTGGTGCAGGAGGGCGCCGGCATTTTGGATATCCGCAGCGTCTACGATTTCGACGGTGAGGATATTCTTGTTGGAGAGGACGGGGCGGGTATCCCGAGCCTCGCGGACCCGGCGATCACCAGTGCCGACTTGCGTCCGGCGCGCTACCTGCGCGTGGTCAAGGCGGCGGGCATCCCCGACGACAACACCCTGGATTTCGACCGCTCCGCCTTCGGCCGCAACCGCGCCCACGGCATGCGCGAGATTCTCGGCTACACGCAAATCCAGCCGGACGGCTCCGTGCGGGTGAAGCTGCCGGCGGATATGCCGCTGGCCATTTCCGTCGTCGATGCCGACGGCCGCCGCATCGTCGGCCGCCACCGCAGCTGGCTGCAGCTGCGCGCCGGCGAAGTGCGCCAGTGCAACGGCTGCCACACCGGCGACAGCGAGGTGCCCCACGGCCGCCCGGACAGGGAGCCCGCCTCTGCCTGGGCCGGCAGCCCCACTTCCGGCGTCCCCTTCCCGAATACAGAGCCGGCGCTGGTGGCCGAGATGGGCGAGACAATGGCGCAGCTGCTGGCGCGCATCGCCGGCGAGGCGCAGCTGGAGGGCGATATCAGTTTCAGTGACCTGTGGACGGACCCGGCCCTGCGCGCCAAGGACCCGGGCAGCAGCATCCCCTACGCCGACCTGACCACGCCGATCCCGATCCCCGCCACCTGCCTGGACGACTGGAGCGGCAACTGCCGCAGCGTCATCCACTACCCGGTGCATATACAGCCGCTCTGGGAGCGTGTGCGCCAGATCACCGACGCCAGCGGCGCGGTGATCGAGGACCGCACCTGCACCGCCTGCCACTCCAGCCGTGACGCCGCCGGCATGCTGCGGGTGCCGGCGGGGCAGCTGGACCTGACCTCGGCGGCATCCGTTGCCAACGCCGACTGGATGACCTCCTATGTGGAGCTGCTGTTCGACAACCCCACCCAGGAATTGGTGGACGGCGCCCTGAACAATATCCTGGTGCAGGAGCGGGACGACAACGGCAACCCGGTGTTCGAGACGGACGAAGACGGAAACCCGATTCTGGATAGCGACGGCAACCCGATTCCGGTTATGGTTACCGTCGACATCGACCGGCTGATGGATGACTCCGCCAACGGCAGCCGCTTTTTCGACCTGTTCGAAGCAGGCGAGGCCCACGCCGAATACATGGAGCCGGCGGAGCTGAGGCTGATTTCCGAATGGCTGGATATCGGTGCGCAGTACTACAACGATCCCTTTGCCGCACCGGTGAATTGATTCATGTTGCCCTTTAGCTCCTGTATTAATTTTTTCTGCGCCGCCCTGCTGCTGATATCCAGTGGTGTGGCCGCTGCGGAATCCCCGCCCGAGGACGCCGAGCTGGTGACCGTCGGCACCCCCTATGTGAACATCTACACAGGCCCCGGGCGCGGCTACCCGATATTCCACGTGGCCGAGTACGGGGAAAAACTGTGGCTGCTGAAGCGGCGCACCGACTGGGTCAAGGTCGCCATGCACAGGGACAAGAGCGGCTGGGTGCGCATCGCCGACCTGCAGGAAATCTACGGCGGGGACGGCGAGCTGGTGCGGGTACCGCTGCCGGATTTCAGCGATGTGGGCTCGCAGCATTTCCACCTGGGCTTTTCCTACGGCGACTTCGCCGGCGCCAGCTCCATAGGTGCGACCCTCGGCTACCGCTTTACCGCCAACCTGTCCGCCGAACTGCGCGCGACCCAGGCCGTGGGAGACTTTTCCGGCAGCCAGACCTACCAGGTCGCGGTGCTGCACCAGCCGTTTCCGCGCTGGAAGCTGTCGCCCTACTTTATGCTCGGCACCGGTATCAATATCACTTCCCCCAACGCCACCATCGTCGCCACTGAGGACCGCCGCGATACCGCCATGCTGACCGGTTTGGGGGTGAAAACCTATCTGTCCCGCCGCTTCGCCCTCAGGGCGGAGTACGCCAATCACTACCTGCTCACCTCGCGGGAAGAAAATCAGGAGATAGTCGAGTGGAAGCTCGGATTCGACGTTTATCTGTAGCCGCAGTGGCTGCAGCTTTCTTATTTTCCGCCGGTGCACAGGCGCAGGGCGGTGACGACGTGCTCGGGGATGCTGTACTCGGTGAAATAGTCTCGCCGGATCTGGAGCGGCGCGAAATCCGCGAGGCACAAATCGACAGTGAGAATATCGAGTTCGCTGCATTCGGCGGCGTGATCAATGTGGAGGACTTCGGCTCCAATACCGTCTACGGCGGCGCGCTGGCCTACCATATCAACGAAGATATCTTTATGGAGGCCGCCTATGGCGAGACGGAACTGGGCGAGTCCAGCTTCGAGCGCCTGAGCGGCTCGGCGCCGCTGCTGACCGACGAGCAGCGCCAGCTGAGCTATTACAACCTGTCCCTGGGCTGGAACCTGTTTCCCGGCGAGTACTTTATTTTCGACGATTGGGCGCTGAACAGCAGCCTCTACCTGATCGGCGGCGTCGGCAACACCTCCTTCGCCGACGAGGCGCACTTTACCTACAACTTCGGCGTCGGCGCGCGGGTGCTGGCCAGCGACTGGCTGGCGCTGCGCCTGGATTTCCGCGACCACGTGTTCGAGCACGAGATTTTCGGCGAGGCGCAGACCACAAACAATCTGTCCGCACAGCTGGGAGTCTCCGTTTTCTTCTAGTAGGGTGCGCCGCGCGCACCAACCGGAATTCAACAAGTCAAATAATCAGAGGAAGAAAAATGCTATTTCGATTACTGACCGGCCTGACCCTTATCCTCTCTTCACACTTGACCCTGGCCGCCGAGCCCTCGTTCGATTTCACCCTGGCCTCCAACAAGGGCGACAACCTGCGCCTGGCGGAGCAGCGCGGCGACGTGATAATGCTGAACTTCTGGGCCTCCTGGTGCGGCCCCTGCCGCAAGGAAATGCCGCTGCTGGACGAGCTGCACGCGCGCTACGAGGCCGCCGGCTTCCAGGTGTGGGGTGTGAACGTGGATTCCGAGCGCGCCGACGCGGAGAAGATGCTGGGCAAGATCCCGGTGGACTTCCCGATCCTTTTCGATAGCGCCGGCGACGTCAGCAAGAAATACGGCATAGACGCCATGCCCAGTTCGGTATTCATCGACCGCGACGGCAATGTGCGCCATATCCACCGCGGCTACCGCGACGGCGACGAGGCCGCCTACAAGAAAATCATCAAGGAACTGATCCGGGAGTAAGTCATGATCCTAGAAACCGCAGTTGGATCACGAAAGTCAAGGCAAGCTCCTGGCGCGCCTAGCAAATTTAAGTATCGACTCATCACCAGTAAGGTGACCACGCGATTTTTAAATTCACTATTCGCACCAATATTTTACCTGTCTTTTTTGCGCCCAACTGCGGTTTCTAGGATGATCCGCGCACTGATCCTGCTCTGCGGCGCGCTGCTGTTCAGCGGCTGCACCGCAACACCCTGGGTGGCCCCTTACGAGCGCCACTACCTGGCCGACCCGATCATGGGCTTCGAGCGGGATCCGGTCGCGGCCGGCTATATGAATCACGTCTACGAGGCCCGCGAGGCGGCCCGCGGCGCGGAAGGCGGAAGCGGAGGCGGCTGTGGCTGTAACTGACAAATTGGCTAAAGGCAGCGTTTGTAGGAGCCTGTTTGTGACCGCCATGGATGGCGGAAAAGCAGGTTTTGCAGGAGCAAAAAGCCTGTCAGGCGAACACGTCCTGGCCTGCATCCTGGCACTTTGCTCAATGGTTGCCAATGCGGCCGTGCTGCCCGAAGAGCGCGCCGACACCATGTACCACTCCTATAGCGGCGGCGGAGTCACCATCGACGGCCCCTCGGTACTGGTGCGCAAGAATGTCGGCAACAACCTGTCGCTGTCCGCTAACTACTATGTGGACATGATCTCCGGTGCCTCCATCGATGTGCAGGCCACCGCCAGCCGCTACTCCGAGCAGCGCGACGAATTCTCCCTCGGCGCCGACTACCTGGTGGACAAGGCCACCCTCAGCCTCGGCTACACCAACAGCTCGGAGAACGACTACCAGGCGGAGACAGTCTCCCTAGGTGTCAGCCAGGCTTTCTTCGGCGACCTCAGCACCCTGGACCTGCGCGTCAGCTACGGCAACGACGATGTGTTCCGCAACGGCGACGAAAATTTCGCCGCCCAGGCGGAACACCGCCGCTACGCCCTGAGCTGGAACCAGATACTGACCCAGAAACTGATCGCCGAACTGAGCGTGGAGACTGTCGCCGACGAGGGCTTCCTCAACAACCCCTACCGCAGCGTGCGCTACCTGGACCCGGCCTCCGGCAGCGGCTTCAGCTACCAGCCGGAACTCTATCCCGCTACCCGCAACAGCGACGCCGTGGCGATCCGCACCAAGTACCGCCTGCCGTACCGCGCCGCGGTGAAGGGCGAATACCGCTACTACGCCGACAGCTGGGGCATAGTCGCCGACAATATCGAGTTCCGCTACACGCACCCGTTGGAGGAAAAGGACCAGTGGATACTCGAGGGCAAGCTGCGCTTCTACCGGCAGAGCGGGGCCGATTTCTACAGCGACCTCTTTCCCTACCTGAACGCCACCAACTTCCGCGCGCGGGACAAGGAACTGAGCGATTTCACCAGCACCTCGATCGGCATAGGCGTCGCCTATGTGCTGCCTGACCGCTGGTCCCTGTTCGACCGCAAGAACACCGTCAACCTCTACTGGGACCATATACTGTTCGACTATGACGACTTCCGCGATGTCCGGGTGCACGGCGAGGGCACCGACATCAATCCGGGAGAGGAGCCGGCCTACAGCTTCGGCGCCAATGTGATACGCCTATTCTGGTCTGTATGGCTCTAGGCTAATAAGAGCAGATAGCGAGTACCTGCGAGGAGATTCCAATGGCGAAAGTGCTGGTTCCCATAGCCGACGGCTCCGAGGAAATCGAAGCGGTCACCATCGTCGATGTACTGCGCCGCGCGAAAGCAGAGGTCACCCTGGCCTCGGTGATGCAGAGCCGGCACATCACCGCCTCCCGCGGCGTCGCCATAGAGGCGGATTGCCTGCTCGAGGAGTGCACTGACAACCGCTGGGACCTGATCGCCCTGCCCGGCGGCATGCCCGGCGCGGAGCACCTGTACAACAGCGATCCCCTGACCGGGCTGATTGCCGATCAACTGAATTCGGGCCGCTGGCTCGGCGCCATCTGCGCCTCACCGGCAGTTGTCCTGGGCAGGCGCGGACTGATTTCGGATTATCGCGCCACCTGCCACAGCGGTTTTCGCAAGGAACTGAGGGGGCAGGTTAAAGAGCCGAGCGACGAGGCAGTGGTGATCGACCGCAAGCTGATCACCAGCCAGGCACCTGGCACCGCGATACCTTTCGCGCTGTGCCTGGTGGGCGCCCTGTTCGGCGCGGAGGTGGAAAAACAAGTGGCGGCGCCCATGGCTGTCGACCGGGCCAACTGAGGGCGGCAGCCTGCGCAAAACGCAAAACGCAAAACCCGGCATCGAGCCGGTTTTTTCTGTTTCCGCGCGGGACGTCAGGTGTGCGTCTGCGCGGTGCAGGCGTGCTGGAGCTCCGCCTTCAGTGGCTTTAACGCCTCTTCCAGTGCCTCCGTCACGCCGGCTTCATACTCGCGCAGAGTCCCCCACCAGTTGACGCCGACGGAGCTGCCCCGGTAGATGGTGGCGCTGTCGGCGCCGGCGCGGGCGACGCTAAGGACCACCACCGCGGATTTGGAG
Organism: Microbulbifer sp. SE14; assembly: GCF_059834885.1. Classification (NCBI taxonomy): domain Bacteria; kingdom Pseudomonadati; phylum Pseudomonadota; class Gammaproteobacteria; order Cellvibrionales; family Microbulbiferaceae; genus Microbulbifer; species Microbulbifer sp. SE14. The sequence goes on along the minus strand of NZ_JCBAJA010000023.1, from coordinate 49,223 downwards.
GTCGCCAGCGAGTGTACGTAGGCGCGGTCGATCGTCACCTGTAGTTCCGCCTCTCCCCCGTCGCCGACGATCTCCGGCCCACTATCGTCGAGAAGCGCCTCGGCCGCGGATTGCACCGCGCGGCTGCCCAGTTCGTTCAGTGGTCGGGACTTCACACTCCTGTCCACAACTGCGATGGTCTGCGGACAGGCGCTGCCTCCCGGCTGTTCAGACAGGGCCGCCGGCTGCAACAGCTCCGGGCCGAGCACCGAGTGCTTGGTCTGGGTGGCACAGCCGGCCAGGCCGAGCAGACCGCAGGCGATCAGGATCCGGGTTTTCAAAACGTTGCACCGAAGAGGGTGTATACCGGCGCTTTGCGGTGCTTGTAGAGCAACATGCCGTTGGGCTGGCGGGTGATCACCATGCCGTTGTCGAACTCCTCCAGCAGCTGCGTCTCCCGTTTCTTCTTGCTGTCAGTTTCCGCGGCCATCGGCAGCGGGTACCGGCCGCCCAGGTCGTTGACGATCATCTTCGCCAGCAGCGCCGGCGCCGCGGATATTTCCTCGCGCAGCAGTTCGTCGTTGTTATCCAGCCAAACGCTGCCGGCGGGATTGTGGCTGGGGATCTTGATCGTCTTGGTGTCGAGCTTGGCGATTTCCTTGGCCAGCTTCTTCTGGTTGCGCTGAATCACCGACTTGGAGAGAGATTCGTCGGTCGGGTATTTTTCCTTCAGGCGAGTGATTTCCGCCTGCTTCTCCTCCTCGGTGAGGCGGCGGACGGAGCCGTTGTGTGGGTAGGACTGCACCTTGGCAATATTGCTGTACAGCGGCTTGGGCGTCGACTTGTCGCCGGCTGCAGCTGCCTTGTTGTACAGCGAGTAGTTGGCGGTGAACTCGATGACCTCGGCGTTCGGCTTCAGGCTGTAGTTGGTATTGATCAACAGCAGCAGTTCCTCGTCCAGCGAGGCCAGGTAGTTTTTGATCTTGGTATCCGACTCGAACTGCTCGCTCACCAGTTTCTTGTCCGCCACCCAGTCCAGGCGCTCGATATTGTCTGCGAAAGCCTGCTCGAGCATGCTGCGCACGTTGATATCCAGCGTGGCGTTGCGGAAGGGCTCTACAGCGGCTTCGGCGTCCTTGGCGCGGGAGTTGTTGACAGAGGCATCCACCGCCGCCCCTACCAGTGCACCCACCAGGCCAAACTGCGCCCCGGCGGACCCGCCGGCATTGGAGGGAACAAACTCCTTCACTATCTCCTCCTGCTGTACCTGGGACACGACTTTCATTGTCGTCTTGCCCTGTACGGCAGCCGGATCGAAGTTTTCGTAAGGTGTGGCTGAACAGGCGGAGAGCAACACTACACCCGCTGCGACGAGTAGCTTTCTTATCATGATTATCCCCAAATAATCGATTGCTTTTGTGTAAGTCGGGCGGAGTTTATCAGAGGATTTGCGGCACAGAGCAGTGAAAGAAAGTCATTTCACTTACATCAGGCTTGCCACTTTATGACTTTTTGACTTTTTGCGAACACAATTCGTCCGCAGCGAGTATTTATTGACCGGGCGTATGATGAGATGTAATAGATGGGGAGACGGGAATAGATGAGCCGAACAGATGCCCGCTCTGATATTCGCGGCTAATCAGTAAGCGGTATGTCCCTGTTCCGCTGAGCCCCGGACTGTTTCGGGGAATCTGAGGCTCCCGATAAAAATGCTCCTGTCGGACACGGTCAGCAATAGCCCTTTAGGGCTATTTTCCGGGTTCTTGCGGAGTTTTCCTGCACTCCTATAGCAGCCCCTCGGTTATACACTTGCTGATCAGCTGCCCCGTGTTCCTGCAATCGGACTTGTGCAGAATATTTTTCCGGTGATTCTTTACTGTGTTGGGCGAAATACACAGTTCTTCGGCAATTTCCGCACTGGTAAGCCCACTTGACATCAGCCTTATGACTTCCATCTCGCGGTCGCTAAACGGGCTCTCGCTTTCCGGCGCCAGGCCGGCATTCGCGCCGACTTCAATATTCAGGAACAGAGGTTCTCCCAGCAGGCCCTATGGCGGAAACACGGTAGTTGTTTTCGTTGGTCAGGTGACTGATATTGGTGTGAATATTGAGTGCCTTGGCCAGGCGCCCCTGTTCATCGCACTGTTCGTTTGGGCAAGCGGGGATAGAGGCAATTTTTGTTAAAAAAAGGAGGAAGGGCTTTGTCGATGCAATTATTGCCACTTAGTGACAAGGGGGCGACAGCTACAGCGGCGTTCACTGAATGCGTGGATCGGCCCCTCATACCGTGCAGCTTACCAGCGTACCCGGTGAGAAGTTGAATAGCATATAGGGGTTAAGTGGATTTTACTTCTCTACTCCATGAGAGAGCGCTTTATAGAATTTTTGATTTTCGATGTTATTGCGGTCAAAAAAACGATCGGCGTGCTATGAAAATCAGCAAGTTCTGGAGCCGAGCCGCAAAGTCTTTGTGGGGGTAGCCTGTGCTTGAGAGACAAATGATCGACTAGAAGTCGCCACTTTCAGGAGCTAAACATTTTGCGTTGACACAGGTGGGCACTATGGCGATTTTTGGCGTCAAACGGGAACCGGTTTCGGGAAAGAAAAAACCCGCGAAAGCTAGCGCTGACGCGGGTTTGGAGATGGTGCCCAGAGGCGGAATCGAACCACCGACACGGGGATTTTCAATCCCCTGCTCTACCGACTGAGCTATCTGGGCTTGCGATGTTTCCGGGCTTGCCCGGCGTCGCGAGGCGCGTATTAAACCCGCTCCCCGGGGCTGAGTCAAGCCTTTGATTGCTAAATAGTTTTCCTGTGAGTGAGCGCTCACTTTTTAGTCGTCTTTCCCTTCGTCATTGTCTGCCTGGGGCACGAAGCCCTCGGCTTCGTCGTAGGCCTCGCCGCTCAAGAATTTCTGCATCTGCTCGCTCAGGTAGGCGCGGCTGGAGGGTTCCATCATGTTGAGGCGTTTCTCGTTGATCAACATGGTCTGGTGGGCCATCCATTCCTGCCAGGCCTTTTTGGAGACGTTTTCGAAGATGTCCTGGCCCTTGGGGCCGGGGAAGGGGGGCGCATCCAGGCCTTCCAGTTCCTGTTGGTATTTGCGGCAGAATACGGTTCTGGACATGGACATCTCCTCGGTTCAGTCGGCGGTGCAGGGGGCCAGCAGCGGCGCCTGTAGCGCCAGCAGCTGTTTGGCCAGCTTGACGATGGGGGCCGGCAATCCCAGTTCCTGTGCCGCGCGGGGGCGGTTGAGTCGGCGCAGTTTATACCAGCCGCAGCCCCTCTCCGCCACCTGGGTGGGGACTTTCGCCAGCTGCACCCACACCGGCGCTATATCCAGGTGGAAGTGAGTGAAGGTGTGGCGCAGCTGCGGCAGCGCCTGGATCTGCTGGGCGTGCAGCTCCCGCACCGCCAGCCATTCCTGCGCGCTGGCCTCGCCGCCGTCGTCCTCGTCCAGTTGCGGCGGGCACCAGAGGCCGCCCCAGATGCCGCTGGGTGGGCGTTGCTCCAGGAAAATCTCGCCGTCGTGCTCGAGCAGCAGCATGGTGGCGCTGCGCACCGGCTTCTCCTTGCGCGGCTTCCTGCCCGGGTAGTCCTGAGGGTTGCCCTGGGCGCGGGCGTTGCAGGCTTTGGCCAGGGGGCAGTCGTCGCAGCGGGGCCTGGTTCTGGTGCAGAGGGTGGCGCCCAGGTCCATCATCGCCTGGGTGTAGTGGTTGCCGCGCCCGTCCGGGGTGTAGGTCTCGGCCAGCTGCCAGAGCCGATTGGCGACGGCGGTCTGGCCGGGCCAGCCGTCGACGGCCTCGAAGCGGGCCAGCACCCGTTTGACGTTGCCGTCGAGGATCGGCGCCTTCAGCCCCATGCTGATGCTGGCGATGGCGCCGGCGGTGGAGCGGCCGATGCCCGGCAATTCGGCCAGGGCCTCGACGTCGCGGGGGAATTCGCCCTGGTGATCACTCACTACCTTTTGCGCGCACTTGTGCAGGTTGCGCGCGCGGGCGTAGTAGCCGAGGCCGCTCCAGTGCGCCAGCACTTCATCCAGCGGCGCCCCGGCCAGGCTCTGCAGAGTCGGGAAGCTGGCCATAAAGCGCTCGAAGTAGGGGATCACCGCGGTGACCTGGGTCTGCTGCAGCATGATCTCCGACACCCAGACGCGGTAGGGGGTGATGTCCCGCTGCCAGGGGAGGTCCTTGCGGCCGTGTCGGTCGAACCAGGTGAGGACGGCTTGTTGGAATTGTTTTGGGGTCATTGGGTAACTTCAGACGGGTTGATGGGCACGCTGCGCTTTGACTCGCGCCGTCCCTGGCGCTCGCCCGCTTCGCGGGCGCCTTCGGCGTCCAAATCGGCAATCCCTGCCGATTTGTGCCCATCCTAGCGGTTTTGCTTGCAGGAGCTTGCTGTGACCGCCACGGATGGCGGAGTGCCGCCCAGCGGAAATGCAGATTTTGCAGGAGCAAAAATCCGCCAGGTGAAAAGAACAGAGCTTCGTAGCTTTCGCCTGCAGGCAGGCTCCTACATGGTGAGGTACCAAAAAGGGACTCAGTCGCGCTTGAACAGGCCCTTGAATTTCTCTTTCAGTTCTTCGACCTTTTTATCCACCTTTTCGCCGTATTTCTTCTCGGCCTTGTACTTGAGTTCTTCGCGCAGCAGGTCGTCGAGGCGGCGGCTGTCGGGTTTGCAGCTGCCGACGCCGGCGTCGGCGAAGCTGTCCTTGCAGCGAAGCGGCAGCGGGCGGTTGCGCCAGCGGTCGTTCCTGACGGTGCAGCCGTCGGCGGAGGTGCGCTCGCCCACCAGGGCCAGCCCCAGGGCGAAGTCGAACTCCTGCTTTTCGAGGTCGATCTCGCCGTCGCCGGTCATGGCGATATTCTCAATACCGGCCAGCACCTCCTGGATCTTGGCCTTGTCGCCCTCGATGGTGATATTGGCGCGCAGGTCCTGCAGGCGGGTGCTGGCGGGCCACTCCCGTTCCGGCAGCGGGGTCTTCTCGGCGTAGCTGACCAGCTGGCACATGCCCTTCTCCAGGTTGAAGGGGGCCAGGGACAGCTGGTCGCTGGAGAGCTGCACGGTGGCGCGCAGCTGCTTCTGCAGCTCGGCGGTATCGGCGCCGCGGGTCTGCGCGGCCCAGCTGACGCTGGTCCGGCCGGACAGCTGCATCTTGTCGCTGGGGAAGAGGGCCTGCTGCACCTTGGAGATCTCCACATTGGCGAGGCCGCCGTTGATATTGGCCTCGGCGGACTGGCCGCGGGCATTGAACTGGCCGTTGCTGGAGAGTTCACCGCCGTAGAGGTCGGCGGAGAGTTTCTGCAGCTGGTAGAGTCCGTTGTCGACGGTCAGCTGCAGTTGGGGCCTGTCCAGTTGCAGGTCGACCGCCTTGATCTGTTCCAGGGACAGGTCCAGGTTGGCGTTGAAACCGCGCATCGCGGTCAGCGGCAGTGGCACTGGTTCCGCCGGCGCCGCGGTTGAAGGCTCCTCGGCCTCCGGCGACGGCGGCGGCAGGTAGTCGTCCAGCACCAGGGCGCCGCCGCGCAGGGTCAGGTCCAGCCCCGGCATCTCGGCGTTGCGCAGCTGGGCGCTGCCGGCGAAGACGGTGTCGTCCAGCTGCAGCTGCAGCGGGGTCAGGTCGAGTTTCTTGTCGGTGCCCTCGACGCTGGTCTCCAGGCTCAGCTTCTGCAGCACGGCGCCGCTCTGGGTGACCAGTTCGGTGCCGGTGACGGCCAGCCAGGGGCGCAACGGCTCGGCAACCGTGTTGACGTTCATCTGGATCTGCCAGGGCTGGCCGGCGGCGGCGCGGCGTACGTGGCCGCGCAGGTTGACCTCGGCCGCGGCTTCGCCGCTGGTCAGTTCCAGTTGCAGTGGCTGCAGGCGCAGGCCGTTCAGGCCCTCGTCCAGGGCCAGGGTGCTGGAGAGACTCAGCTCCACCGGCTGCTTGAGGGCACTGCCGCTTATCTGGGCGCTGGCCTCCACCTGTCCCGGCTCGCCCCCGGGCACCAGGTTGTCGGCGGCCACGCGCAGCTGCTCCACGGTGTATTCGGTCTTGTTGCCCGCGTCCCTGTAGCTGAGGCGGCCGTCCTCGATGCGCAGTTTTTCCAATGCCAGGTTGAGGTCCTGGCCGGTCTTGTCCGCGGGCACCTCCAGTTTGGGCGGCTGCTTGGCCTCTTCTTTCTTCTGCGCCTCCATGGCTTCGGTCAGCAGTTCCCAGTTGCCGCGGCCCTGTTCGTCGACGGTGAGGTCGATCTGCGGGCCCATCAGCAGAATTTCCTGTGCCTCTATGCGCTTCTTCAGCAGAGGCATCAGCGCCACGCCGACGGCGATCCTGTCTGCGCGCACCAGCGGTTGCTCCGGCTGCGGCAGCGGGGCCAGTTGCACGCCCTTCAGCTTGAGGGCGATATTCGGCCATAGCTGCCAGCCGATATCGCCGTCCAGTTTCAGGGCAATGCCCTGCTTGGCCGCCAACTGCTCCAGCTGCGGCTTGTACTGGTTGACATCGAGGCCGGCCAGCAGCCAGGCGACGGCGCCGGCGAGCAGCAGGAAGGTGACGAGAAGGGCAATAAAAGTGCGCTTGATCCAGGCCATGGAGTGAAATATCCCTGTTATTCGCAGAAGGGTTGCCGGGTGTACTGATACCTGAGATGCCGAACCGGGGTCCGGTGTTCCCGGCAATTGCCCTCCCGCGTGGAAGTTATCCGGGTATTGTAGGAGATTCGGCCCCCGCCCGGATGGGCGGGGGCACTCGGTGGGCCAATTGAAGCAGTTGTGGTCTAGAAAATAAACCGCACGCCGGCCTCGACGCTGCGGCCCATCTCCGGGGCGTAGTCGCGCAGCAGCGAGGTGGAGTTGCGGATCTCCTCGTCCAGCAGGTTGCGGCCGCTGGCGAAGAGCACCATGTCGGTGTCGCCAAACTTGAGGTTGTAGCGCGCGGTCAGGTCCATACGCGTGTAGCCGTCGGTGGCTTCCTCATAGGCGCCGGCGCGTTCCTGTGCGGAGGCCCTGGTGGTGCGCCATTCCCAGTTCCACTGGCCGTAGTCGCCGCCCAGGGCGAGACCGACGCGCAGCGGCGGCATGCGCGGCACGTCGCGACTGTATGCGCGGCCCTCGCCTTCCTCGTGGGCGTGGTCGTGATGGTCTTCGCCTTCGCCCTCTTCCTCGTGATGCAGGTGGAGGTCGCCGGTGAAGCTGGCGCGCACGCTGTCACCGAAGAGTTCCACGTAGTGGCCGCCGGCGAAGGGGAAGCGCACGGAGGCCTCGGCACCGTAGAAGACCGCATCGCGGTTGGTGTAGCCGTAGACGGTCAGCTCTTCCTCGTGGTTTTCCTCGCCGGTGTTGGCCGCGTAGATATAGTCAGTCACGCGGTTGTAAAACAGGTTGGCCTCGATGCGGGCGGCATGCCAGCCGCTGGCCTCCTCGTTGTGGTGGTGGTAGCCCAGCTCCAGGTTGAAGGACTTCTCCTTGTCGAGGTCCTCCTCACCTTCCAGGTAGCGGGCCTCGGCCAGGTGGGCGCCGTCGGCAAACAGCTCCTCGGCTACTGGTGCGCGCTCGGCGTGGGTGGCGCCGAGGCTCAGGTGCTGGTGTTCAGCCAGGAAATACTGCAGGGTGCTGCTCAGGCCCAGCAGGTTGAAGTCCTGGGTTTCCCCCTGCTCCGGATCGATCGAGACCTGTTCTGCGCGGCCGCCCAGATCCAGGTGCCAGCTGCCCCACTCGCGTTCCTTCATGGTGAAAAGGCCCACACTGCGGGTCCTGGACGGTTGTACGAAGGCCTCGTCGCCGATGGCCGCGAAGTCTTTGTCGGACAGCTGCAGGCCGTAAGCGCCGCGCCACTCGCCACCGTCGTCGTGGGTCACTTCGATACGGCTCTCCCAGGCTTTGTTGGTAAAGCGGGTGCCCTCGTGGAAGTGGTCTCCGTGGGCTTCCAGCTCCGTGTGCTCATAGTCGTTGTAGCCGAGGCGTACGCGCAGCTTGTCCCAGTATTCGCCCTCGAAGCGGTGCTCGCCCTTGAGGTCGTAGCGGGTCTGGGCCATGTCGATACGCACGGCTTCCGGCTCCTCGCCTTGCCCGTGCTCTTCGTGCTCCTCGCCGGCAACTTCCTCTTCGTGGTGCTCCTCTTCCCCGTGGTTGTGTTGATGGGCGCCCAGGGGAATGCCGTAGTTGTTCTCGAGCTGGTTTACCGACAGGCCGATAAAGCCGCTGTCGGTGATCCAGGAGACGCCGAGGCTTCCGCTGTGGGCGCGGGAGTTGGTGTTGCCGACGAAACCGTCGGTGTTGAACTCTTCCTCTTCGTGCGCGTGTTCCTCGCCGGCGTGCTCCTCTTCGTGGTGCTCTTCCTCGCGGTGGATGATGGCGAGGCCGGGGATTTCTGTATCGTCGCTGTCGCGGTAGACGCCGTCCAGGTACCAGGCCACCCGGCCGGCACCCCCGGACAGGCGGAAGACGCCGGCGTCCTGGCTGTTGCCGGTGTTGTGGCGCATCTCCAGCGCGCCCTCGAGTTCCCCGGGTACCTCGGTGGGGATGCGGCCGTCGATCACATTGACCACGCCGCCGATGGCGCCGCTGCCGTAGCGCAGGGCGGCGGGCCCGCGCAGTATCTCGATGCGCTCTGCCAGCAGCGGCTCGATGCTGGCGGCGTGGTCGGAGCTGGTGTTGGAGGCATCGGCCACGTCCAGGTTGTCGTTCAGCACCTTGACCCGGTTGGCGCTCTGGCCGCGGATCACCGGCAGGCCGACGCCGCCGCCGAAGGAGGCGTTGGCCACGCCGGGCTGGCTCTCCAGGGTCTGGCCCAGGGTGGCGGAGGCGGCGTCGCGCAGGGATTCGCCGGACAGCACGGATACCGGCGCGGCCACCGCGTCGGCGGGCTTGTCCAGCGGGGATACGGTTACGTTGACTTCTTCCAGTGCCTCGGCAGCGTAGGTGGCGGGCACGGTCAGGGCGCCGGCGATCGCCAGGGCCAGTTTGCTGGTCTTGTTCATCGGTTTTTATTCCTGTCACACGGGCGGCGGGCCTGCATTAGCGAGCAGGCCGCCGTCGCCTAAAAAACTTATCGGTGTTGTGGTCTACGGGAGTGACAGGGAGGTAGGAGGCGCTCTGGCGCTCTGGCGCTCTGGCTGGCAGTCGCGCGGTACCGGCGCGGACCGGGTATTGTGGAGGATGACCGGCGCTGGCTGGCCGAACTGGAAGCCGCTGCCGAAGGCAGCGGGCATATGGTTGAAGCAGAGGTCGCACAGCTCCACCTGGCCGTTGTTCAGGTGGATATGCTCCGCCCACAGCGGCTGGGCTGCGAGCAGTGCAAGCAGCAGCAACAGGCTGGCCCAGAAGCGGGATCTTTGGCGGGTGCGGTTGAACATGGGGCGTATGATATTTGCTCCCGGCCACTAATCAAGTTTCATCTGTCACCAACCGGCCACAGGGGCGGTCATTCGTCCTATAATTCGCGCCTTCTATCCTATTCGCCCGCAATTTGTAAACAGACTGAGGATTCCCCCTCCATGCGCAAGGCCAGCGTCAAACGCGACACCCTGGAGACCAAGATCGCCGTCAGCGTCAACCTGGACGGCGACGGCCGCGGCAAATTCGATACCGGGGTGCCCTTCCTCGAGCATATGCTCGACCAGATAGCCCGCCACGGCATGATCGACCTGGATGTCGCTTGCGACGGCGATGTACATATCGACGACCACCACACGGTGGAGGATATCGGCATCACCCTGGGCAAGGCGATTGCGGAGGCGGTCGGCGACAAGAAGGGCATGACCCGCTACGGCCACGCCTATGTGCCCCTGGACGAGGCCCTCTCGCGGGTGGTGGTGGACTTCTCCGGCCGCCCCGGCCTGATCATGGACGTGCCCTTTACCCAGAAGCGCATCGGCAACTTCGATACCGAGCTCTTCTACGAATTTTTCCAGGGCTTCGTGAACCACGCCCTGGTGACCCTGCATATCGACTGCCTGCGCGGCCACAATGCCCACCACCAGGTGGAGACGGTGTTCAAGGCCTTCGGCCGCGCCCTGCGTATGGCGATGGCACCGGACCCGCGCATGGCAGGCACCATGCCTTCCACCAAGGGTGTGCTCTGATGCATAGGATAGTGGTTCTCGACTACGGCATGGGCAACCTGCACTCGGTGGCCAGTGCCCTGCAGAGAGTTGCCCCGGGTGAGGAAGTGGTGCTTGCCAGCTCGCCGGAACAGGCCCAGGGCGCCGACCGCTTGCTGGTGCCGGGCGTCGGTGCCATCCGTGACTGCATGGCGGGCTTCGTCGAGGCCGGCTTTGCGCCGCTGCTGAAAGACGCCATCGAGTCCGGCCTGCCGGTGCTCGGCATCTGCGTCGGCATGCAGATCATGATGCGTCGCTCCGAGGAGAACAACGGCGTCGACTGCCTGGATATCTTCCCGCAGCCGGTAAAGTTTTTCGGCAAGGATTTGCAGGAAGACGGCGAGAGGCTGAAAGTCCCCCATATGGGCTGGAACCGGGTCGCGCAGAAGCGGGCGCATCCGCTGTGGGCAGGGATAGAAGACGGCAGCCGTTTCTATTTCGTGCACAGCTACTATGTACCCGCCGAGGATAACGCCGATATCGCCGGACAGGCGGAGTACGGCGTGTCCCTCGCCGCCGCGGTCGCGCGGGAAAATATTTTCGCCACCCAGTTTCATCCGGAAAAAAGTGCCAATGCCGGCCTACAATTATTGAAAAATTTTGTCGGCTGGAACGGCAAGCCCTGAGCATCACCCTGCAGGAGCGGCGGGGTGGCCACTCCTACACAAAGATTTACATTCACCGCCGATTGAAAGACAGACCATGATCGTAATCCCCGCAATAGACTTGAAGGACGGCCAGTGCGTGCGCCTGCGCCAGGGCGAGATGGACGACGCCACCGTATTCTCCGACGACCCGCTGGCCACCGCGCAGCACTGGGTCAACGAGGGCGCGAAGCGGCTGCACCTTGTGGACCTGAATGGTGCCTTCGCCGGCAACCCGGTCAACCATGAGGCGGTCACTACGATTGCGAAACAGTTTCCGGAGTTGCCGGTGCAGATAGGCGGCGGCATCCGCGATCTGCACACCGTGGAGAAGTACCTGGATGCGGGCGTGACCTGGGCCATCATCGGCACCGCCGCGGTCAAGAATCCGAAGTTGGTGAAGGAGGCCTGTCGCGAATTCGAGGGCCATATCATCGTCGGCCTGGATGCGAAGGACGGCCTGGTGGCCACCGAAGGCTGGGCGGAGGTGTCCGAGCTTCAGGCCACCGAGCTGGCGAAGCAGTTTGCCGATTGCGGGGTGAGCTCCATCGTCTACACCGATATCGCCCGCGACGGCATGATGCAGGGCGTAAACATCCCGGCCACGCTGGAAATGGCGCGCGCGGTGCAGATCCCGATCATCGCCTCCGGCGGCGTCAGCAGTATCGGGGACATTAGGCAGCTGCTGGAGGCCGGAGAGATAGCCGGCGCCATCACCGGCCGCGCCATTTACGAGGACAAGCTGAACCTGCGCGAGGCGCAGCAGCTCTGCGACGACTGGAAGCAGTAAAAGGGACGAGAAGATGGGACTGGCCAAGAGAATCATCCCCTGCCTGGACGTCGACGCCGGCCGCGTGGTCAAGGGAGTCAATTTCGTCGATATCCGCGATGCCGGCGACCCGGTGGAGATCGCGCGCCGCTACAACGAAGCCGGCGCGGACGAGATCACCTTCCTGGATATCACCGCCACCCATGAGGAGCGCGACACCACCCTGCACACGGTGGAGAAGATGGCCTCCCAGGTGTTTATTCCGTTGACCGTCGGCGGCGGCGTGCGCACATTGCAGGATATCCGCAACCTGCTGAACGCCGGTGCAGACAAGACCGCGATCAATTCCGCCGCGGTCAAGAATCCCGAATTCGTGCGCGAGGCCGCCGAGCGCTTCGGCAGCCAGTGCATCGTCGTCGCCATTGATGCAAAGCAGGTGGCTGACAACAGCTGGGAAATCTTCACCCACGGCGGCCGCAAGCCCACCGGCATAGACGCGGTCGAGTGGGCGAAAAAGATGGCCGACCTGGGCGCCGGCGAGATACTGTTGACCAGCATGGATCGCGACGGCACCAAGAACGGCTTCGACCTGGCCCTGACCCGCGCGGTATCCGACGCGGTGCCGGTGCCGGTGATCGCCTCCGGCGGCGTGGGCAACCTGCAGCACCTGGTGGACGGCGTATTGCAGGGCGGTGCCGATGCGGTGTTGGCGGCGAGTATTTTCCACTTCGGCGAATATACGATTGCCGAGGCCAAGGCCTATATGCAGGAAGCCGGAATAGAGATGCGGTTGTAGGGTGCGCCGTACGCACCGCGCGCGTCATTGGTGCGCACGGCACACCTACGGATGTCTACTGGTTCAGATCTTGTGGTTTCTGCGCCAGTGTTTGGCGCGCTGGCTGCCGAACGGATGGATCACCGCGCCCTTCTGCTTGCCGTAGGTGACTTTCGGTGGGTAAAAGTAAAAGCGAACTGCGCGCTCGGCCTCTTCGCGGCAGGGGTAGGGCCCGAAGCAGGCACCGCCGCGCACCTGGAAGTACCAATCGTCTCCGAGTTTGTAGAAGCGGTCGGAGCGCAGGGGGATGGGGTCTTCCTTTTCGCCGGCGCGATACTGCTGCATAACTACCTTCCAAAACCGTGCACGGGCATAACTCGCGCGGCCTGGTTTTCGGGCGAACACGGGGTTCGCCGCTACTTCCTTGTGGGCGAAGATTCGCCCCTACATTTTGTTGTAGGACTCAGTTGGCGCGGGCGACGCGCTCGCGCAATCCCCTGTCCCTCTGGGCGTAGAGATTCAGTCCCTTGAGCACATTGAGTGCCTCGAAAATCTGGTTGTCGCGGTCGAGCCAGTCGTCGCGGCCCTCCTTTTCCCGCTTGCGGTCGGCAGCGTTGCGCTCCTCGCCGCCGTTGCCATTGCCCAGATGACCGGCCAGGTCCGCCTCGGTGGTGCGCGCTCCCTCCAGACGGGTGATCTTGACCCGCTCGACCACGATATCCGGTGTGATGCCCTGGGCCTGGATGGAGCGGCCATTCGGCGTATAGTAGAGCGCGGTGGTCAGCTTGATCGCGCGCTCGTTGTTGATCGGGATCACCGTCTGTACCGAGCCCTTGCCGAAGCTGTCGGTCCCCATCACCACGGCGCGGCGGTGATCCTGCAGGGCGCCGGCAACGATTTCCGCGGCGGAGGCGGAACCGTCGTTGATCAATACCACCAGCGGTGCGCCCTCGGTCAGGTCACCGGGTTCGGCGGAGTAGCTGAGGTTGGCGGATTCGGTGCGACCCTCGGTGTAGACCACCAGGCCCTCTTCGAGGAAGGCGTCGGCCACTTCCACCGATGACTGCAGCACGCCGCCCGGATTGTTGCGCAGGTCGACGATCAGGCCCTTCAGTTTCCCTTTCTTCTGCAGCTTGCGGATCTCCCGCGCCACATCAGTGCCGGTATCCAGCTGGAACTGGCTGATGCGCAGGTAGCCGTAGCCATCGTCGAGCATCCTGCTGCGCACGCTGCGCACCCGCACTGTGTCGCGTTTCAGGGTCACGTCGAAGGGTTCCTTGTAGCCCTTCCGCGCTATGGTCAGGGTGACGCTGCTGCCTTTGGGGCCGCGCATACGCTCCACCGCCTCGTCCAGGCTGACGCCCTTCATGGATTTGCCCGACAGGCGCAGGATGACATCGCCCGCCTTCAGGCCGGCGCGGGCAGCCGGGGTGTCGTCCATGGGCGTGACTACGGTGATGTGATCATTCTCGATGCCCACCTCTATGCCAAGGCCGGCAAATTCGCCGGTAGTGTTGGCCTGCAGGTCGTCGAAGGATTCCCGATCCAGGTAGGAGGAGTGCGGGTCCAGTCCCTGCAGCATGCCCTTGATGGCGTATTCCAGCAGGGTGCTGTCGTCCACCTCCTCGATATAGCCCTGGCGAATCTGCTCGAACACCTTGGCGAAGCTGCGCAGGTCTTCCAGCGGCAGGCGAGTGGCTGTTTCGATGGCCGGGGCGTCGGTGGAATCGCCTTCGCTGAGGCCCATCAGGGGCAGGGCGGTGAGGGCTGCCGCGCCGATAAAGGTGGTCAGCGCTTTGGGGGTGAACATATCGATGAAACCTCTGCCTTATTTCTACGCTTCTTTGCGAAAGTGTAGACCCGGGGGGGGGCAGGGTTTTCAAGTTGGCGGCTGTATCCACCGAGCCGTGTGCGCTGGTCGGTGGCCGGTGGCGGGTAGAATTCCGGTGGTGGGGCCTTCGCGTCGACGTCCGGGTTTTACCACCTCCCCTGCTAAGGGCGAACACAAGGTTCGTCCCACAGAATAATCAGGAGCGGCACCACACTGTGGGGTCTTGCGGCTTGCCGCGGTGGCGTATCTCGAAGTAGACGCCGCTGTGGGCCAGGCCGCCGCTGTTGCCGACCCGGGCGATGGTATCGCCGCGCTCGACCCACTCGCCGAGGCTGCGGGTCAGGGACTGGTTGTGGGCGTAGAGGCTCATATAGCCGTCGCCGTGATCCAGGATCATCAGCATGCCCTGCCCGCGCAGGTAGTCGGAGAAGACCACGCGGCCGCGGTGTATCGCGCGCACCGGTTCGCCCTCGTCGGCGCGGATGGTGATGCCGGTCCAGGTGATGCCGTTGGCGCGGCGCTGGCCGTAGGCATTGGCGCGGCGGCCCTTCGCCGGCCACTGCATGCGCCCGCGCTGCCTGGCGAAGGGCTGCTGGTCCTGGGGGCTCACCAGGGACGCTATGGCGCGGCCCACTTCGTCCACCAGTGTCTGCAGGCGGGATCTGTCGCCCTTCAGCTGTTGCAGTTCACCGCTCTTGTCCGCCAGGCGCGCGGCCAGCTTGTCCAGGGTGGACTGGCGCGAGCGCTGCGCGCCGACAAGTTGTTGTTCCCTGTCCTGCAGTTGGCGGCGCTCTGCATCCAATGTGTCGCGTTCGCGCTGGATACCGGCGCTGACGGTCTGCAGGGAGTCGAGGGTGGCGAGGTAGTCGTCGATGACGCGGCTGCGTTCACGGAGGAAGTATTGGTGGTAGCGGAGTTGGCGGGCGATGTGCTGTGGGTCTTGCTGGTTCAGGAGCAGTTTGACCTGCTCCTGTCTGCCGAGTCGGTATGCGGCGGCGACTTCCTGCTCGACCCGCCGCTGCATACTTCGCCGCGACTCCTCCAACTGCTGCTGTTCCTTTTTCAGTTCCCGCAGCTTCTCCCCGCGACTCTGCATATCGCGCTTGATCTTGTCGATGCGCTTGTGCAGCTCGGAGATGTCCTTCTCGTTCTTCTCCAGGTCCTTGAGCAGCTGGTCGCGCTCGCCGCGGACCTGGTTGAGTTCTTCCTGCAGCGCCTCGATGCGCTGCTTGATCTCCGCGAGGCGCGCCTGCTGCTCCTCGTCCGTCTGCGCCAGCGCTGACGGGACCAACAGCATGAGTAGGATGGGCAAAACGAGCGTAGCGAGTGTGCCCATCAGGCCGTGCTTGATGGACACAAGCCCGCCATGGATGGCGGGATGCCGCCCAGCGGAATGCCGCCCAGCGGAATTACAGAAAACGCATGGAGCAGTCTTCTGCCTGCGCTTTGCCCATCCTACGTTTATTGCAAACTTCTTCATCGTTGCTCGAATTGCACCAGGCTTTGGCCAGTCATTTCCGCCGGTTGCGGCAGGTCCATCAAAGCTAGCATGGTCGGCGCCACGTCCGCCAGGCTGCCGCCGTCGCGCAGGCTCAATTTGCGCTCACCGACATAGACGAAGGGCACCGGCAGGGTGGAGTGCTGAGTGCTGACCTGGCCGGAGTTGGCGTCAAACATCTCTTCCACATTGCCGTGGTCGGCGGTGATCAGCACCTCGCCGCCGGCGGCCAGGGTCGCCCTGGTGACGCGGTCGATGCACTTGTCCAGGGCCTCCACCGCCGCAACCGCGGCCTCGAAGACGCCGGTGTGGCCGACCATATCGCCGTTGGCGTAGTTGCAGATGATGGCGTCGTAGTCGCCGCTCTCGATGGCCGCCACCAGCTTGTCGGTCACCTCCGGCGCGCTCATCTCCGGCTGCAGGTCGTAGGTGGCCACGTTGGGCGACTTGATCAATTCGCGGGTCTCGCCCTCGTAGGGTTCCTCGCGGCCGCCGCTGAAGAAGAAGGTCACATGGGCGTACTTCTCGGTCTCGGCAATGCGCAGCTGGGTCTTGCCCCGGGCCGCCAGGTATTCGCCGAAGGAGTTCACCAGCTTTTCCGGCGGGAAGGCGCAGCTGGCCTCGATATCCGCGGCGTACTCGGTGGTCATCACGAAGTCCGCCAGCTTGGGCTCGGCGGCGCGCTCGAAACCGTCGAAATCGGCTTCGGTGAAGGCGCGGGTCAGTTGGCGGGCGCGGTCCGGGCGGAAGTTCATATAGATCAGGGCGTCGCCGTCCTTTACTGGCGCTGCCTCGCCGATCAGGGTCGGTGCCACGAATTCGTCGTTCTCGCCGCGCTCGTAGGCGGCGGCCAGGCCGGCGGGGGCATCGTCGGCTTCGTACTCCGCTTTGCCCTGGGTCAACAGGTCGTAGACGGACTGGGTGCGATCCCAGCGCTGGTCGCGGTCCATGGCGAAGTAGCGCCCGGCCAGGCTGGCAATGCGCGCATTGCCAAGGGAGTCGCACACCTGCATCAGGCGCGCCAGGGAGGGCTCGGCGCTGCGCGGTGGGGTGTCGCGGCCGTCGAGGAAGGCGTGTACATAGATGGCCCTGGCACCGCGCTGGGCCGCCAGGGTCACCATCGCGACTATATGGTCCTCGTGGCTGTGCACACCGCCTTCGGACAGCAGCCCCATGATATGCACGGCGCCGTCGTTGGCGACGGCCTTGTCCACCGCGGCGGTGTAGGCCGGGTTGCGGAAGAAGTCTCCATCCTCTATCGCCTTGTTGATGCGGGTGAAGTTCTGGTAGACCACCCGGCCGGCGCCCAGGGTCATATGCCCCACTTCCGAGTTGCCCATCTGGCCCTCGGGCAGGCCCACTGCCATGCCGGAGGTCTGGATCAAGGTCTTGGGGCGCTCGCTCCAGAGTTGGTCCCACACCGGCGATTTGGCCGCGTGGATGGCGTTGTGCTCGGGATTGTCGCTGTGGCCGAAGCCGTCCAGGATCAGCAGGACCAGGGGACGTTTGTGCGGGGATTGGTCAGCGGCCATGGCGAAAGTGTTCCTCTGCCGGTGGTTTGAAACGGGGACGCGGATTTTAACCTGTTTGCGCACCCTTTAACCACGTCCACCGGGGCGGATAGGCGGACCCGCTGCGCCCTGCTTTTAAAAGACTTGGTTAAGATTTCGCCACAATCGTGTATACTCCCGCCGCATTGGGCGCCGCCAGGGCGCCGGTCACAACAACAAACACGGATTTGGGGGCGGAGTGGACTTTTTCGTCTTTATGAGCGAACAGTGGCTGCTGGTCAGCCTGCTGGTGGTATTGCTTTACGCGTTCGCGCTGAGCGAGCGTTACAAGGCCGGCACCCCGGCCTCGGTGCACGAGGTGACGCGGCTGATCAACAGCGAGGGCGCGCGGGTCCTGGATGTGCGCGACCGCAGCGACTTCAGCGCCGGCCATATCGTCGACGCGGTGCACATCCCCCACGGCGAGGTGGCGGAGCGTATCGCCGAGCTGTCCCCGTTCAAGGACAAGCCGCTGATCGTGGCGGACAAGCTGGGCCAGCACGCCGGTGCCGTGGGCCGGCTGCTGAAACAGCAGGGCTTCCAGGTGCGGCGCCTGCAGGGCGGCATGAGCGAGTGGGCCAACCAGAACCTGCCGCTGGTCAAGGGCTAGTCTGAAGTAACAAGGCCGAGGTTAGCGGCACCCGTTTATGCAAGAAGTTGTTATCTACACCACCCGTTTCTGCCCCTACTGCGTGACCGCCAAGCGGCTTCTGGACAGCAAGGGCGTAAAGTACCGCGAGATCCCAGTGGACAGCGATCCGCGGCTGCGCGCCGAGATGGCCGAAAAGGCCGGTCGCCGCACCGTGCCGCAGATCTGGATCGGCGATTACCACGTGGGCGGCTGCGACGAGCTGATGGCGCTGTCGCGCAGCGGCCAGCTGGACAAGCTTTTAAATGCCTGATTCAGGCCCCGGAAAGAATTGGGCGGTAAATTTGTTTTCCCGGCCTTGAAACGGTATTCGAAGGCCCCATTTGAAAGGCTTATACAGGGAGTCTTTCTCACGGAAGGCAGAAACAAACCACTTATAAAGAACAGGCAGTAACATGGCTGAAGAACAGAACGGCGCAGCGGCAAACGCAGAGGCCCCGCAAGTACAATTCGCGATGCAGCGCATCTACCTGAAAGACCTCTCCTTCGAAACCCCGATGGGCGCCGAGGTCTTCAAGAAGCAGTGGAAGCCCCAGGTCAACCAGGAGTTGAACACCCAGACCGCCAAGATCGACGAAGATCTGTACGAAGTGGCGCTGACCCTGACCATCACCGTGAAGCTGGAAGAAGAGACCGCTTTCCTGGTGGAGGTGAAGCAGGCCGGCCTCTTCGCCATCAAGGGCCTGGAAGGCCAGCAGCTGGCCCAGGCACTGAACACTGCCTGCCCGCAGATCCTCTTTCCCTACGCCCGCGAAGTGGTGGACAACGTGGTGACCAAGGGCTCCTTCCCGGCCCTGATGCTGCCGCCGATCAACTTCGACGCCCTCTTCGCCGCGGCCCTGGCCCAGGCGCAGAAGCAGGCGGAAGGCGCCAAGGAAGAGCAGGCCGAAGCCTGATCGACCCGAGCGAATCGCGAGAAAGGGCCCCAATCGGGGCCTTTTCGCGTTTTGGTGCTTCAGTTTCAGTTTGGAGGGTGGCGGCCCTCGGCAGCAGGGCCTTCGCATCGGCCGTCGAGTATTCTCCCGAGTCCCGTAGGATGCACCGCGCGCACCAGGCCCCAAGCTTGTCCCTTCCTATCAGATCGCATAGGCTCGAGCCACACCCACAAACAGGAGAACCACCGTGAACTACCAGGGAAGCTGCCACTGCGGCCGTATCGCATTTGAAGTGGAAGGACAGATCGATGAAGTGATGGAGTGCAACTGCTCCCACTGCAGCAAGAAGGGCTTCCTGCTCTGGTTCAGTCCCCGCGACCAGGTCAAGCTCAAGTCAGCGGAAACAGACATGGCCACCTACACCTTCAACAAACACCAGATCAAACACCAGTTCTGCCCCAGCTGCGGCTGCCAGCCCTTCGGTTTCGGGCAGATGCCGGACGGCTCCCCCATCGCCGCGATCAATGTGCGCTGCCTGGAGGGCGTGGAGCCGGCGGAGTTGACGATCAAGCAGGTAGACGGGCGCAGTTTCTGAATGGATTGGGATTTACCGCGGCCCTTCGTCTGGAGGGTCACCGTGCAGGCCGAGCATGTGGACGGCCTGCACCACGCCAACAACGCCGAGTATGTGCGCTGGTGCGAGCGCGCCGGCTGGGCCCACAGCGTGGAACTGGGGCTGGATGTCACCAATTACCAGGGTCTCGACCGCGGTATGGCCATTCGTCACGCCGAGTACGACTATATACTGGCGGCCAGGGAGGGCGACGAGCTGCTGTTCGGTACCTGGCTGACCAGGGTGGACGGTCGCCTGAACATGACCCGCCGCTTCCAGGTGTTCCGCGCCTCAGACGAGGCGCTGGTACTGCGCGCCCAGTGGCAGATGGTGTGTATCGAACTGTCCAGCGGCAGGCCCAGGCGCATGCCCCAGGTGTTCAAGGACATCTACACCCCCGCAGTGGTGGCCGACGACCTTTAAGTTGGGGTGAGTTCCGCGAACCCCAACATTCCCCGGCTCGGCGGCGAGACCCGGCGTAAAGGAGAACTTCCGTGACTGAAGAAATCATCACCCTGACCAAAAATACCGGCGCCCTCCAGGGCAGGACGATTGTCATCACCGGTGCCAGCCGAGGCATAGGCCGCGCCATAGCGCTCAAGTGCGCCGCCGACGGGGCCAATATCGTCATCGCCGCCAAGTCCGCCGAGCCGCACCCGAAGCTGCCCGGCACCATCTATTCGGTGGCGGAGGAAGTGGAGGCCGCCGGCGGCAAGGCACTACCGCTGCAGGTGGACGTGCGCGAGGAGAAGCTGGTCGCAGAGGCGATGGCGCAGGCCGCGGAGAAATTCGGCGGTATCGACGCGGTGGTGAACAACGCCGGCGCCATCAACCTGACCAACGTCGAGTCCACCCCGCCCAAGCGCTACGACCTGATGCAGAGCATCAACAGCCGCGCCGTCTACCTGACCGCGCACCTGGCGATGCCCTACCTCAAGCAGTCGGGCAACGGCCATATACTCAGCCTGTCGCCGCCGATCAACCTGCAGCCGAAATGGCTCGGGCCTTTCGCCCCCTACGCGCTGTCGAAGTTCGGCATGACCATCCTCAGCATGGGCCTGGCGGAGGAGCTGCGCGAGGCGGGTGTCAGTGTCACCACCCTGTGGCCGCGCACCCTGGTGGCCACCGCGGCGATAGAGTTCGCGGTGGGCAACCGCGAGATGTTCGAACAGAGCCGCAAGCCGGCGGTGATGGCCGATGCCGCCTACGAAATCCTGGTGACGGAAAACAATGTGCTCAGCGGCCGCCAGCTGATCGACGAGGAACTACTGGGCGAGCGCGGCGTCAGTGACTTTACCGACTACGCCCACAACCCCGCCAAGGCCGACCAGCTGGCGGTGGACCTGTTTTTGGATTAATCGCCGCGGAGAGGCAGAGAGGTATTAGCCCGTGAACGACAGCGATCTTTTTCAGGATGCCCTGGGCCAGCTCGGCGATGTAAAGCCCCTGGTGCAGGAACGCCGTGTGGCGTTGAAAAAAGACCGCCAGGATGCGGGCCTGAACCAGCGCGCGCGCCGCGAGGCCGCGGTGCAGGAGACTGCCAGGGAACTGAATCCCCTGTCCGGGGAATTCGTCGAGCCGGTGGACCCCTGGGATCTGCTGGAGTTCAAGCGCGACGGCGTGCAGAACGGCGTCTACCGCAACCTGCGCCTGGGCAAATACCCGGTGGACGCGCGCCTGGACCTGCACCGCCACACGGTGGAGATGGCGCGCCGCGCGGTGCTGGAATTTGTGCGTGACTGCGTGGAGGCGGACGTGCGCTGTGCCCTGATCACCCACGGCAAGGGAGAGGGGCGCAAGCAGCCGGCGCTGTTGAAGAGCTGCGTCAACAGCTGGCTGCCGCAGCTACATGAGGTGCTGGCCTTCCACAGTGCGCAGAAACAGCACGGCGGCCTGGGCGCCACCTATGTACTGCTGCGCAAGAGCGAGCGCAAGCGGCAGGAGAATCTGGAGCAGCACCAACGCCGCAACCGATAGTGGGCGGCCACATTATCCAGTGGGATCAGCAGAAATCAAGTTGAGGCCTGTGGGTCGGAAACAGGCCGATATTCCTGTGTCCCTGTAATCTGTTTGTCACGATTGACAGTTAGGATGCAATCACAACGACATGCTTGTCCGCCTCGTTAGGGTTCGAGCGGTAAATCCGAGGCGTCGTTGATCTTCTCTCATCTATCCGCTTTGCGGATTTTTACCCTTCTTGATTGTTAATGCTCGGCGGCCAATTGGCCGCCATTTTTCATTGGTCTTAAGGAAATTTTTAAGTGCCGGGCTTGGCAGCGCTCAGCGGACTCCGTTTTCCGCCCGTTTGAACTCCAGCCGGGTTGTATCGCCCTGCAGTATCAGCGAATTACCCTCGATGGTGAGGCTGTCGGTCTTCGGCAGTGCCTTGAGGTAGTCCCTCTCCAGGTCGCTGCTGTCGCGGACATCGCCCATACGCGAGACAGCCGGTACCTGCGGCCAGGCGACTTGCCCACTGTCGGAGAGAGCGAAGCGCCCGAGGTAGGGATTGCTGCCGGTGCTGCCGCGCACATAGCCGAGTTTGTCGCAGGTGAAATAGGGGCGGTCGCGCCAGAGTTTTTTCCACAGCAGGCCCGAGCGGTGTTCGCGCCCGTCCACCGACAGGCTCTCCAGCAGCCACTGGTGCTCGCAGACCGAAGGTTGCTCCGCGCTCTCCGCCAGTCCCGATTCGCTCAGTTGGCCACAACCCGGCAGGGCCAGCAGCAGTGAGAGCGGGAAGAGTGACAGAAATACCTTTTGGCGTCGCAGCATTGAGTGGATCTCGTTATTTTTGTGACATTTAACACCAAAACCGTCGCGCAGTCTGCGGCCCGGTTCATGGCTTGACCTTGACATATTCAATATAGATATCGCCCGACGGATCGCGCAGTATCAGGCGGTCGCCGCCGGCTTTGGTGAAGGCCTGGCGGGTGCCGGCCAGCGCGCGCAGGTAGCTGTTTTCCTGCTGCACCAGGTGCTCGGGACCGGCCATCTTGGTGGAGGCGAAGCTGGAGGTGTCCCACAGCATTTGCCCGTTGTCGGTGACCTGCAGGGCGCCGCGGTAAGTGTTGATACCGCTCCTGCCCATCACATTGCCATCGAAGTTGCACAGGAAGGTGAAGCGGTCGGTCTCCTCGATGGGGATGGCCCCGCCGTTGATCCTGAGCCGCATCAGCTGCCATTTGTGGCCGCAGACGGTGTTCTGGCTGCCGGCCGACTGGACCACCCGTGCCTCCTCCGTGCCGATACCGAGGCAGCCGCCTATCACCAGCGCCACGCCCAGCAGCCACAATTGTACGAACTTGCTCATCGGTGCGTCGCTCCCTGCCTCTTCCCGGCGTGTCGGGTTGCAAAAAAACGCTAGAAAAAGCTTAGTTGCTGTGCCCTGGCGGGAGAGGAATCGGGCGACAAGCTATGCTTGAACCTATATTGAAGCTTGAGTTGAAATACGGCCGCCGCCAACTCCCATCCGGCGGCTTCCGCAGGGATGCTTTCCGAGATGCTCAGACGCACCAAGATCGTCGCCACCCTGGGCCCCGCCACCGACAAGGCCGATATCCTCGAGAAGCTGATCGCCGCCGGCGTCGACATGGTGCGCCTCAATTTCTCCCACGGTATTGCCGACGACCACCGCCGCCGCGCCGAGCGGGTGCGCGCGGAGGCCGAGCGCCAGGGGCGGCATGTGGCAGTGCTCGGGGACCTGCAGGGGCCCAAGATTCGCGTGGGCAGATTCAGCGAGGGACGCGTGCGCCTGGAAAAGGATGCCGGCTTCGCCCTGGACCCGGACTGGCCCGAGGGTGGCGGCAATGTGCAGGGGGTATCGGTGGACTATGCAGAGCTGGCGGAGGACTGTTCCCGCGGCGACATCCTACTGCTGGACGACGGCCGCCTGCGCCTGCAGGTGAAGAAAGTCGACGGCCGAGCCGTACACACCCGCGTGCAGGTGGGCGGCTGGCTGTCCAACAACAAGGGCATCAACAAGCTCGGCGGCGGGCTGACCGCCCCGGCGCTGACCCAGAAGGACCGCAGGGACATCAAGGTGGCTGCCGAGCTGGAATTGGACTATCTGGCGGTGTCCTTCCCCCGCGACGCCGCCGATGTCGACAAGGCGCGCCAATTGCTGCGCGCCGCCGGCGGCAACGCCCATATCGTCGCCAAGATTGAGCGCGCCGAGGCGGTTGCAGACGAGGCGCACCTGGACGAACTGATCCTGGCCAGCGACGCCATCATGGTGGCTCGCGGCGACCTGGCGGTGGAGATTGGCGATGCGCAGCTGATGGGGGTGCAGAAACACCTGATCCGCCGCGCGCGTCACCTGAGCCGGGTCGCCATCACTGCCACCCAGATGATGGAGTCGATGATATCCAGTCCCGTCCCCACCCGCGCCGAGGTGTGCGACGTGGCCAACGCGGTGCTGGACGGCACGGACGCGGTGATGCTGTCCGCAGAAACCGCCGCCGGCGACTACCCGGTGGAGACTGTCGAGCATATGGCGGAGGTGATCGTCGGCGCCGAGAAGCACCGCGCCAGGCGCCGTCCGCCCAGGATAATGCAGGAAAACTACCCCGCCGGCGACGCCTGCATCGCCATGGCTGCCATGACCATCGCCAACCACTGCCGCGATATAAAAGCCATCATCTGCCAGACCGAAACCGGCAACACCGCGCTGTTGATGTCGCGGGTGCGCTCGGACATCCCCATTTTTGCCTTCTGCCGACACCGCAGTAGCTGCAATCGTGTGGCCCTCTACCGCGGCGTCGACCCGGTACTGATGGACGTGGAGGGCCTGGACGGACCCTCCCGCGACAGCAAGGCGATAGACCACCTGAAGAAACGCAGGCTGTTAAAGGCTGGCGACTTCGTGCTGGTCTCCCGCGGTTACCACCAGGATATCGGTGGCAGTACAGACACGCTGCGGATCGTGTGCGTGGAGTGAACCGACTCCTTTAGGGGCGAACCTTGTGTTCGCCCGCGCCGCGGCCGGCACTGCACTAGGAGGCCCGCACGCAACGCACCAGAACCTTGGTCTCCAGCTCCTGTTCGACACAGTGGAATTTCTGACCGTTCAGGGTCAGTGCTTTGGGAGCTCCCTCGGGCGCGGTTGTGGCACAACCGGCAACTCCTGTCGCCAAGGCCGCAGCTAGCAGAATACGACAAAATTTCTGCACTGCAGGTACCTCATGACTTGTGAGAAACGGCGCGAATTGGCACCGCGTTCTGTTTCAGCCTAGAGGAAGCAGCTGTCAGAGTGAGGTATTTGCCGCCAATTTGTGTGAAGTGGCGACAACGGCCCTAAAGGGCACTGCAGGTAGAGAGGGGTTCATCGGGAAGAGCCAAGAAAGGCCCGCTGCGCGGGCCTTTCCTGTCAGGTTGCGATGTCAGGGCAGTAAATCGAGCGGGATTTCCACCGGGCGCGTATTTGTCTTGTACTGGGAACGGTTATCGATGGCGCCGAAATCAAAGATGTGTCCGGAGACAGAGGGATCGGGCAGAAACTCTCTCCACGGGTCATAGAAGAACCGGTGGTAGTGGTGCAGCCAGTACCCATCGTTGCTATCTATCTGGTGCAGGTTCCATTCGCGTTCGTGATAAAGCACGCATTCGTCGTCGTCTGCCGGATCCCAGCTGGCCGGTGTACAGAAGTCACTGCCGGAGTGATAGCGACGTATCAGCATATTGCCTTCGCCATTGATCTGCCAAAGGCCCGGCATAACGGAGTACTCGCTGTCTTCCAGGGTACCGTTTTCATCGAAGTCATAGGTTGAAACCGTCAGTGCCGTGCCATCATCGTTTACTTCAAACCAAAAATGACTGAGAGGCTCGAAGAAGGAAAATGGGAAACGATAAATCCCGGGGGCGGACAGGGCAGTCCAGGCGGGCTCCTCCTTGAGCAGTAGATAGCCGCTCCGGGTAAAGGTGCCCGCGCTCTGGGTTGTTCTCAGGTTGACACTGGCAATTTTCTGGTTTTCGGAAAGAAAGACCAGGTTTGAGCTATCGCCATTGGCATAGGTAATCTGCAGGCTGCCGTCGGCGGCAATCACCCAGTTCGCACTCTCCTCGGAGGTGATCAGTGTCCCATCGCCATCGTAGGACTCAACAGTGACTGAGGCTGTGCCTCCCTGATCAGGATTGCCGGAGAAAGAGATCTTTGAGGCCGATACATCCAGGGAGGCATCGGTGCCGTCTACGGGGTTACTGACCTCCCCTTGGGTGATGGGTCTGGATACGCTGTAGTCCACGCCCAACTGCAGAATGTCAGCGGCACCGACCCTGTTCTCAGACTTAAGTGCCGTGCCGGTTGTCAGCGAAGCGACGGGCGATGTGTCCGGGTACTCGCCATCCGGATAATGAGTGTAACTTTCGATATCGAGTAGCAAGAGATCGCTCAGCTCACCGCGGAAAAGCCAGCTGAGCTTTAGGATGCGGGTAATTGTTTGCTCGTGAACCTGCTTGCCTAGATCGTAATCCCAAGAGTATCCGTCACTGGATACCAGTTCCAGCCCATCGAAACTTACGTCGCTCTCTCCCAGCGTCCAGTTAAAGATGCTCTCATCAAGTCTGGCGCTCATGATGCCGTCGCCTTCGGGGTTCAGCACCAGGCGGCTACCGTTGAAACTGCCTGTGAAACTGGTTTCAGGAGAGGTGAAATAATAGGTATCTGCCACCAGATCTGGGCTTTCTGGGGCTTGCAACACTAAGTTAGAGTTGTTGGCAATCGATGCTTGCGTGCTGTCCCACAGGTCCTGATTGACCAATCTAACCTTCACTCCATGGGATGCGGAGATTTCCAGGTCACTGGCAAAGGCGTAGGTATCTGCGGACCTTGAAGGCAAGCTCAGGTTGGAATCATCCGGATATTCCAGCGCGAGTGCTATGGACGTAGCTATGGAAAATACGACCTCGGAATCAATCAGTTTCGCGGCAGATTCCAATGCTGCCTGATCGGAAATATCACCGCCGTTTGCACTCTTCAATTGCGCTGAGACTGCCGTGGATATTGCGGAAAGATTGACAGCGAAATTTTCATCCATGGTAAGGGTATCATCGGAACCCGCAGTCGCATCCAGTACGCCGGCTTCACCCAGCACGGAAACAAAATGCAACTGACCGTTGCTCGAAGACTTGGCACTGGCTTTGACCATTGCTCCCGCCAGGGTTTCTTCCACGCTCAGTTCCAGCGAATATGCGCCGCTGCTATCTGCAGTGGTGTTAAAACGCTCACTCCCAACGGTGATTTCGATGTCCGCTGCTCCCCCCTCAACGACCATTCCCTGAATGGTGAGATTGAGTCTGGTTTCTGGTGCCGGACCGTCGTTGTCATCCGAGCCCCCACCGCCACCACAGGCGACGATAGTCGTACATATCCCCAATATGGCTGCCCTGCCGAGATTACCCATAAGCTCCTCTAAATGCTTTTCGTTATGAAGTTATGTTCCGTTACAGAAGAGAGCAGATGATATTTGCGTCCCACATTTATTGCCAGCACTTAACGCGATTATCGCTGCGAGCGACCGATAGAACGATGAACAACTTACAAGAATCTGAACAAAATTCATCCTTTCTCTGCCAGCCGCGAACGAACCTCAGCTGCTTGCCATATCCTATGACCTTCCAGTCATACCCGCCTGTTATTCAAATTTTTTGAGGTAGAAACATAAAAAAGCCGCCGTTGATAAACGGCGGCAAGTCGTAGCTCACTGAGCCGAGGGCGAGGAGCGCCCCGTGGAGAAAAGGCGTAACAACAGATTCTGGCTGTGTGGCCCGGTTAGAAGTTGTAGCTGCCGGACAGGGCAATGGTGCGCGGGGCGCCGTAGTAGCCGGTCACCCATCCAAAGGCGGTATAGCCGGCGTTTCGGTACTCCTCATCTGCCAGGTTCTTGCCCTGCAGGCTCAGCTGCCAGTTGCCGTCACCGCTGAAATAGGTGGCGCCGGCATCGAACAGGGTTACCGAGCCGACATCCAGCGGGCCCGGGGCGGCGTAAATCTGCATTTCGCTGCGATAGGAAACCGAGCTGTTCAGGGCCAGTTCGCCCCCGAAGGCGTCGATGCTGTAGCTCAGCTGGCCGAGGGCGGTCTTTGCCGGACTGTACTGGAAGGCGCCCCACTGGTCGGCGATATTGACCCCCGCATCGATGACCTCTATGTAATCGGTATCGGTATAGCCGAGCACGATGTTGGACGTCAGGCGGTCGGTAATGCTGGCCAACATTTCCAGTTCAAGGCCCTGGATTTCAGACTGGCCCGCGTTGATTACGGCACTGGAGAAGCTCTGTGTTGCCTCAGAGAATGTCTGCACGGTGACCTGCATGTCGTCGTAGTTGGTATGGAAAGCCGCTGCATTGAGGCGGATGCGGTTATTCAACAACTGGGTTTTCAGACCGAACTCATAGGTGTCTACGGTTTCAGGATCATAACCTTCTACAGTCTCCGGGTTTACGCTGGCATCGCCACGCATGTCGAAGCCACCGCTCTTGAAGCCGGAGCTGTAGCTTGCATATACCATGGTGTCGTTGTCGATCTGGTAGTTTATCCCGGCTTTGGGCGAAAACTGCCCCCACTCGTCGCTGTTACTGTAGTCGGTCAATATGGCGTAGGGCATATCAACTGCCGGCGTCCCGTCGTAGCGGTCGGCAAACATCGGTGAGTAGACACCCAGGTAGTTACCCTTGAACACTTCTGCAGATTTTTCATCGACGGTATAGCGGCCGCCGAGCATCACATTCAATGCGTCTGTCAGTGCCAGCTCATAATTGGCGTAGGCGGCAATGCTCTGGGTATCCACAGAGCCGCTGACGTTTTGCGTAATGCCGAACATCCCGAGGACTGCGTCGAAGCCACCCTCGGCTGTGCCGTCGTAGTAGTAGATGCCGGAAACCAGGTTGGCCCTGTCGCCGCTCCAGCTCAGCTGGATTTCCTGGGTGAACTGCTCGTCCTTGTAATAGGCCGGCACATCGAAATCCGGGCGGTTGATACTGTCGAAGTCGATGTTGGTTTCGGTATCACCAGAGCGGCTTGCGGTTATGGATTTGATCGTCAGGCTGTCAGAGGCCTGCCATTCGGCAGTCAGGGATACGCCACTCGTTTCCACCGAGTTATCCGAAGGCATGTTCGACATATGGTCGTAGACACTGCCCGGTGATGTCTCGCTTCCGGTCGGCGCATCTTCCATAAGGAAGCCGAAGCGCGCATTGGAATCGTCCCGGGTGCTATCGGCGGCCAGGCGAATCCACAGTGACTCGGATGGGTTCAGCTCCAGGGAGACGCGCCCGCTCAGAATATCCTTATTGTAGTTGTCGGCGCCGGTAACCAGGTTTTCGCCATAGCCATCGCGCTGATAACTGGCCACCGCAAAGCCGACAGCTGCGGTGTCGGTCAGGCCTGTCTGGCCGCTCAATACCAGGTCGCGCTGATTGTAGGAACCGAGCGCACCGCGGATACGAAACTCGGTGTCACCGGTCAGTTTCTTGGTGACATATTTCACCGCACCGCCGATCGTATTTTTCCCATAGAGAGTGCCCTGGGGGCCGCGCAGCACTTCGATCCGCTCGACATCGAAGACATCCATCACCGCGCCCTGGGGCCGCGCCACATAGATGTCGTCCACATAGATACCCACGCCCGGCTCGAAGCCCCACAGTGGATCCTGCTGGCCGATGCCGCGGATATAGGCGGTCAATGTGGAGTTGGTGCCGCGGCTGACCTGCAGCGTGGTATTGGGGGTCAGCTTCTGGATATCGCTCAGGTCGGCCACGCCGTTTTCGATCAGTGCGTCCTCGCCGAAGGCGGTCACTGCCACCGGCACCTCCTGCAGCGACTGCTCGCGCTTCTGCGCGGTCACGGTCACTTCCTCGAGGGCGGTTTCGGCGTAGGTAAGGCTGGCGCCGCAGGCGAGCATCACGCCGGCGGCCAGGGGGTGGAATTTCATTGCTCTGGTCATGGCTCTCTCCAATCACCAAATTTATGGTTTTTATAGGTCTCGGAGCTGCCACTCTATCGACCCCGGGTCCATTTGCCTGCTAGACCAAGGTATGACGGCGGAAGGGCCCGGGATGGAGGACAAAAAACAGCCACTGGGGTATGGTTTGTGTCACCGACAAGAATAACGAAGGTGCAGTCTCTTGTTTAGCCTGACCACCCTGGCCGCCGTCGCCCTGGCCTATCTGTTGCTGCTGTTTGCCATCGCCTTCTGGGGTGACCGGCTGCCGGCGGGGCGCATCCGCCCGGTGAAGCCGCTCCTGCTGGCACTGGCCGGTACCTACACCAGCGCCTGGATGTTTTTCGGCACCCCGGCGCAGGCGGTGGAGGAGGGCTGGCTGCTGCCGCCCACTTTTGTCGGCGCCAGCCTGATGCTGATATTTGGCGCGCCGCTGCTGGCGCGCTTCGTGGGCCTGTCCAAGCAGCAGGGTTCCACTTCCATCGCCGATTTTATCAGCGCCCAGTTCGGCGGCTCCCAGTGGCTGGCGGCGGTGGTGGCCGTGCTCGCAGTGGTGGCGATACTGCCCTATCTGGCGCTGCAACTGCGCGCGGTTGCGGACAGTTTCCTATTTCTTGCCGACAGTCGGGCTATTAATTCCTCCGCCAGTTCCTCGGTGGTGACCGCGATCGTCAGCGCGACCATCGGCCTGTTTGCGCTGCTGTTCGGCACCCGCCATATCGACAGCAGCGTGCACCGCAACGGCATGCTGCTGGCGGTGGCCTTCGAGGCGCTGATCAAGATAGGCGCCTTCGTCGCGGTGGCCTGGTTTGTGCTGGGCAGCGCTTTCGACGGCGCCGCCGACCTGGCCCGCGCCGCGCTGGCCAGCGAGCGGGTGGCGCAGCTCGCCGAGGCGCGCCCGGCGGATACCGGCTTCTTCGCCGTGGTGGTACTGGGCATGGCGGCCATCTTCTGCCTGCCGCGGCAGTTCCATATCCTGATGATCGAGAGCGACGGCGAGGGGGATATAGGCCCGGTGCGGAAGTTGATCCCTCTCTACCTGGGCATCCTGTCGGTGGCGATTCTGGTGGTGGGCTACGGCGGGCTGCTGTGGCTACCGGCCTCCTACGACAATCCCGAGCGCTTCGTGCTCGGTATACCCCTGCAGGGCGGTTCCGAGTGGCTGTCCCTGCTGGCCTTTATCGGCGGCCTGTCCGCCGGTTCCAGCATGGTGATCATCGCCACCATCGCCCTGTCGACGATGATCGCCAACACCATGGTGGTGCCCTGGTGGCTGCAGCGTATCGCAAGCCGCCCCGCCGGTGGGGCGCTGGGTTCCGACCTGCGCCGGGTGCGCCGCGGCATCATCGCGCTGATCATGCTCGCCGCCTTCGGGGTCAACGAGGCCATAGGCGCGGGGGTGCGCCTGGGTACCTTCGGCCTGCTGTCTTTGGCGCTGGTGGCACAGCTGGCGCCGTCGATGATTGCCGCCGTCTGCTGGCCGAAGCAGTGGCTGCGCCTGCGCGCGGCCGGGGTTATCGCCGGGCTCGCGGCAGGCAGTGCGGTCTGGGCCCTGTCGGCGCTGCCGGCGGCGGTGGGACGCGTGGACCTGCTGGCGCAGTGGCTGGATCTGCGGTGGAGCGCGCTGTCGATCAGCTGCGTATTCGGATTGGGGCTGAACGGCGCAGTCCTGCTGCTGGTTTCCGCGACCCTGCACTACTGGCGCCCGCTGGGCCGCGGCGTCGAGGAGGCGCCGGTGGACAAGGCACAGCTGCGCGAACTGCTGGCGCGTTTCGTCGGTGGCGACGCGGCGGCCCGGGCCTTTGAAAATTTGCAGGGGGCGAGCCTGGAGGAGGAGTCCAGCAAAGACTATCGCGGCGCGGTGGAAAAAATTCTCGCCGGCATTGTCGGCTCCACCAGCGCGCGCCGGCTGGTGCGCCAGCTGGGCAGCGCCGGCGCCAGCACCCAGACACTGGAGCAGGCCTCGGCCATCTACCAGTTCGGGCGCGGGCTGCTGCAGAGCAGCATCGACAATATCGACCAGGGCATCTCGGTGGTGGATGCCAATCTCAACCTGGTGGCCTGGAACCGGCGCTATGTGGAGCTGTTCCGCTATCCGTCGTCGATGATCTACGTCGGCCAGCCGGTGGCGGAGCTGGTGCGCTACAACGCCAGCCGCGGCGAGTGTGGCCCGGGTTCGGTGGAGACGCATGTGGAGAAACGGGTGGAACACCTGAGGGCCGGCACCGCCTACCGGGTACAGCGCCACCGCACCGACGGCACTGTGCTGGAAATCCGCGGCAACCCGCTGCCCGGCGGCGGCTTCGTGACCACCTATACCGATGTGTCCGATTACCAGCGCGCCCTGGGTGAACTGACCGAGGTGAAAAACTCCCTGGAGCAGAAGGTCGCCGCGCGCACGCAGGAATTGCAGACCCTCAATATCGAGCTGCGGGCACTGAACAGCGAATTGCAGGCGGCCAGCCGCGGCAAGACCCGCTTCCTCGCCGCCGCCAGCCACGACCTGGTGCAGCCACTGAACGCCAGCCGCCTGTTTCTCGATGCGCTCAGCGGGCGCAGGCTGGACGGCGACAGCCGCAGCCTGCTGAGCCGCGCCGACAGCGCCCTGGCCGCGGCGGAGCAGCTGATTACCGATATGCTGCAGATAGCGCGCATGGACGCCGGCGACATCCACCCGAATATCCGCCCCACCGAACTGGACAAGGTGCTCTTCGACGTGGTCGAGCAGGCGCGCCTCGCCGCGGGCAGCCGCAATATCCGGCTGCGCTATCGCCCCACCTGCCTCTGGGTAATGAGCGACGAAAAAATGCTGCGCCGGGTGGTGCAGAACCTCCTCGACAACGCGATCAAGTACACCCGCAGCGGCGGCGTGCTGATAGGCGCGCGCGGGAGGGGCGACGGTGTCTCCCTGGAGGTCTGGGATACCGGTTGCGGCATCGAGTCGTCGCAGCAGCGGAATATCTTCCGTGAGTTCTGTCGCCTGGGCGGGGTGGATAGGGACTTTGATAGAGAACAGGGCTACGGCCTCGGCCTGGCCACGGTGGAGCGACTGTGTCGCCTGCTGGACTCGCCCATCGATCTGAGGTCGCAACCGGGGCGCGGCAGTGTCTTCCGCGTGCGCCTGTCGCGGGCGCAGCGGGAGGCGCGCAGAGCCCCGGCGCCGGCACAGTTGCCCAAGTCGCCGGCGACGCTGCAGCTGCGGGTGGTCTGCGTCGACAACGAGCCCGCCATCCTGGAGGCGATGCAGGCGCTGCTCGGCGGCTGGGGCTGCCGCATCGAGTGTGCGCGCAACCGCGAGCAGGCGCTGCGGCTGGCGCGGCCGGACCTGCTGCTGATGGACTTCCACCTGGACGACAGCATCGACGGCATAGGCCTGGCGGGGGAGCTGATGTCCCGCTGGGGCGAACCCGTGCCCTGCGCGATCATCTCCGCCGAGAACACCGACCTGGTCAAGAACCGCGCCCAGTACCAGGGCTGGCAGTTCCTGCAGAAACCCCTGCGCCCGGCGGCGCTGCGCGCGCTGCTGCAGGCGCGGCAGAAGCAGCTGGTTTCAGAGGAGCCTGCGACCAAGGTCGTATAGCGGTGCCGGTGCGCGCGGCGCACCCTACGGGACTCGGGACTCGGGACTCGGGACTCGGGACTCGGGACTCGGGACTCGCAAAATTGTGCTGTAGGAGCCTGCTTGCAGGCGAAAGGCTACGGAGTTCCGCTCTTTATCGCCTGCAAGCAGGCTCCTACAGGTAGAGATACGCAGGGTAGGCATGCCTAACACTCAAATGTCGAACTAAAAAAATGAAAAAATATTTGCTCGAAGCCCTGATGTTCACCGCCTACGCCCTCTTCGCCGCCTCCTGGGTGTCCGGGGCCATACTGACACCGGAGATACAGTCCTCATTCGGCGAGGCCGGTTTCGCCAATGCCACCTGGGGCAGCAACGTCATCACCCTGGCGAAGATCGCCGGCAACCTGGCGGCGGCGATGCTGCTGATGCGTCTCGGGGTCAGGCGGGCCTTCGCGCTGGCGATACTGCTGATCGCCGCCGGCGGCCTGGGCGCACTGGCGGGGGACTACGGCGGCTGGTTGCTGTCGCGCCTGGCACTGGGACTCGGCGGCGCCCTGGCCATTGTGTATTTCAACCCGGTGGTGCTGCACTATTTTTCCGCGGACGAGCGGCCGCTGATCAACGGCGTCAACGCGGCGGCCTTCAATACCGGCAACCTGGTCGCACTCTTGTCCACCGGCGCGCTGGCGACCTGGATGGGCGGCTGGCAGTCGGTGGTCGCTCTCTACGGCGTGATGGTGGCGGCGCTGGCGCTGCTCTGGTGGCTGTCGGCGGAGGACTTCTCGCTGTCGGGCGGGCGGGACAAGGCCGGTGACAACTACGGCCTGCGCCAGGGCA
This sequence comes from Microbulbifer sp. SE14, assembly GCF_059834885.1. Taxonomy (NCBI): domain Bacteria; kingdom Pseudomonadati; phylum Pseudomonadota; class Gammaproteobacteria; order Cellvibrionales; family Microbulbiferaceae; genus Microbulbifer; species Microbulbifer sp. SE14. Next base: position 15,628 of record NZ_JCBAJA010000023.1, on the reverse strand, counting down.
TGGGCGAGAGCTTCAACTGGTGGCTGCCGCTGGCCTACTGCGGCGTGCTCTTCTGCTATATCGCCGTCTTCGCGCTATTCCCGCTGATCGACGGCTTTGCGGTGGCGAGCCAACACCTCTCGGCGGTGATGATATTCGCCGGCATGGTCGGCACCGTCGCCGGCATCCTGGTGACCAGGCGCTACCCGCTGCGCCTGCCGGTGCTGCGCTACTCCGGCCTGGCGCTGGTGACCTTCGCCGCGCTGATGCTGGCGAGCCGCAACCCGTTTATCGCCTACGCCGCCGCGGCGCTGGCCGGCTTCTTTATGTTCCTGCCGATGACCGCACTGGTGACGCTGCCACAGGAGCTGCCGGGCATGACGCCGGCGCGCATCACGGTGACCTTTGCGATGTTCTGGTCCATTTCCTACGGCGTGGAGACGGCGCTGATGTACGGCGCCGGCCTGCTGGCGGATTTCAGCGGCCGGCCGGCCTACGCGGCCTATTTCGCCGTGGCCTGTTCCGCGTCCCTGTTTGTATTTTCCTTCCTGTTGCCGGAGAGCGGCAGGAAGCCCGAGACTACTGAAAGCGGAGTAGAGAATGCGGCAGCTTGATCCGAAACTGGCCGAGTGGCTCGCCGGCGTCAACGCACAACTGGCGCAATTGAAGGCGGCGGGTTTCGAGCCGACGCCGATCAGCGCGCGGGAGAGCCTGGCCAACCTGACGCGCGCCTTTGTGGAGCCGGGACCGGAGATGGCGGTGTGCGAAACCCTGGTTCCCGGCAACCACTACGCGGTGCCGGTGCGCATCTATCGTCCCGATAATATCGAGCCCGGCCCGGCCATTATCTACTGCCACGGCGGCGGCCATATGGCCGGCAGCGTGACCGTCTACGATCCCATCTGCCGGCGCATCGCCGCAAACTGTAATCGCATGGTTGTATCCGTCGATTACCGACTGGCTCCGGAAAATCCCTACCCGGCGGGGCTGCAGGACCTGCTTTCTGTAGTTAACGGGCTGGGCGCGGCGCTGGAAAAAAAATCCATGGTCCACGAGGACCGCTGGATACTGATGGGCGATTCCGGCGGCGGCGCCCTCTGTGCCTCTGCCACCAGGCTGCTGCAACACCAGCACCACGCGATTGCCGCCCAGGTGCTGATCTATCCCAGTCTCGACTACACCATGCAGACTGCGTCTGTCGAGGAAAATGGCAGCGGCTATCTGCTGGAGAAGGAAAAGATCGGCTGGTATTTCGACAACTACTTCCAGGGGGCGGAAAATCGCCGCGATGCATCACCGCTGCACGGCGAATTTTCCGGCAATCTGCCTAAGACGCTGATGGTCACCGCCGAATTCTGCCCGCTGCGGGACGAGGGGTTCGAGTATCTGGAAAAACTGCGGGGGGCGGGCGTCGCGGTGGATATGCTGCATTTCGAGGATATGGTGCACGCATTCCTGAATCTGGAATCGCTGGTACCCGCGGCCTGCGAGAAATTCTACCGCTATCTGGCCGAATTCGTGCGCGGTATTCTGTAAACTCCCAGATTTTCTGTAGGGTGGATAAGCGTCAAGCGCATCCACCATTTTGCGGTGGCGACAGGTGGATGCGCTAGACGCTTATCCACCCTACGAATCAGGCGACATCAAATGTCCACCAGGGACTGCGCCTCGCGAATCAACTGCTTGCGATCTCGCAGCTCCAGCTTGCGCAGGATCGCGGTCACATGGCTCTTTACCGTGGGCTCGGTGATTTCCAGTTCGAAGGCGATCTGCTTGTTCAGCATGCCCCGGGCGATCATCTGGAAAATGCGCAGCTGCTGCGGCGTCAACCGCCCCAGGCGTTCGGCGAGATTCGTCTCCTCGGCACTCTGCAGTGCCTCGGGGTTGAACCACTGCTCGCCGGCCATCACCTGTTCGATGCACTGCAGTATTTCTTCCGGCATCGCGGTCTTGGACAGAAAGCCGCTGGCGCCGAAGCCGGCCGCCTGTTGCACTACGGAATTTTTGTCGCTGCCGGATACCACAACCACCGGCACCGCCGGGTGGTCGTTGCGTATCTGCGCCAGGCCGTTGAAGCCCTCGCTGCCGGGCATATTCAGGTCCAGCAGCAGTAAATCGATAGTGGAATTCTGCAGTTGTTCCAGAGTGGACTGCAGGTCTTCACTCTGCAGCAGTTCGCATTCCGGGAAGTGGCGCGACAGGGTGGTCGCCAGGGCGTCGCGGTAGAGGGGGTGGTCGTCGGCAATCAGCAGTCGGTAGTTCACTTCACACCCTGTTATAAAAATTATCAAGGGTGCGGAGATGTTACTGCGCGCTCCAGCCCCCGTCCACCGGCAGGGCGGCGCCGGTAATGGTGCCGGCAAAGTCGCCGCACAGGTAGAGCACCAGTTCGGCGATGGCCTGCGGTTTGGTTGCCCGGGCCAGCGGCTGCTTGGCACCGATCAATTGTGCCCGCGCCGCCTCCAGGTCTATACCCTCGTCCCGCGCTATGGTTTCTATCTGCGGCTGGATCAGCGGTGTCTCCACCCAGCCCGGACAGATGGCATTGGCGGTGATACCGAAACCGGCATTTTCCAGCGCCAGCACCTTGGTCAGCCCGACCAGGCCGTGCTTGGCGGCGCAGTAGGCGGCCTTTTGTTCCGAGGCCACCAGGCCGTGCACCGAGGAGATATTGACGATGCGCCCCCAGTTGCCGGCGCGCATGCCCGGCAGCAGGTCGCGGCTGAGGAAAAAGGCCGCGCTCAGGTTGATGGCCAGGATCTTGTGCCACTGCTCCGCGGGAAATTCGTGGGCCTCGGCGGTGAACTGCACCCCCGCGTTGTTGACCAGGATACCGGGGTTGCCGATGGCCTCGCGGGTCTCCGCCGCCAGTTGTGCACAGCCGGCTTCGGATTCGATATTTGCCGCGCTGAAGCCGCAGTCCACAGCGTATTCTGCGCGGAATTCCCGCCGCAGCTGCTCTCCCTGTTCGGACCCGACCAGGCCGTGCAACATTACCGCGTGACCGGCGCGGGCCATGCCGTGGGCTATGGCCAGGCCAATGCCGCTGGTGGATCCGGTAATCAAGACTGGTTGTTTCTGTTCCCGCTGCACTGAGTACTCCCGCGGCTGTTATCCGGCTCTGCAAAATCCAACGCGTTGGCAGGTGCAAATCGCAGGGTTTCGCTGCTCATTTTCGAAAATGCTAACAGCGGCGGCGGGGGTGGTCTGTATGACCAAGGTATGAGAGCAGGGCCTATCGTTTTCTGCCGCGCCCCTCCCCGCGGTACCTGCTGCTGGGGATATGGCGTCCGCCGCCACCGGAATAATAAGTCCCGCTGGAGGGATAGGCGTAGGGGCGCGCACCGGTAACTGCGGGTCCGGTGGAATGGTAATAACCACCGCTGGTACAGGCGCTCAGTCCGATCGCGACGCAAACGGCGGCGAGAATCACCCCGTGTCTACGGAATCTGTTCATCGCCAGGACTTCACGGGAAAACCCCCGCCGCTGTCAGCGGCGGGGAGGGGGGAGCCTGTGGCTACTCAGCGCCGATAGGCCGGGCGGTGCCTGCCGCTGGGGCGGTGATACGACCGTCCCGGGCTGCGGTAGTGAGGGCGGCTGCGGTAGCCCGGGCGGCCGTAGTAGCCGGGACGGCCGCGGTAGTACTGGTGGCCGCGGTAGCGATAGTAGTCACTGCGATAGTAGGGGCGACCGTAGCGGTAGTAGCGATAGCGCGGGTGATACCGGTAGCGGTAATAGCGCGGCGACGAGTAGTAGAGGTAGACACTGCTGGATGGATAGACGTAGGGACGCGAATAGGGATAGGTGGAGTAGTAGCCACCCCCGTAGTAGCCATCGGTCACGCAGGCACCCAGGGTGAGGGCGGTGCAGACCGTGGCGGCGACCAGACTGGTTTTGAGGACTCTGTTCATACGCAATCTCCGATTAAGGGAAGCTCCGTTGATTACGGCATTCCCTGCGGCACTTGCGTGTCGCTCGCCGGGGTTGGGATTCATGCCCCGTCAGTAGGGCCTGGGCCGTGGTCTTACCGGCGGGTAGTAGTAATAGGGCGGCCTGGGGCGGTAGTAGCCGCCGCTCCAGTAGTAGTCGGGGTGGCGCGCATTGTGGCAGACGCCATTGGGGTGGCAGTGATAGTAGGGTCCGCCGACCCGGTAGTAGGCCCTGCCGGTTACGGTGGTGCTGCGGGCGGTATAACCGCTGCCGTTGCAGGCCGGCAGCGTCAGGGCGGCCGCGGCGACCAGCGCGCAGCAGGCGCCGGACAGCAGCAGCCTCTCGGGCAGCCGTTTCATTCAGACCTCCGCGCCTGTTGGCGGGTAAAACGTCTAATAATCAGCCTAGCAGGCTTGGCGCAAATTTCCTCAACTCGGGCTTTTTAATGGCGGGGTATCTGGAGGCAGGCACCGGTGGCGCCGGGCGGCGCCACCGGGAAATGGGGAATCTAGTCGGCGGATTCCATATTGGTGGCGATGACTTTCGCCTTATCCAGTGCCTGGGCGAGGCCGGGCACAAAGTCTGCGCCGTGCACCACCCGGATGCTGGAGTCGGCCAGATCCTCGCCTATCGGCTGGTAGCGACCGTCGAGACAGTCCGCCAGGAAGGCCTCGGAGGCGGCGAAAAAAGAGAGCTTGTTTTCCGGTTTCTGGAAGCCGTGACCCTCGTCCGGGTAGAGGATGTAGGTCACCGGTATGTCCTTTTCCTTCATGGCCGCGACTATCTGGTCCGACTCGGCCTGCTTCACCCGCGGGTCGTTGGCGCCCTGGCCTATCAGCAGCGGCTTCACTATCTTGTTGGCGCGGTTCAGTGGCGAGCGCTCCGCGAGCATTTTCCGCCCCTCTTCCGTCTCCGGATTGCCCACCGCCGCGTGCAGGGTATTCCTGAAGCTCTCCCAGTAGGGCGGAATCGAGTCCAGCAGCGTATTCAGGTTGGAGGGACCGACAATGTCCACACCGCAGGCGAATTTCTCCGGTGTAAAGGTGAGGCCCACCAGGGTTGCATAGCCGCCGTAGCTGCCGCCCATGATCGCGACCCTGTCCGCCGTGGTGATGCCCTTCTCGATGGCCCAGTCGACGGCGTCGATCAGGTCGTCGTGCATGGCACCGGCCCACTCGCCGTTGCCGGCATTGACGAAATCCTTGCCGAAGCCGGTGGACGCGCGGAAGTTCACCTGCAGCACCGCGTAGCCGCGGTTGGCCAGCCACTGCACGGTGCCGGAGTAGCCGAAATTGTCCCGCCCCCAGGGACCGCCGTGCACCAGCAGCACCATGGGCACCGGCGCGGACACGGAGCCGTCCTTATCGGCGTTTACCGGCAGGGTCAGGTAGGAGACCAGTTCCTTGTCATCCCGTGAGCGGATCGTCTGCGAATACATCTTTGCCAGCGGCAGGCCATCCAGTTTCGGATTGGTGGCGAAGAGTTGCTCCAGCTTGTTGTCTCCGCTGTGGAACACCTGGTAGACCGGAGAGGCGTTGCCGCGGTCCGTGTACAGCACCCATCTGGCGGCGTCCAGTGTGGAGCCCAGTATCTCGAAATCGCCCTCCACCTTGGCATTCAGCGCGGCGAAATTGTTCGCGTAATCCTCTTTCAGCGCCGTCCACTTTTTAGTGTGCACGTTAACCGCGTAGGCGATGGGTTCGTGATTGCGCGGGTGGAAAAATACCTTGGAGATATCGGCCCGCTCGGACTCCGCCAGCAGCTCGGTACCGCCGGACTCCAGATCCAGGTGCACCAGCGCCGCCTTGTCTCTCTCGCGGCTGTCGAGCATATAGATACCGCTGTCGGCGGCATCGAAGCCGAGGATCTCAGTAGTGAAGGTATCCTCGACGGGGATCTCGAACAGTTGCAGCCACTCCTCGTCGCGCCACTCGAACACATTGAAACCGCCGCTCGGCGTCGACTCGGTGGCCAGGCGCAGCTGCAGGTCATTGTCGAAGAAAAAGGTGGCGAAGCCGTCGTTCTCCAGGATCAGTTCCCGCTCGGCTGTCTTCAGGTTCACCCTGTACAGATCGTGCCAGCGCGCATCGCGATCGTTCATACCGGCGATCACGATACCCGGGTGCGACTCGCTCTGGGCCACCATCTGCGCCTGCACACCCTCGTAGGGGGACAGGTCGACGATTTCCCTGCTCTCCAGGTCGATGCTGTACAGGTGCCAGTTTTCGTCACCGTTCTGGTCGCGGGTATACAGCAGGTGCTCGCTGTCCAGCGCCCAGAAGTGCACTCGGATACCGCGTCCGGTGTCCCGGGTGACCGGTTCGGCGGCCTCGATATCGCCGGCAGGGGCCACCCATACATTCATCACCCCGTTGAGCGGGGCAAGAAAACTCATCTTGCTGCCGTCCGGGCTGAGGCGTCCCTGGAAACGGTCTGGGTTGCCGAACAGCAGCTGTCGGTCGATCAACTCGACCTGCTGCGGCTTGCTATCGGCTAGGGTCTCTTCGTTTTTGATTTCGGCTGTCGAATCGCCCTTGGGACCGCAGGCACTGATCAGTGCAAAGAGTGAGATTACCGCTAAAAATCCGATTGATTTTTTCATGGCTGATTCCTGCATTATTCTTCGGTGTACATCCGTTACTCCGCGGGCAGCATTGCACACTGCCCGGTGCTTGGAAAGCGAACGCAGGAGGAGAAGGTCCAAAAAGAAAAGGCGCCGGTTGAACGCGGCGCCTTTTTGGAAAAGTTAGAGATCAGTGACAGCTGGGCAGCAGTTGGGGGTCCACAAACTTCAGGTAGGCCGCGCTGGCCAGCAGCTGCTTGGCCTCCTCGATATCCGGCGCAAAGTAGCGGTCCTTGTCGTAGAAGGACACCCGCTGGCGCAGCATGCCCTTGGCCTCTTCCAGCCTGTCCGTGGTCTTCAGCGGTGCGCGGAAGTCCAGGCCCTGGCAGGCGGCCAGCAGTTCCACCGCGAGAATGCCGCAGGTGTTGTCGGCCATATCCCGCAGGCGGCGGCCGGCGAAGGTGGCCATGGACACATGGTCCTCCTGGTTGGCGGAGGTCGGCAGCGAGTCGACGCTGGCCGGGTGGGCCAGGGATTTATTTTCGCTGGCCAGTGCCGCGGAGGTTACCTGGGCGATCATAAAGCCGGAGTTGACCCCGCCGTTCTCCACCAGGAAGGGCGGCAGGCCGGACAGGTTGGTGTCGATCAGCAGCGCCATGCGACGCTCGGACAGCGCACCGATTTCCGCCAGCGCCAAGGCCAGGTTGTCGGCCACCATGGCCACCGGTTCGGCGTGGAAGTTGCCACCGGAGATGATGTCGGAGTATTCCGGGTTTTCCTCGTCGGTAAACACCAGCGGGTTGTCGGACACACCGTTGGCCTCCGACAGCAGCACCTCCGCGGCGAAGCGGATCTGCTGCAGGCAGGCGCCCATCACCTGCGGCTGGCAGCGCAGGGAATAGGGGTCCTGCACCTTTTCGCAGAATTGGTGCGACTCGCCGATCTGGCTGCTATCGCCGAGCAGCTCGCGGTAGGCTGCCGCCACCTCGCGCTGCGCCTTCTGGCCGCGCGCCGCGTGGATGCGATCATCGAACGGGCGGCGCGAACCCTTGGCCGCTTCCAGGGAGAGGGCGCCGGCCACCAGACCTCCGGCGAACAGGTCCTCCGCGGCAAACATGCCCAGCAGCGCAAAGGCGGTGGAGGCCTGGGTGCCGTTCAGCAGCGCCAGGCCCTCCTTCGGGGCCAGGGTCATCGGTTCCAGGCCGGCCTTTTTCAGGCCCTCTTTGGCGGGCTTGCGCACACCGTCGATAAACACCTCGCCCTCGCCCAGCAGCACCACGCTCATATGCGCCAACGGGGCCAGGTCGCCGGAGGCGCCCACCGATCCCTTCTCCGGGATGGCCGGGAAAACCTCCGCGTTGACCAGCGCAATCAGCGCCTCGATCAGCTCGGCGCGCACGCCGGAAAAGCCGCGCGCGAGGGAGTTGATCTTCAGCACCATCAGCAGGCGCACGGTGGCCGCATCCATAAAGTTGCCGGTGCCGGCGGCGTGGCTGAGCACAATGGCGCGCTGCAGGTTTTCCAGGTCCTTCTTCTCGATACGGGTGTTGGCCAGCAGGCCGAAACCGGTGTTGATGCCGTAGACGGTGCGGCCCTCGCTCAGCACCTGGGCGACGGTCTTGGCGGAGGCCTCGATGGCCGGGTAGGCGCTTTTGGCCAGTGACAGTGTGACCGGCTCGCGCGCGACGCGGCGCAGTTGGGCCAGGCTCAGTTGGCCGGGATCGATTTCCAGTTTGTACATAAATTCTTTCACCGAAATAACTTTATATTCCCATGTCCGTAGGGCGGATAAGCTTCAAGCGCATCCGCCGCATCGGCCGGTGGATGCGCTTGAAGCTTATCCACCCTACGATTTTTCCCGAGTCCCGAGTCCCGAGTCCCGAGTCCCGAGTCCCGAGTCCCGAGTCCCGATCAAAGCATCGGCAGGTCCAGCCCCTGCTCCTTGGCGCACTGCTTCGCAATCTCGTAACCCGCATCCGCATGCCGCATCACACCGGTGGCCGGGTCGTTCCACAGCACGCGGGCGATGCGCTTCTGCGCCGCTTCTGTGCCGTCACAGACGATCACCACACCGGCGTGCTGGGAGAAGCCCATGCCCACGCCGCCGCCGTGGTGGATGGACACCCAGGTGGCGCCGCTGGCGGTATTCAGCAGCGCGTTCAGCAGCGGCCAGTCGGACACCGCATCGCTGCCGTCCAGCATGGATTCGGTTTCGCGATTGGGGCTGGCCACGGAGCCGGAGTCCAGGTGGTCGCGGCCGATCACTACCGGCGCTTCCAGCTCGCCGTTGGCGACCATCTCGTTGAAGGCCAGCGCCAGGCGCGCGCGGTCCTTCAGGCCCACCCAGCAGATGCGCGCCGGCAGCCCCTGGAACTGGATGCGCTCGCGGGCCATGTCCAGCCAGTTGTGCAGCTGCGGGTTGTCCGGAATCAGTTCCTTAACTTTTGCGTCTGTCTTGTAGATATCCTCCGGGTTGCCGGACAGGGCCGCCCAGCGGAAAGGACCCACGCCCTCGCAGAAGAGCGGGCGGATATAGGCGGGCACGAAGCCGGGGAAATCGAAGGCGTTCTTCACCCCCTCCTCGAAGGCCATCTGGCGGATATTGTTGCCGTAGTCCAGGGTGGCCGCGCCGCGCTTCTGCAGCTCCAGCATCGCCTCCACCTGGATGGCCATGGATTTCTTCGCCTCCTTGACCACCAGCGCTGGATCGGACTTGCGCATCTCGGCGGCCTGCGCCAGGGTCCAGCCCTTAGGCAGGTAGCCGTTCAGCGGGTCGTGGGCGGAGGTCTGGTCGGTGACCGAGTCGGGCAGGATATTGCGCGCGACGATTTCCGGGAAAATATCCGCGGCGTTGCCGAGCAGGCCGACGGAAACCGCCTCGCCCTTTTCTTTCGCCGCTTCGATGATCTGCAGCGCCTCGTCGAGGCTGGTGGCCTTCCTGTCCACATAGCCGGTGCGCAGGCGGAAGTCGATGCGGGTCTCGTCGCACTCCACCGCGATCATGCTGAAACCGGCCATGGTCGCCGCCAGCGGCTGGGCGCCGCCCATGCCGCCGAGACCGCCGGTCAGGATCCAGCGGCCGTTGGACTCGCCGTCGAAATGCTGGCGCGCCACCGCGGCGAAGGTCTCGTAGGTGCCCTGCACAATGCCCTGGGAACCGATATAGATCCAGGAGCCGGCAGTCATCTGCCCGTACATGGCCAGGCCCTTCTTATCCAGCTCGTTGAAGTGCTCCCAGTTGGCCCAGTGGGGCACCAGGTTGGAATTGGCGATCAGCACCCGCGGCGCGTCGGCGTGGGTCTTGAACACGCCCACCGGCTTGCCGGACTGCACCAGCAGAGTCTCGTCGTCCTCCAGGCGCTTCAGCACCTCGACGATCTTGTCGTAGCACTCCCAGTCCCGCGCGGCGCGGCCGATACCGCCGTAGACCACGAGGTCTTCCGGACGCTCGGCCACGTCCGGATGCAGGTTGTTCATCAGCATGCGCAGCGGCGCCTCGGTGAGCCAGCTCTTGGCATTCAGCCGGGTGCCGGTGGGCGCGGCGATTTTGCGGCTGGGGTCGTGGCGTTTATCGGTGGTCATAATTACCTCGCAAATATTTTCTCGAAGGCGTTAACTTATACTTTGTAGGAGCGGCGGGGCGGCCGTCCGCCGTTGGCCGCGATCTGACTCGGGTGAAACCGGAAAACTCGATCGCAGCCAACGGCCGCTCCTACAGCGAAAATCTGCCCCCTAGGGGCGAAGCTTGTGTTCGCCCGTGCCGCCGCCGGCACAAAACCAGCCGGCGGCAGCGGGGTCGGGCGAATGCAAATTCGTCAGAACCTGAGTTGTGCACCCAACCTGTAACGATTCCCCGGATGCACCAGCCGCGCAAAACTCACGGTGCCGGTGCTGCTCTTGGTGCGCCGCCAGATCTGCAGGCAGGCGCTGTTCACTTCGATCGCCAGCGCCTCGCTGATCGCCGGCTCCGCCGCTATCGCCTCCACGGTGGTATCCGCCTCGGTCAGAGGTGCCACCCGGGACAGGTAGGCGTTGGGGGTGGTCGCACTGAAATCCTGCTGCAGGTAGTCGGGCGCCAGCGCCGGGTTGGTGAAGCGCTCCTCCCACTGGATCGGCAGCTCGTTGTCGCAGTGCACTATGATCGAGTGAAAGACGCGCGCGCCCTCCGGCATGCCCAGCGCGCGGGCCACATCGGCCGCGGCCTCGCACTCCTGCAACAATAGAATGCGATTGCTGTAACTGTGGCCGCGGGCCGAGATCTCGTCGGCAATATTGCGCACCTCCAGCAGCGAGCCCGCCGGCACTGGCTCGGCGACGAAGGTGCCCAGGCCCTGGGAGCGCATCAGCACGCCCTCGTCGGTCAGCTCGGTCAGGGCGCGGCGCGCGGTCATGCGGCTGACACTGAACTCCCGGGCGAGATCGTTTTCAGACGGCACCCGAAAGTGCACCGGCCAGCTGCCGGTCTCGATCTGGTGGCGGATGTGGCGCTTGATGGCCGCGTAGCGGGGCTCGCCGGTATTGGGAGTTGCAGTATTCATGGACTTCGGTAAAGTGCTGTATCAGCTTGTATATGGTTGTATATACAAGAACTTGGCTACTATGGTCGCCCCGCCGATCACTGTCAAGCCATCGCGATCCGTTGCGCCGGGTCATCGCCATCCACTGCACCGGACATGTAGAGGCGAACCCACCAAATCTAGAAACCGCCCGGTCGATTGACCGAGCGACTATGGTTAGAAAAAGGAAAACCGCGCCGCCGGCACCCGAAAGGTCGCCCCGGTGTCGGGAAAAGAGTATCTATGACAGAACGCTGTGACCTGCTGATTACCAATATCCACGCCGCCACCATGGACCCCTCGATCCGCGGGGGCTACGGCGCCGTGGAGGACGCCGCCGTGGCAGTGACCGGGGGCAAGATCGTCTGGCTGGGCCCGCGCGGGGAGCTACCGGACTGCGCCGCGGACAAGACCCTGGATGGCGAGGGCCAGTGGCTGACCCCGGGCCTGATCGACTGCCACACCCACCTGGTATACGGCGGCCACCGCGCGTCTGAATTCGCCCGCCGCCTCGGCGGCGAGAGCTACGAGGAAGTGGCGCGCTCCGGCGGCGGCATCCTGTCCACGGTGCGCGCCACCCGCGCGGCCAGTGCCGAGCAGTTGTACGCCGCCGCCGAGCCGCGCCTGCGCGCCCTGATGTCCGAGGGCGTGACCACGGTGGAGATCAAATCCGGCTACGGCCTCGACCTGGACACCGAACTGAAACAGCTGCGCACCGCCCGCCGCCTGGCCCAGCACCACCCGGTGGAAATCACCACCACCTGCCTGGCCGCCCACGCCCTGCCGCCGGAATACGACGGCCGCGCGGACGAATATATCGACCTGGTGTGTGAGCAGATACTGCCGGCGGTGGCCAAGGAACAGCTGGCCGACGCCGTGGACATGTTCTGCGAATCCATCGCCTTCTCCGTCGAGCAGTGCCAGCGGGTCATCGACTGCGCGAAAAAACTCGACCTGCCGGTAAAGGTGCACGCGGAACAACTGGCGCGCACCGGCGCCACCGCCATGGCCGCCAGGGCCAGCGCCCTGTCCGTCGACCATATCGAATACATCACCGACGCCGATGTGGCAGCCATGGCCGAGAGCGGCACCGTCGCGGTACTGTTGCCCGGCGCCTTCTACACGCTGCGCGAGACCCAGATACCGCCGGTGGAAAAGCTGCGCGCGTCCGGTGTGTCCATGGCCCTGTCCACCGACCTGAACCCGGGCAGCTGCCCCATCGCATCCCTGCGCCTGATGATGAACATGGGCTGCAACCTGTTCGGCCTGACCCCCGCCGAGGCCCTCGCCGGCGTCACCCGCTCGGCGGCGCGCGCCCTGGGGCTCTGCTGCTCCCGCGGCGTGCTGCGCCCCGGCCTGCGCGCCGACATGGCGCTCTGGCCGATGGATACCCCCGACCAGCTGGCCTACGAAGTGGGCGCGCTGAAACCGGCACAGATATTCTTCGCTGGTAAAACAGTAGGAGGCAGAGATGTTACAGCTGGCTGATATGCGCCTGTGGAGCGGCCGCACCGACACCGAGGACGGCAAGGCCGGCGAGCGCTGGCACCAGCGCATCTCGCCGCTGCAGCTGGACAGCGAACCAGGCCTGGCGATTCTCGGCTTCGTCTCCGACGAGGGCGTGCGCCGCAACAAGGGCCGCATTGGCGCCGCCAAGGGCCCGCGCATACTGCGCCTGGCCATGGCCAACCTGCCCGCCACCTTCGACGCACCCCTGTACGACGCCGGCAACGTCAAGATCGAAAAGGAAGACCTGGAATCCGCCCAGTCGATGCTCGGCGCGCGCATTACCGAACTCCTCTCCGGCGGCCACTTCCCGCTGGTGCTCGGCGGCGGCCACGAGATCGCCTTCGGCAGCTACCAGGGCGTGGCCCGCTGGATGCGCGAACAGCAGCGTGACAAGACCCTCGGCATCATCAACTTCGACGCCCACCTGGACCTGCGCATCCCCGCGCCCAAGGGCTCCTCGGGCACGCCCTTTTACCAGATCGCCGAACAGTGCGAGATCAACGGCCGCCCCTTCAACTACCTCTGCGTCGGCGCCGCCGACAGTGCCAACACCCCGGCCCTCTACAGCCGCGCCGACGAACTGGGGGCCAGGGTGATTCGCGACCGCGAGATCACCAGCTGGAACCTGGAAAAGGTGCAGCAGCAGATCCGCGAATTTATCGGCGGAGTCGACTTCGTCTACCTGACTGTCTGCCTGGACGTACTGCCGGCCGCGGTAATGCCCGCGGTCAGCGCCCCCGCCGGCCGCGGCGTGCCGCTGGAACTGCTGGAGCCGCTGCTGGATACGGTGCTGGAATCGAACAAGGTCTGTCTCGCCGATATGGCAGAGTTCAATCCCTACTTCGATATCGAGGACCACGCCGCACGCACGGCGGCGCGGATCGGCTTCCAGATTGCCAATGGTGTGGCGGGGAATATCTGACGCTCAGGGCAGCCATAGTGCTGCCTTCGCCTTCTAGACGTCGTGCCCCATTTCCTGGAGCATAGCCAGTAAATAGCCGTAGCCACCGAGATAGGAAGAGATCCGGATAATCTTTCCGCTCCTGAATCTGAGCAGATACCAGTAACACCAGCCGTTAAAGGCTACCGACTCCAGATCCGGCCAGGCCTCTTTCTTCACTCCCGTCCAGGGCGTGGAGAAGTAGATGCCTTTATCGTCGAATTGGCCTTTTACGAGAAAGCCTTCCGCCAGGGTATAGATGGCGCCAATCCCAAAGCCGACGGCCAGCCCGACAAGCGCAACGGTCTCCCCGGGCTTCTCAACCTGGTAGTTCTCCGTGACCAGGACAACCAGCGGTACCAGTGAAAAAATCAAGCAGGCAAGGCCTAGGCCTTTAATAAACAGGCCGAATTTCAGCTGTCCGTCCTCTATTCCGAATCTCGCTTTCTTGGTGAAATAGGTAATGACCAAGACGGTGATCGCCCCCGTTATCAGACCCTGCCAGTTGATATCCATATGGCCTCTTAAGATTTCCGGTTGACGATAGGAATCCCTGACAATACGGGTACCTAGAGTTCGAAGTTAAAAAAGGTAACAGGCTGGGCTTCACCGCCAATCGCTTCATAGAAATCGAGGGCATGCTGATCCTCATTGTCTGCCGGTACGAAGGCGACAGAAATGCCCTCGGCCCTGGCCAGTCTGCAGGCATGCTGAACCAGCTCACGTCCGATTCCCCGTCTTTGATGGGAGGGGCTTACGGCCAGGTCGTAAATAAACAGCTCCCGGCCGGATTCCTTTGTCATCGGAAGCACATGAGCGGTGAGGCCGCCAATTGGCTCGCCTCCGTCAATTGCTGCCAAAAGCCAAAAACTGTCTCCTGCGAGCAGATTTTCGATATGGCTTTGAGGCGCTCCCGTCCCCTCGCCAAAGACTTGAGCCATGACCGAGACGGTGTTGGTTGCGAGTTCGGCATCACTGGTTGTTAAGCGAGTTACGTGAATACTCATATGGCTACCTGACGGGCTATCCAGAAGTAAGGCCACAGGGGTATATCTGACCATAGAAGCCTATCTGATAGCCATTGATTTAGATATCCGCGTATATGGCCATGATCAGTTCCGCTTCGTCATCAGGTGGCATGCCGGTGTGCCTGGCCCGTTCAGGATTTTGCTAACCTGAATATCCGAGAACTGGGGCCGGATGTGCCGGGCGTCACAACCGTCCAGGGTGAGAGCTGAAGCGCAAGGAAAAGACTATGAGCGTGACTTTCCCTAACGAGTCGCCGGAATACCGGAGCGCACGCAATGCACTGCTGCAGCGCGAGGTAGAGTTGCGACGGGAGATGGAGGCCGTCGCCGCCGAATTGAGGGCACTACCGCCTGGCGGCGAGGTGCCCGAAGATTATCTATTCGACTGTATCGGCGAGAAGGGCGCGCCTTCAAAGGTGCGCTTGTCCGAACTGTTCCGCAACGGGGATACCCTGCTGCTCTACCACTTTATGTTTCCCCGCCATATCCAGGACAAGCGACCGGGGCCGACGGAGGGCGCCATGGCGCAAATTCCATTGGCCGAGGGGCCCTGCCCGTCGTGCACCGCGCTTATCGACATGTGGGAGGGAACTGTGCCCCATTTCGAGGGGCTCGGCGGCAACCTCGCCGTGGTCGCAAAGGCCCCGATCGAGCGGGTCGCGGCCTTCGCGCGGGACAGGGGGTGGAAGCACATCCGGCTGCTGTCGGCTGCGGACAACACCTTCAAGCGGGACTATCGCGGCGAGGACGCGGACGGCCAGCAGGTCCCGATCCTGACCGTATTCAAGCGCTGGCCCGACGGGACCATCCGGCTGCACTGGGCATCAGAGCTGGTATTCGAACAGGCTGATCCGGGGCAGGATATGCGCCACCTGGGCACTGTCGAGCCGCTCTGGACTCTGTTTGACCTTACGCCGGGAGGGCGGCCGGATGCGGCGGAGCAGCTCGAGTATGGTTGCTGCTATTCAAACGATAGGCCCGCCTGAGCTGCACCTCGAGAATTACTGTGCTCTAGTGGACCATGCGGTTAATTAGGTAACATATTTTTGGCTCGTTGCACTGAGGCCAGTATTGTGTCGGCGCCCTTTGTCCATTTAAACGGCTTGGCAAGATCACGGTTAT
>NZ_JCBAJA010000022.1:0-96484 GCF_059834885.1 Microbulbifer sp. SE14 | reverse complement strand
AGTCCCGAGTCCCGAGTCCCGAGTCCCGAGTCCCGAGTCCCGAGTCCCGAGTCCCGAGTCCCGAGTCCCGAGTCCCGAGTCCCGAGTCCCGAGTCCCGAGTCCCGAGTCCCCTTTTATTTCGCGACGATATTGACCAGTTTGCCCGGTACCACTATGACTTTGCGCACCGCGGCCTCGCCGATAAATTTCTGCACGTTTTCGTTTTCCAGCGCCAGCTTCTCCAGGGTTTCCTTGTCGGCTTCCGCCGGCGCTTCCAGTTTCGCGCGCACCTTGCCGTTGACCTGCACCACCAGGGTGATGCTGGAGCGCACCAGGGCGCTCTCGTCCACCAGCGGCCACTGGGCGTCCACCAGCGGTGCCGCGTTGCCCAGTGCCTGCCACAGATGGTGGCAGATATGCGGGGTGACCGGGGCCAGCAGCAGTACCGCGGCCTGCAGGGCCTCGCGCTCCACCGCCAGGCCTTGGGCGCTGTCGCGCTCGGCCAGCTTGCCCACTTCGTTCAGCAGTTCCATCACCGCGGCCACGGCGGTGTTGAAGGTCTGGCGGCGGCCGTAGTCGTCGCCGACCTTCTGGATGGTCTCGTGGGTCTTGCGGCGCAGTTGCTGCTGTTTGTCGGTGAGGGCGCCGGAATCGAACCCGGCGCTGCCGTCGCCGGCATTGAGGTGGCCGTGCACCGTCTTCCACAGCTTGCGCAGGAAGCGGCTGGCGCCCTCCACGCCGGCGTCGTGCCATTCCAGGGTTTGCTCCGGCGGCGCGGCGAACATGGTGAACAGGCGCACGGTATCGGCGCCGTACTGCTCCACCGCCGCGTGGGGGTCTATGCCGTTGTTCTTGGACTTGGACATCTTGACCACGCCGCCGGCAATCACTTCCTCGCCGCTGGCGCGCTCGACCGCCCTGATCGGCTTGCCCTTGTCATCGCGCTCGACATCCACTTCCGCCGGATTGATCCAGGTCTTGTGGCCGTTGACCTCCTTGTAGAAGGACTCCGCCAGCACCATGCCCTGGCACAGCAGCTGCTTGAAGGGCTCGTCGCTGGACACCAGGCCCTCGTCGCGCATCAGCTTGTGGAAGAAGCGCGCGTAGAGGAGGTGCAGGATGGCGTGTTCGATGCCGCCCACATACTGGTCCACCGGCAGCCAGTAGTTGGCGCGCTGCGGGTCGAGCATGCCCTGTTCGAAATCCGGGCAGGTGTAGCGGGCGTAGTACCAGCTGGACTCCATGAAGGTGTCGAAGGTGTCCGTCTCGCGCTCCACCGGCTCGCCGTTCAGCTCGTCTTTGCGCCATTCCGGATCGGCCTTGATCGGCGACTGGACGCCGTCCAGCTCCACGTCCTCCGGCAGCAGTATCGGCAGCTTATCCGCCGGCACCGGGATCTCGCCGCCGTCGGGCAGGTTGAACATCGGGATGGGGGCGCCCCAGTAGCGCTGGCGGGATACGCCCCAGTCGCGCAAGCGGTAGTTGGTGGTGACCCGGCCCTTGCCGGCGGCTTCGAGCGCATCGGCGATGGCATCGAAGGCAGCCTGGAAGTCGAGGCCGTCGAAGCCGCCCGAATTGACCAGTTTGCCTTTCTCGGTAAAGGCCTCCTTGTCCAGGTCGATGGCCTCGCCACCTGCGGGCGCCACCACCTGTTTGATCGGCAGGCCGTACTTGCGCGCGAACTCCCAGTCGCGCTGGTCGTGGGCCGGCACCGCCATCACTGCACCGGAGCCGTAATCCATCAGCACATAGTTGGCGATCCACACCGGCACTTCGTCGCCGGTGATCGGGTGAATGGCCACGAGGCCGGTGTCCATGCCCTTCTTCTCCATGGTGGCCATGTCGGCCTCGGACAGGGACTGTTTCTTGCACTCGGCGATAAAGGTCTTCAGTCCGGGATTGTCCTCCGCCAGCGCCAGGGATATCGGGTGCTCGGCGGCCAGGGACACATAGGTCACGCCCATCAGGGTGTCCGGGCGGGTGGTGTAGACGTCGAAGTGGTCGCAGCCGGCGATGGTCCGCGGCAACGCGAAGGAGAGTTCCACACCCTTGCTCTTGCCGATCCAGTTGCGCTGCATGGTGCGCACCTGCTCCGGCCAGTGGGGCAGCTTGTCCAGGTCGGCGAGCAGTTCCTCGGCGTAGTCGGTGATCTTGATAAACCACTGTGCCAGCTCGCGACGTTCCACGGTGGTGCCGCAGCGCCAGCAGCAGCCGTCCTCCACCTGTTCGTTGGCGAGCACCGTCTGGTCGTGGGGGCACCAGTTCACCGCCGAGTTTTTCTTGTAGACCAGCCCCTTGTCGTACAGGCGGGTGAAGAACCACTGCTCCCAGCGGTAGTAGGAGGGCTGGCATGTGGCCAGCTCCCGGGACCAGTCGAAGCCAAAGCCCAGGGCCTTCAGCTGGCCCTTCATGTAGTCGATATTGGCGTAGGTCCACTTGGCCGGCGCGGTCCTGTTCTGGATGGCGGCGTTCTCCGCCGGCAGGCCGAAGGCGTCCCAGCCCATCGGGTGCAGCACATTCTTGCCCTGCATGCGCTGGTAGCGGGAGATCACGTCGGTAATCGTGTAGTTGCGCACATGCCCCATATGCAGCTTGCCGCTGGGGTAGGGGAACATGGACAGGCAGTAGAATTTTTCCTTGCTGGCGTCCTCGGTCACCTCAAAGCTCTTCTGTTCCTCCCAGTACTGCTGGGCGGCGGCTTCGACTGCGGAGGGGTTGTACTGCTCTTCCATCGATTGGGGACCTATACTCTGTGATCAAAATTTGCGGGAAAACCGTCCATTGTTTTGTGGGTGCGGCCCCCGGCCGCGATCTCAAACATTGATCGCGATCAAGGAGCGCTTCCCTGTGCATCGGTTAAGATGCGGAGATGCGGAAACGCGGGATTATAGGAGGGATGCCGTGACGAAGGAACCGAAGTTGCCGCCGGAGGAGGATCTGGCGGAGGAGTTGCGCCGGGATCTGGAGAACCTGGTGGAGGGGGAACTGGCGGTGGAGGAGCTGACCGCCAACAAGGCCGCCTTCCTGCGCGCCTGGCTGAAGGACGACCTGCACCGGGCCGCGGACTACCTGCGCGGCCTGGGGGGCGAGCTGAAAACCCTGGAGGAGCGCGGCGGCGGCTGGCTGCTGGACTCCGCCGACCCCACCGAGACCGCCTGGCCCAACCTGATGCGCTGTATCAAGGAGGGCAAGCCCTGGGCCCTGGCCGGGGAGCGCACCGTGGCCGGCGAGGAGCTGCAGTGCCTGGGCTGTGGCTACCGCGCCCTGCCTGAGGCGGGAGCCCAGATCACCCCCTGCCACCGCTGCGGCTACGGCTGCTTCCGGCAGATTGAGGGTGGGCTGGAGGATTGAAGGTTCAGATTTCGAAGTTCATGGGGCAGCGACTGGCACAAGCCGGAGCGGGGTGCGCCTTTCTGGGACTGTCTGCGAGAGGACCTCGCGGACAAGCCTGCAGGGATGTATTGAGGGGGCGCCTAGCCCGTGCCCCAGAAAGGCGCACCCCGCTCCGGCTCCCGGAACAGAACCCCGAATTCTGAGGAATAAGAATGGAGCTGCACACCATCCTCACCACCCTGGTGATGCCCCCGCTGGCGCCGCTGCTGGGCCTGCTGCTGGCCCTGGCGCTGTGGTTTTTCCCCTCCACTTCGCTTTTCGCAAAACTGTCACTGCCGCTGGCTATCCTCTCTTTCGCCGCCCTGTGGATTTCGGCGACACCGGCGTTTTCCGCCTGGCTGGGGGATCGCCTCGGCAGGATGTCCGGGGCGCCGGATGTCGTGCCCCAGGCGGTGGTGGTGCTGGGGGGCGGCCGTTACCGGGATGAGAATTCTGGTAACGAGCGACTGTCCGCCACTAGCCTGGAGCGGGTGGTCTGGGCCGCCAGGCGGGCTCCGGCACAGCTGCCGCTCCTGGTGAGCGGTGGGCGGGTATACGAGCGGGAGCGGGCGCCGGAGGCGGAGCTGATGGCCGGCCTGCTGCAGGATCTTATCCAGCGCCCGGTGACTTGGCGCGAGAATTGCAGCCGTACGACAGCCGAAAACGCGGTCAACACCGCCGCCATGCTGCACGATTCCGGTGTGGAGAGCGTGGTGTTGGTAACCCACTGGTGGCATATGCCCCGCGCCGCGGAGGCATTTGCCCGCGCCGGCCTGCAGGTGCAGCCGCTGCCGGTGGGCAGCCCCGCGGAGCTACTGCCGCGGGCACAGAGCGGCCTGCTGCGCTGGCTGCCCAGCGCCCCGGCACTGCTGCGCACCCAGGTGTACTGGCGGGAGATACTGGCACGCCAGTGGTATCACTGGTGGCCCCTGCCGCCGGTCAGGAATTGTTGAGGAACCAGTTTTCTACCTGGTGATCAAAGGGGGGTGGCGACTCATACAGTTTGGGGCAAGATGCTGCCTTGTCCGCTAGCCGCACCGAACATAAGATGGTTGGCCCACAGCGAAGGCCTGTTGATGATTGTCGATATGGAACAGTGGCTGTGGAGAGCAACCATAACAATAAAAGAGGTAACACTGAGATGAAGGACATTCCTGCATCATTTTCCCCTATTCAACTGCACAACCGCCTCAACCGACCGGTCTGGATCGGTTTCAAACGCGCGGTCCAGGACGGCCGCGAGCTGGTGTTCCTCTGCGCCGGCGAGGGGGCCGCCCAGGTGAGCAAGAATTTCGAGACTTTTGCCGGGCAGATAGTGCGGGAGTTCCGCATCAATCCGGCGGAGGTGGACTTCGTCGAGCTTCGGCTCGACGGCGAAGAGCGCCACTGGTATCGGTGGCACGCCCAGTGGGTGGGCTCGGCGCCCATGGAGTGCCGGGTGGAACAGGTAATGGGTGAATCCGGCCGCCGCTACCTGGCCGAGGCGCTCAGCAGGAGCGTGGAGGCCGCGTAGGTTGGGCTTGGCAGAGCCCAGCCCAACCTACACCCGTGTCTTCCTGGAGTGGCCGTTTTTCTGCAGCAGGTCCGCCAGGGCTCGCTGCAGGGTCGGAAACTGGAAAGTGTAACCGCTGTCCAGCGCGGTGCGCGGTTCCATCTTCTGGCTGGCCAGCAGCAATTCCTCCGCCATGTCCCCGAATACCAGTTTCAACACCCACGCCGGCGTGCGCATCAGGCAGGGGCGGTGCAGCTGTTTGGCGAGCAGGCGGGAAAAACTGTTATTGGTCACCGCCTCCGGTGCGCAGGCGTTGAACGGCTGGCACAGGTGCCGGTCGATCGCGTGCAGCATCAGGCCGACGATATCCTCCTCGTGAATCCAGCTCATCCACTGTTCGCCAGAGCCCATGGGGCCGCCGACGCCGAGGCGGAAGGGGGGCAGCATCCGGGAGAGGGCGCCGCCGCGGGTGGAGAGCACTATGGCGGTGCGCATGATGCCGACGCAGATGCCCGCCTGTTGTAGCGGCAGGGTGGCTGCTTCCCAGTCGCGGCACAATTGCGCGGCGAAGCCGCCGCCGGGGGGGCTGTTCTCCCGCAGCAGGTCGCCGCCGCGGTCGCCGTAGTAACCCACCGCCGATCCGGACAGGAAGTAGCGCGGGCGCTGGGCCTGGGAGAGGGACCAGCGCACAAGCTTCTCCGTGATGCGCAGGCGGGAGTTGCGGATCTCCGCGCGGCGCTTTTCGGTCCAGCGGTGCGTGATCGGCTCTCCGGCCAGGTTGACCACCACATCCACCGGCTCTTCCACTTCCTGGGGCTCGCGGCAGCCCCGCGCGGCTTCGCCGCAGAGTCTGCGCACCTTTTCCGGCTGCCGGCTCAGCACCGTCAGTTCGTCGCCCCGGGCCAGCCAGTGCTCGCAAAACAGTCGGCCGATCAGGCCTGTGCCGCCGCTGATTAGACAATGCATGGGAAGGCATCCTTGCCGCCGTCTTATATTGAAAGATTGCTTGCAGCATAGCAGCCAGCACCAGCTGTGGCGGGCGCCCGGGGGCGCCTGTCGCAATTGCTGCGCATTTTAGGTGAAAGCCCGGGGCGCATCCGTAACATTTGGCGCCCCGGTTGAGGCGGGTGTCAGCTGAATCTGCCCTGAAATAAGGGGTTCAGGGTAGGCTCAGCTGAGGCCCCTCGCATCGAGGTTGGCTCCAGGTATCAGTCCGACAACTCGCCGGCCAGGGGCGAATCGGCGTCGGGGGAGCTTCTGCGCCGCAACAGTGTGGCGGCGACCAGCATCGGCAGGGCCAGGGCGAATACCAGCGAGATGCCGGCGAGCATAAACGGGGTACTGCCGCGCATGGCCCGGATTTCTCCGGTCATGTTGGCGCGCTCGAACTGGGGCAGCCTCTCCACTATCTGCCCGCGCGGGTCGACGATCGCGGTGATGCCGGTATTGGTGCCGCGCACCAGGTAGCGGCCGGTTTCCAGGGCGCGCATCTGCGCCATCTGCATATGCTGCAGCGGGCCTATGGAGTCCCCGAACCAAGCGTCGTTGCTGATGGTCAGCAGTACTTGCGCGGCCAGCGCGCTGTCGGCGACCAGGCGCGGGTAGACGATCTCGTAGCAGATCAGCGGCGCCCAACTGGCGCCGCCGGCGTTCAACGGCTGCTGCCCCTCTGCGCCCGGGCGAATGAAGGAAGTGGGCAGGTCGAAGAATTCGATGGTGCCGCGGATCCACTCCTCCAGCGGTACATACTCGCCGAAAGGTACCAGGTGGCGCTTGTGGTAGACGCTGGGGCTGCGGCCGAAGACGGCGGCGGAGTTGTGTATCACGCGGTGGCCTTCGGCCTCGGCGTCCTCGCGGTCGTAGAGCAGGCCGCTGATCAGGTCTATCTGCGTCTGCTCGGCGTTGCGCTGCAGGGCCTGCATCAGGTTGGGGGCCTGGCCGTAGAGCAGTGGCAGCGCCGCCTCCGGCCAGATGATGACGTCCACATCCTGTTTGCTCAGGTCCTCGGTGGCCTGCTGGTAGCGGCTGATGGTCTCGCCGCGGAATTCCGGCAGCCACTTCTTGTCCTGGGGAATATTGGCCTGCACCAGGCCGATACTGATCGCATCGCCCTCGGCCCAGGTCCAGTCCACCTGCGCCAGCGCCGCGCCCAGGGGCCAGGGTAACAGCGCCGCCGCAATCAGCGCGATGGACGTACGCTGCCTGAGTGGCGCCAGTCGTCCGGTCGCCGCCAGGGCGATCACCGCCGCGGTCAGCGCCAGCAGCAAGCCTATGCCGTAGACGCTCAGCACCGGCGCCCAGCCGGACAGCCAGGTGTCGATGTGCCCGTAGCCGGCGTAGAGCCACGGAAAACCCGTAAATATCCAGCTGCGCAGCCATTCGCTGACAAACCAGAGGGCGGCGAAGGCGAGGGCAAAGCTGACCCTCTGATCGGTAAGGCGGCCGAGGAAATAGAAGGGCAGTGCCAGCAGTAGCGCCATGATGGCAACGAAGGCGCCGGTGAGCAGCAGGCCCAGGGGCACCGAGGAGTTGCCGAATTGGGTGATGGATACGTAGACCCAGGAGCCGCCGCTGCCGAAGAGCCCCAGGCCGAAACAGAAGGCCAGCCACAGGCTGCTGCGGCCCGCAAGCTGCTTGCCATCGGCTGCGCGCAGGTACAGCCAGGCCAGCAGGGACAGGGACAGCAGGCCGCAGATCCAGAAATCGTAGGGCGCGAAAGAGAGAGTGAGCAGAGCGCCGGCGGCTGTGCTGGCGAGGGAAAATAACAGTCTGCGCATTACTGGTTTTGTCACTTCAATCTGCACACATCACACATGTAGAAGCCTGCTTGCAGGCGAGCAAGAACAGAACTCCGTAGGTGGATGCGCTTAGCGCTTATCCACCCTACGATATTTTCGAGTCCCGAGTCCCGAATTCAACCTTCTTCCCGCGGCGGCTGCGCCATGCGGTTCACCCGCAGCAGGTGTATCTGCCGATTGTCCGCATAGAGTACCCGGAACATAAAGTTCCCCAGGCGGGTGACTTCGTCGCGCCCCGGCAGGTGGCCGAAGGACTGCATGATCAGGCCGCCGACGGTGTCGAACTCCTCCTCGCTGAGTTCGCTGTCGAAGTACTCGTTGAAGTCCTCGATGGGGGTGAGCGCCTTGACGATGAAGTCGTTGTCGCCCACCTTGCGGATAAAGCTGTCTTCCTCTTCCTCGTCGGTCTCGTCCTCGATCTCGCCGACGATCTCCTCGAGAATGTCCTCGATGGTGACCACGCCGGAGACGCCGCCGTACTCGTCGATCACCACCGCCATGTGGTAGCGGTTCTCGCGGAATTCCCGCAGCAGGATATTGAGGCGCTTGCTCTCGGGAATGATATTGGCCGGGCGGATGATGTCTTCCAGCTGGAAGTTTTCCACACCCTTCAGGACCAGCGGTAGCAGGTCCTTGGCCAGCAGTATGCCGCGAATGTCGTCGATGCTTTCGCCGATCACCGGGAAGCGGGAGTGGCCGGATTCGATGATCTTGGGGAGAAACTCCTCGGGCTTGTCCTGCAGGCTGACCACCACCATCTGCGAGCGGGGGATCATGATTTCGCGCACCTGCTGGCTGGAGACATCCAGCGCGCCCTCGATGATGGACAGGGCCTCCGCGTCCACCAACTGGTTTTCCGCGGCATCCTTGATGATATCCAGCAGCTCGTCGCGGGATTTGGGCTCGGCGGAAAAGGCGCCGAAGAGCTTCTCCAGCCAGTTTTTCTCGCCCGATCGCTTTTCACCCGATCGGGGGCTGGACGACTGACTACTTGGGGGTTCGTCTGTGGTCATGGAAGTGGCCATGCTCCGGATTTCTCTCGTCTGTAACTTTAGTCTGTAGCGGTTTGCGTTAGTCTGCTGCCGTTCGCGGCTGCTGTATTCGGGTCGGGTCCGCGGTTTCGTCCACCGGGGCATAGGGATCGGCATAGCCGAGCCCGGCCAGCAGGCCTGTCTCCAGTTTCTCCATCACCTCGGCGTCCGCGTCCTCTATATGGTCGTAGCCCAAAAGGTGCAGTGTGCCATGGACCACCATATGTGCCCAGTGCGCGGAGGGCGCTTTGTGCTGCTCTTCCGCCTCTTGGACTACAACCGGTGCACAGATCACAAGATCTCCCAATAGGGGGAGATCCAGGTCCTCGGGGAGTTCGGCGGGGAAGGACAGCACGTTGGTGGGTCTGTCCTTGCCGCGGTACTGGCGGTTGAGCTGCCGGCTCTCGTCCTCGTCGACGATGCGCACCGCCAGCTCCGCGGCTTCGCGGCGGCCTGTCAGTGCGGCGCTGACCCAGGTGTAGATGCTGTCATCGGAGGGCAGTTCGGAGCAGCGGCTGGCCCGCTGCACGTCTAGCTGTAGGTCGATCAAAGTGTGGTGTCTCATACTAAATGCGGTTATCAGAGCCCCCCAAATTGTTCACAGCAAGGCGCCGCTCGTAGGGAATGGCGCGCCCTTTCCAAGAGCGGCAACGCCGCTGTGGGCGATTTGGGGGGCTCCCTTCGGGCGGGCCGCTAAGCAGCCATCTGCGGCGTTGCATTTGCTTGACGTAGCAGGCTACGCTGGCGCAAATGCGCCTTGCATCTGGCCGCTTAGCGGCCCGCTGATAACCGCATTCAGTATGAGACACCACACCAGCCTCAGGCCGCGTCCTCATCCGGCTTTTTGGCCAGGGCCTCCCGCTCCGCCTCGTGGATATCGTAGGCCTCGACGATGCGCTGCACCAGCGGGTGACGCACCACGTCCTTGGCGCCGAAGTGGGTGAAGCTGATGCCGTTGACCTTGCCAAGTACCTCGATCGCGTGCCGCAATCCCGAGGCCTGGCCGCGGGGCAGGTCTATCTGGCTGGGGTCGCCGGTGATGACTGCGGTGGAGCCGAAACCGATGCGGGTCAGGAACATCTTCATCTGCTCGCGGGTGGTGTTCTGGCTCTCGTCGAGGATCACGAAGGCGTTGTTCAGGGTGCGGCCGCGCATATAGGCGAGCGGTGCCACCTCGATCACATTGCGCTCGATCAGCTTGCCCACCGTCTCGAAGCCGAGCATCTCGTAGAGGGCGTCGTAGAGCGGGCGCAGGTAGGGGTCCACCTTCTGGCTCAGGTCACCGGGCAGGAAGCCGAGTTTCTCGCCGGCCTCCACCGCCGGGCGTACCAGCAGTATGCGCTCCACCTGGTCTTTGAGCAGCGCCTCCACTGCGCAGGCCACCGCCAGGTAGGTTTTGCCGGTACCCGCCGGGCCTATGCCGAAGTTGATGTCGTTGGCCTGCACCGCGCGCACATACTTGCGCTGGTTCAGGCCGCGGGGGCGCACGGAACACTTCTTGGTGCGGATCAGCACCACTTGCTCCGCTTCCGCTCCTTCGCCGTTACCGCTCTGGAGCTCCTCGACCCCGGACTGCTGCAGGGCCAGGTGGATCTCCTCCGGCGTCAGTTGGTCGCGGCTGCCCGTCTCCTTGTACAGGAAATTCAGCACCTCGCCGGCGGCGCGGGCGGATTTGGGCTCTCCGTAGAAGGCAAACTGATTGCCGCGGTTGCGGATCTCGATATCCAATCGCTGTTCAATCTGGCGCAGGTGTTGATCGAATTGGCCACAGAGGTTGGCCAGGCGGCGGGCGTCGTTGGGCTCCAGGGTGATACTGTGAGCGAGGGTATGCGTTTCCAAATTGGTTTCCGGCACCTTTATCTGGGGGATTCACTGCTAGGGTATACCCATTTTCCCGGTAGGGGAAAGGGTAGAGTGTGACGAATGGGTTCTATTTGGTCGCTGGGCTTATAACACAAGGGCATTACAATTTCGGGACTCGGGACTCGGGACTCGGGACTCGGGACTCGGGACTCGGGACTCGGAACTCGAACGGCGCGATGATGCCGATGCGAAGGCCCTGCTGCCGGTGGCTGTCTGGGAACTATTTACCGATGAGGTTTTTTCCCAGACGGCCACCGGCAGCAGGGCCGCCAAGCCTTTGTATTCAGGGCCGGGGGCCATCCAGCTCCGAGGCCACCAGTGTACCCCGCAGGGAGTTCGGCAGTGCCTCCTCGATCAGCACGTCGGCAAACTTGCCGATCAGCGCCAGGTCGTCGGCGCGGAAGTTGACCACGCGGTTGTTCTCGGTCCGCCCCTGCAGCTGGCCCGGGTCCTTTTTCGACACGCCGGTCACCAATACCCGCTCGGTATTGCCCACCATGCGCCGGGCAATCTCCGCCGCCTGCTGGTTGATACGGTGCTGTAGCAGCTGCAATCGCTGCTTCTTCACGGCTTCCGAGGTGTCGTCCGGCAGGTCCGCCGCCGGGGTGCCCGGGCGCGCGGAGTAGATGAAGCTGAAGGAGATATCGAAACCCACCTCCTGGATCAGCTTCATGGTGGCCTCGAAGTCCTGCTCCGTCTCACCGGGGAAGCCGACGATAAAGTCCGACGACAGGCTGATATCCGGGCGTATCTTCTTCAGGCGACGGATCTTGGACTTGTACTCCAGCGCCGTGTGGCCGCGCTTCATGGCCATCAGTATGCGATCGGAGCCGCTCTGCACCGGCAGGTGCAGGTGGTTCACGAGCTCCGGTACCTCGGCGTAGACATCGATCAGCGCGTCGGAGAACTCCACCGGGTGGGAGGTGGTGTAGCGGATGCGGTCGATGCCGTCGATGGCCGCCACATAGGTGATCAGCTCGGCGAAATCGACGATCTGGCCGTCGTCGCCGGGTGCGCGGTAGGCGTTGACGTTCTGGCCCAGCAGGTTCACCTCGCGCACCCCCTGGTCCGCCAGGTGTGCCACTTCCTCGAGCACGTCCGCCACCGGGCGGCTGACCTCCTCGCCGCGGGTGTAGGGCACCACGCAGAAGGTGCAGTACTTGGAGCAGCCCTCCATGATGGACACGAAGGCAGTGGCGCCGTCGGCCTCAGGCTGCGGCAGGCGGTCGAACTTCTCGATCTCCGGGAAGCTGACGTCCACCACCACGGCGCCGCTCTTCTGGCGTTTGGTCTCCATCATCTCCGGCAGCCGGTGCAGTGTCTGCGGGCCGAAGATCAGGTCCACGTAGGGCGCGCGCTTGGCGATGGCCTCGCCCTCCTGGCTGGCCACGCAGCCGCCGACGCCGATGACCAGATCGGGATTCTTTTCCTTCAGGTGCTTCCAGCGGCCCAACTGGTGGAACAGTTTTTCCTGTGCCTTCTCGCGAATGGAACAGGTGTTGACCAGCAGCACATCCGCGTCTTCCGGATCGTCGGTGGGCACCATGGCGTGGGACTCACCGAGCAGATCGCGCATGCGCGCGGAATCGTACTCGTTCATTTGGCAGCCGTGGGTCTTGATATAGAGCTTTTTCACCGCGGTTTTGGACATGTCGCGCCTGGTTAAAAACTGGTCGATAGAAATGGTGGCGCATTATAGCGACCCGGCCCCGGACTGCATAGACGGGCCTCCCTTAGAGTGCTAACCTTCCGCGCTTTTTATATGTGGGCAGCAGGCGCTTTCGGGCAAAGCCCGCGTCGAGACTAGAATCCATGGGCCCCAGCCCCTTTTCCAGAGACTCCTATGGCCAACCCTATCTACAAAGTCATCTTCCACAACCAGAACCAGGTGTACGAGCTCTACGCCCGGGCCATCTACCAGAGCGATATGTATGGCTTTATCGAGGTGGAGGAGTTTGTGTTCGGTGAGAGGGCCCAGTTGGTGGTGGATCCCAGCGAGGAGAAGCTGAAGAGCGAGTTTGCCTCGGTGACCCGTTCCTATATACCGATGCACAGCATTGTGCGTATCGACGAGGTGGAAAAAGAGGGCACCGGCAAGATCGTCGAGGTAAAAGGTGACAAGGTCGCCAAGTTTCCCTTCCCTGCGCCGATGCGTCCGCCGGTGGATGGCGAATAATCCATTCCGTGCCGCGGCATCGCCCGTTGCCGCGGCGCTTGCCTGCCGATTCCGGCAACTCCCCCCCCCCCCGAATACCCGCGAAGCCGCCACTCGCCGCTTTTCCTGGTCGCTCGCGGTGGCGGTCTGGCCGCGCTATCACCAGATCCTGCGCGGTTCCCCGATACATGGACGCGGCCGCGTCCTGCGCAGCCATGGGCCACCCGGCGGGGACCGGAAAGTGGCCGACACTTCATCGCATCGGCGCGTCGGATTTCAACGGCCAGCTATTCTAGAAGGTACGGAAGTTTTTGCTGCCCGCCGGCAAGGATGAGTTTCCCGCCAGACACAGCGAGAGCCCCCGGTCTCCATCGATGCCTAAATGTAGCGGACGTCTTTTAGGTGAAGTCATGAGCACAATTCCTGCCACCAAGGCCGCCATCTCCGCCCTCAAGCTCGAAGAGCGCGTCGAGCGCGACGTGAAAGCGGGTATCCCCGAAGTCGATCGCATCAGCCACACCGAAAGTGAAGAGAGCCTGCGCTCCTATGTGATTCGGGAAATCATCGGACGGGTGCACACCGACCGGCAGAACCAGCTCGACGAGCAGGCGGACGCCAGGATGGATGTGGACATCCGCCGGCTCTACCAGGAAATCACCCATACCGGGCGCGGTGTCGGCCAGCGGATCTCCGCCAGAATCTCCGCCATGGCGCAGGACCTCAAACGCGCGGCCAGGGACTGCGCGGCGGTGCGCATGGATCTCGAGATCTTCAAACACCGCAACGGCCTCACCCGGGAGGCCATCTACCGGGAGTCGAAGATCCTGCACTACGCCATCATCTTCTTTATCGTTATCGCCGAAACCGCGTTGAACTCCTTCTTTCTCTCCAAGGGGAGCGAGCTGGGACTGGTGGGCGGCTTCTTCCAGGCTTTTATCATCGCCCTGGTCAACCTGGGGTTGGCGGCCTTTGCGGCCTTCTCCCTGCGGGGGCTCTTCCATCGCAATCCGGCGCGCAAGCTGGTGTCGGCGACCCTGTTTGCCGGCATCGCTGTCCTCGCCACGGCGTTCGTGCTCGGCGTTGGCCACTACCGGGAGGCGCTGGAACTGAACCCCTTCGTCGCCTCCAAGTTGGCGGTGATGAACCTCTGGGGCGCGCCGCTGGCAATTCACGACTTCAATGCCTGGATCATGGTGATTGTCAGTGCCATTGCCCTGATCCTGCTTACGGCCAAATTTTTCGTGGTGGACGACTCCTACCCCGGCTTCACGGCCATGGCGCGGCGTGCCAAGGTCCTGCAGGACCGGTGGGTCCACAGCTGTTCCGATGCGGTTGAGGAGATCAACGAGATCGCCGAGGAGGCCCGCCGGACGCTTTCCGAAAGGGAGAAGGAAATCCGTTCCCAGTACATCGCCTTCAAGTCCAGCATCGAACGCAGTGAGGAGATCAGCAGCCACTACGGGGAAGACATCGTCAAAGCCCAGGGCCTGCTCGACGAACTGGTGCGCTACTACCAGTCCTACTCCGCCCGCATGATGAACCGCCGCGCCGCCTACTTCGGCGAGCTGCTGCGCTTCGAGCTGGACACACTGCCGAAGCTGAACACCACCGGCCTGGAGCAGCACAAGATGGACCTGGCGGCGTTCGACAGGATGCTCGCCGGGCTGGAACAGGCTTACGCGGATGCCATGACCGCGATCAATCACCAGTGCGAGGAGGCCCAGCGCAAGCTGGAGACCCTGAAAGCCGATATCGAGCGCGAGAATGGACTGGGTGGCGGGTGATGGCGAAGCGCGCGAAGGCGGGAACAAGGATAGGGACAAGGCAGCGAGGGGCGCACCGCGGCACTTCCAGCGACGACAGGAAAGGCATCGCCATCTTCGGTTCGGGTGTGGCGATTCTGATTGCGCTGGGAGTCTTCTTATTGCAGGTGGTCCATTCCCCCGGGAAAGACTACGATCGCGTCACCCTGTGCAACGAGCATCTGCCCCGCGCCAGTCACCACCTGATGATCGTCGATGTCTCCGATGCGCTGTCCGCCCATCAGGTACATTTTCTGGAAACCCATATTTCCGGCCTGTTGCAGGCTGCCGAAGTCAACGACCGCTTCTCCATCTTTGTGCTGGACGAGCATTACAGCGGTCTCTCCGACCCGGTGATCGAACTGTGCAAGCCGCCGTCCGCCGATGATGTGGATATGCTGACGTCCAACCGGGTCTTTATCGAACGGCTCTATGCAGAGCGCTTCGCCGCGCCGCTGGAGCGGGCGATTGCGACGGTGGTGGCCGGCGGCGAACAAAAGCAGTCCCCGATCTTCGAGGCTATTTCCGATGTGGCGGCCCTGCGTAGAATCGACCCGAAAGCCGCGGATGTGCAGCTGACGATTGTCAGTGACATGATCCAGAACTCGAGAGCGGGGTCGGTGTTTAGTGCGGGTCCCAAAGCCATTGAAAACCTGCCATTGGTAAATTTGCGGGGTGTGCGAACGCGGGTCTTCTGGCTGGATAGGGAGGAGTACAGGCGTTTCCAGACGGAAGCGCTGGCCAGCAGTTGGGAGGACTATCTGGCCAGCGTTTCCCGGTTCGAGCGGATTGAGCGGGTCAGGAACTGACAGATCAAACAGCCGTCACCCCATACGCCATTGCAATAGAACGTTCAAAAAACAGCCTCTTTTCTGTCATTTCTCCCCGGCACAGTATGCGCAGAGCAATAAACAGGGCTTTGCCATGAGCAACCGCTATCGCGCACTGTGGATTTCCGATGTTCACCTGGGCAGCAGGGACAGCGAGCCGCAACGGCTGGCGGACTTTCTCGCCCAGAACCGCGCCGACACCGTCTACCTGGTCGGCGACATCTTCGACATGAAGGCCCTGGCCCAGGGCAGGGGCAGCTGGTGCCAGGCCTCCTCGCTGCTGCTGGGCATGCTGTCGGAACTCAGCAGCCAGACCCGCGAAGTCATCTATGTACCCGGCAACCACGATGCCCCCATGCGCAGCTGGGCCGGCAAGCGCCTGGGCAATATCCGCATCGAGCGGGAGTGGATTCACACCGCGGGTGACGGCAGGCGCTACTGGGTCACCCACGGCGACCAGTTCGAGCACCATATCAGTATCAACCCCATCAGCTACCACATAGGTGACCATAGTTACTACCTGATGTTGCGCCTGAACCGTTGGATCAATTACTGGCGCGGGCGCTTCGACAAGCCCTGGTGGTCGCTCGCCAACCACGTGAAAAACCGTGTGCACGCGGCCAGGCGCATGATGAACAACTTCGAGGAGATCGCCCTCCGCGAGACGGGCCGCCGCGGCCTCGACGGCGTGATTTGCGGCCATATCCACCGCGCCGCCATCCGTCACAGCAAAGGGGAAGAGCGCAAGGTGACTTACGCCAACTGCGGCGACTGGGTGGATTCGATGAGCGCGGTGGTGGAACAACACGACGGCCGCCTGGACCTGCTGCACTGGCATCGGGCCCCCAAACTGGCCAGCATTATGACTGAGGCGGTAGCGGCATGATCCAACTGGAAAACCTGCTGCAGAAGAATCCCTGGTACAGCGCCGCGCCGCAAAGGCCGACGCGCAGGCTGGTATCCGCAACCCTGAAGAAAATCTGTTGCGAACAGCAGATACAGGAATTTGGCCGCCTCTATCCGCACCTGGGAGGCCTCGACTTTATCCGCCAGGTGTTTGCCTGGTTCGACTTCCGCTACGACCTGAACCCGTCGGAGCTGGAGCGGATTCCCCGCAGCGGCCCGCTGGTGATCGTTTCCAATCACCCGCTGGGTAGTCTCGACGGCCTGGCGCTGATCGATATGGTGGCCAGGGTGCGCAAAGACGTGCGCGCCGTTGCCAGCCAGTTGCTGTGGAATATCGAGCCGCTGCGCCCCTACCTGCTGCCGGTGGACAACTTCAACGGACGCACTCGTCGCGGCGATGTGGAGGGTATCTACCGCCACCTTCACGACGGTGGTGTGATCATCGTTTTCCCCGCCGGCGAGGTTTCCCGCCTGACGCCCCAGGGGGTGCGCGACGGTCGCTGGAATCCCGGCTTTGCCCGCTTCGCGGAAAAGACCAATGCACCCATCCTGCCGGTGCAGGTGCGCGGGCGCAATTCCCTGTGGTTCTACGGCCTGTCGATGGTCAACAAGCCGCTGTCTACGCTATGGTTGATCCGCGAGATGTTCAAGCAGGCCAGGCGCAGCATCGATATCCGCATCGGTAATCCGGTGGAGGCGGAGCACTTCCGCAGCTGGCCGCTGACACCGCGCGCCCAGGCGGCCCTGTGGCGCAAGCATGTGTACAGGCTGCACAAGTCGCCGCGCCCGCTGGGCCCGGAGCCGATCGCCAACCCCGAGCCGGTGGAGGAGGTGGCGCAGATTCTGGAGAGCTGCGACGCCCTGGTGGAACAGGGCGAGTTTTCCGTCGTGCTCTACCGCCAGCGGGTCGACTGCCCGGTGATGCGCGAGCTGTCGCGCATCCGCGAGGTGGCCTTTCGCTCAGTGGGTGAGGGCACCGGCCAGAGCCGCGACTGGGACGCCTTCGATGCCCACTATGACCACCTGCTGTTGTGGGACTCCGGTCGGCAGCAGATCGCCGGCGCCTACCGCCTGGCGATGACCGACGCCCTGGAACCGGAGCAGATCTACAGCAGTACCCTGTTCAACTACCCGCGCCCGCCCCGGCAGTGCCTGCCGGGCTCCGCGGAACTGGGGCGCAGCTTCCTATTGCCGGAATACTGGCGCGGCCGCGGCCTGGATCTGCTCTGGTGCGGCATCGGTCGGTGGATAGCGCGCAACAGTGTGCGCTACCTGTTCGGACCGGTATCCATGCCGGGTACCTTCTCGGTGCGCGCCAAATCGGCCATAGTGCGCTACTTCCTGCACCACTTCGCCACCGACAGTCCCCTCGGCGACGCCCGCCTGCCGTTTTCAGAGGCGCGCGAGGACCTGCCGGAGCTTTTCGGCGATGCGGCTGAGGATATGGTGCAGTTGAAGCAGATACTGAAGGAAGAGGGCGTGATGCTGCCGCCGCTGTTCAAGAAGTATACCGCGGTGACCAGGCCCGGCGGAACCAGCTTCCACGCGTTCAACGTGGATCCGGATTTCTGCGATTCGGTGGACGGGCTGGTGGTGGTCGACCTGGAGCAGGTGGATCCGAAATTCGCCAGGCGCTATCTCGGCGGTTGATTGATATCTCTTTGTAGGAGCGGTGGGGCGGCCAACGGCCGCTCCTACAGCATCAAAAGGATTTCCGTAGGGTGCGCCACGCGCACCACTCTTAAATCATTTCCAGCTGTTTGCGCACACTCGCCAGCCTCACACACAACACAAACACCGACATGGCCGTATCCAGTTCCTCCAGGGGCGGGAAGCTGGGCGCTATGCGGATATTGCGGTCTTCCGGGTCCCTGCCATAGGGGAAGGTGGCGCCGGCGGGGGTCAGCTTGACACCGGCGTCTGCTGCCAGCTGCACCACCGCGGTGGCGCAGCCGGGGCGGGTGTTGAAGGAGACGAAGTAGCCGCCTTGCGGCTTTTCCCAGTCGCCCAGGTCCGAATCGCCGAAGGCCTTTTCCAACTGGCTCAGCACGCACTCGAACTTCGGCTTCAGGATCTGCGCGTGCCTCTGCATATGCTCCTTCAGCAGGGTGAACTCGGCGAAGAAGCGCGAGTGGCGCAGCTGGTTTACCTTGTCCGGGCCTATGGTCATGGCCTGCATCTGTTTTTTCAGCGACGCCAGGTTGGCGGGGCTGGCGCTGACAAAGGCCACCCCGGCACCGGCGTGGGTGACCTTGGAGGTGGAGGCGAACTGCAGCACCGAATCCGCGGTGTCGTTCTCCAGGCTGGCGGCGCGGATGCCGGGCAGGTTGACCTGCTGTTCGAGGTCGTGGATTGCGTAGGCGTTGTCCCAGAAGATGCGGAAGCCGGGGTTGGCGATTTGGCCCAGTTGCGCCAGGCGGTCGACGGTCTCCTTGCTGTAGGTGACGCCGGTGGGGTTGGAAAACTTGGGTACGCACCAGATGCCGATGATGTCCCGATCTTTTTTGATCTGTTCCTCCACCGCGTCCATATCCGGTCCGGTCTCGGTCATGGGCACGTTGACCATGCCGATGCCCAGCTGCTCGCAGATGGAGAAGTGGCGGTCGTAGCCGGGTACCGGGCAGAGGAATTTCGGCGCGCCCAGTTCCCGCCAGGGCTTGTTGCCGGCAAAGCCGAACAGGTAACCGGTGAGCACCGCGTGGTACATCAGGGTCAGGGAACTGTTGCCGCCGGCGATCACTTCCTCGGTGGGTACCTGCAGGATATCCGCGCCCAGTTCGCGCGCACAGATGAGCCCTTCGAGGCCGCCGTAGTTGCGGGTATCGGTGCCATCCGCCGCGCGGTAGTCGCCGTTGAGGATGCCGTCCAGCCCGTCGGACAGGTGTAGCTGTTCCGCCGAGGGCTTGCCCCGGGTGATATCCAGGCTCAGTTCATGCTCGCAGATGCGCAGGTACTGGGCACTCAGTTCTTTTTCCCATTCCTGTAGCTGTTCGCGTGTGGCGGAATCGATACGCACGGGCTTCCCTCTGTATGGTCAATGGAAGCGGCGAGCTTAGCAGGTGGGGGGGAGTTTGCACCAGTGGCGGTAGGGTGTGCCGCGCGCACCAATCCCGACTGGCGGTGCGCACGGCGCACCCCACATGGTTACTGGTTGGCCAGGGTGCGGAAGTCCCGCGCGTATTCGCGCAGTGTCCCGGTCAGGTGGAGGCGTTGTGCCTCGGTGGTGCTGGCGAGTATCTGTTCGCCCAGTTCGCGCGCCTGGCGGTGGCGCTGCTCCTGCATCTGGCGGTAGTCCTCCGGCCAGAGTTGCTCCGGGTTCAGCATCAGGTCGCGCATCTTGGCTAAATAGCCGTCCGGCTTGCGGCGCAGCAGGTCGATGAACTGCGCCTGCCAGACCTGCCGCTGCTGGTCGCGCAGCAGCGGGTTGTATTCCACCTGTGCCACCCAGGCGGCGATCAGCTGTTCCTGCTCGTCGCTCAGGGAGCCGAGCCAGCGCTCGCTCTGCTTGCGTATCTGTTTGTTGCGGCGGCGCTGGATCTTCTCCGGCGACTTCTGCCACTTCTCCAGGGATTTCTCGCGCTTTTCATGCAGTTCCTGTTCCAGTTGGTCTATCTGTGCGCTGCTCAGGGTGGCGGCCAGCGGCAGCAGCAGGTCGTACAGCTGGGTGCTGGCCGTTTGCAGGAAGTCGCGTATCTGCGCCTCCACCGATTCCAGCTCCAGTTGCTGCAGCTGGTCCTTTTCCACCAGATTGGCGAGCTGTTCCAGGTAGTCGGCGTAGCGGGGCAATTGGGTCTGGCGATGCCAGGCGTGGAAGCTGTCGAGGGCGGCCACCAACTGGGCTTTCTGTTCGCCGTTGAAGTCGACATAGTCGTCTATCTGCCAGCGTATCCAGCGATCCAACTGGCCGTAGGCGAGCTGGATACTGGAGCAGCTGCCCAGTAACAGCAGTGTCGAGACCAGCGCCGCCGCGCCCAGCATCCCTCTCAGTGATTCCGCCGTTGCCATCCGCTTGTCCCAGTGAAATCCACCCGACAAAGTGTCGGGCCAATTTTCACTATAGACAAGCGCCTGGCCCGCTAGTTTATCCACACCTCGACGCGGCTGTTCTTGACCGGCGCCTGCTCGCGGTCGGCGGTCAGGGGGGCGAAGGCGCCCAGGGCGAGGACTCTGCTGTCGCCCAACTGGTGGTCCCGCAACAGGGCGCCCTGGACCTTGAGGGCGCGGAAGCGCGAGATGATATCGGCGATATTGTTGTTGGACTTCTGGTCCGAAAAGCCCACCAGGGTCAGGTTGAGCTCCCGTTCCGACTCCTCCATAAAGGCCTCCAGGCGGCGCAGGTCCTTCAGTGCGCGGCTGTCCAGCTCGGAGCTGCCGTCGGCGAAGCGGAAAGAGATGCTGAGGCGCTCGCCGGTTTCCATCAGTTCCCGATAGGCCTCCGGGGCGTTGGGGTAGGGCGTCATTTTCAGCGCCACCGGTGTCAGGTTGATAAAGCCGATCCCGGCCACCAGTTTCTGCCCCTCCGGCGACTCGGCGAATTGCAGGAAGCTGTCCACATGGGGCTTGTATTGGCTGGGGTTCTTGTACAGATACAGGCGCCGGGTCAGGGGGAAGTCCTCGGTGGCGATGATGCCCTTGTTCGGCACGATCGCAGCCAGATCCCCCACTTTCAACGCGACCTTTTTTATGCCTTGGGTGTGCGCAAAGGGCAGATAACCGATGGCGCCCGGATCGCTCAGCACTATCTGACGGGTCTCGGCGTTGCCGGAGACTTCGTAGACGCCCGGCTCGGCTGGGCGGCTTCCGCCGAACACATCTTCGTCGAAAGTGGTGCGGGTTCCCGATTCAATATCCCTGTGCAGCGGGTGGATAGGGAGGTCGGGGCCGCCAAGTTCCTGCCAGTTGCGGATTTTGCGCTCGTATATCTGGCGCACCTGGGCCATGGTCAGATTTGCGACCGGGTTGCTCGGGTTTACGCCGATTGTGAGTGTGTCGAGGCCGACGACATGCTCGGCTTCCGCACCGGCCAGGTTGCCGAAGCGCTCCAGCATTACCACTTCCTTCTGTTTGATCCGGCGCGAGGCCATGCCAATATCGGCGCTGCCCTCATTCAGCGCCTTGAAGCTGGTGCTGGAACCCAACGCGAGTATGGGCACTTCGACTCGGCGTCCGTCCAACTGGGCGCTGATCCAGTGGCGCACCCCCTCACTGCGCTGTTCTATGTCCGTTGCGTTCAGGCTCTGCAGATAGCCTTTCACCAGCAGTGGTGCCAGTTCGGCGCCGACGGTATTGGATCCGGTCAGGCGGAAGAGTGTTTTGGTTTCCGCCGCCTGGGCCGCTAAGGACAGCAGTTGACAGCACAGGAGCGCGATAACAAGAGCGCGCATGGACAGGACCCCCATCTGGATATTCTCTCGCTTGCAATTTTTGTTCGGGAATTTCGGGAACGAGACTGCCGTTGTCTTTGTTGGAATTCCGCGGGCGCTTGCGGCCCGCCGATAGCGTCTTCGTGCTGTGCGGAAGGCGTGTCAGATACCGCAGCCTTCCGGGCGGGGGCTTTATCGCAGAATAATGTGACAAAAATATTTCAGTGACGTGTTAACCCGTGCGCACTTTTTTTGTGATCACACCCAAGGGGGATTGGCTGGCGAACACCTTGGCAGGCGCTCGCCAGATAGCGGTTACAGCAGCCAGACTTCGACGCGGGAGTTGCGCTGTTCCGAGGTCTTCTCGTCGAGGGTCAGGGGCGCGCTGGCGCCCAGGGCGAGGGTCTGGTCAGCTGCAATATTGGCGCTGCGAAGGTGGCGATTGACGATTACGGTGCGAAAGCGGGAGATGGTTTCGGCCATGGAGTCGCGCCGCTGCCGGTCGCTGAATCCCACCAGGGCAATTTTCCGCCCGCGGTTTTCCTCCTGCTGCAGGAAATCCGCCAGGCGGGCCACATCCTGCTGGGCGCGCGCGTCGAGTTCGCTGCCGCCGCTGTCGAAGCGGAAGGCGATGCTGATTCTCTGGCCCTTCTCCGCCAGTTCGCGGTAGGGCGCCGGCATGTCGGTCCGCGGGACAGTGTCCAGCGGGCGCGGGGTCAGGCTGACCAGGCCGTTGGCGTCGACCAGGACCTGGCCGGCGTCACTCAACACAAACTCCACGAAGGCCTGCAGGTGGAGGTTCTGCTCGTCCCGCCGCGCGTAAAGATGAAGGCGCTGGGTCAGCGGGTAGTCCTCGCTGGCGATCAGCGCCTGGGTGGGCGCGAGGAGGGTGCCGGCGGCGCGCACCACCAGGCTGCTGAACTGGCCGGCGCGTTGCACCGGCACCAGCGCCAGGGCCAGGGGGTTCTGCTTCAGTATCAGCGCCAGGCTGGCTTCGTCCCGGTGGTCGTCGACCGCAGGAGCCAGGGTCCGCAGCAGGGCATTGGGCAGCCGGTCACTGGCCACCAGGGCGATGGGGGCATCGGCACCGCCCAGGTCCCGCCAGTTGCCGCTGCCGGAGCGCAATAGTTTCCGCAGGCGGCCCTCGTCTATGCTGCCGACCGGGTTGTCCGGATGCACCGCCAGCGCCACCGCCTGCAAGCCCACCACCTGTTCCAGTGTGTTGTCGCCCCCCGCCCGTTGCAGTTTCTGGCGCTGGGCTTCGCTGGCGCGGCCGGCGGTCAATGCCAGGTCGAGATTGCCCTCCGCCAGCTGGCCGAGGGCGCTGTCGCCGGGCGGGCTGGCGATGGCGAACTGCAGCCTGCCGCCGTCGATCTGTGTGGACAGGTGCACTTCGCCGCCGCGCCTGATCTCCCTGATAATGCCGCCGCTGCGGGACAGCAGGTAGCCGCGCGCCAGTTCGACAGCCAGGGTTTTATCGCCGCCGCTGCTGTCGCCGATTCTGATGGGGATGTTGGCCTGGGCACTGGCGGCCGCCAGCAGGAGGATGGCGCAGAGGGTGCGCTTGAACATGGGAATTTCCTTATGGTGGTTTCTGGTCCAGTGCCCGGCACGATGGGGCATCGCCCGCCGGTGTGATTCGGAGCAGCAGAAGTATATGAAGGGGGGCAAGATTCGCCGTCGGCGAGGCGCCTTACTTCTCCCGCGGCGAGAGAAAGGGAGAACAGTTCACATCAGCGCCAAGTGGGGGACGCCAGTGGGCGGGAGTGGGGGGAGGCTATATACTTCGGTGTCGCCCGAAGGGAAATTGTACGGCTTTGCGCAATAAACCTGCCGAGTATTCCCGTCGATCGGCATTTTTTACAAAAATGAGATGACAACGCTGTCATTTCTCGTGTAGTATTTTTCCTATATTGGTACTGGCGCCTGTGTGCGCCGGTCGGCTCCCGGGGGAATTCATTGGGAAGCCCGGTAAAGACACATAACAATACAAAATCTTAGAGGCCGGTACAGATGGTTGCTTTGAGAGACAGGGACATACTTTTTATTGGTATCGACGGCGGTGGCAGCAAATGCCGGGCCTCTGTAGTGGATGCCGGCAACCGCGTCCTCGGTACCGGTGTCGCCGGTCCCGCCAACCCGCTGCACGGCTACGCCCAGACCATCGACTCCATAGTGCGCTCCGCCGCACTGGCGCTGGCCGACGCCAAGCTGCCCCCGGAGACCCTGGGCGAGCTGGTGGCCGGTGCAGGCCTGGCCGGCGTGAACATGCCGCGCCTCTACAACGAAATGGCCTCCTGGGCCCACCCCTTCAAGAAACTCTATCTCACCACCGACCAGCACTCCGCCTGCCTGGGCGCCCACCGTGGCGGCGACGGGGCCGTGATCATTGCCGGCACCGGCTCCTGCGGCTACGCCTGGGTCAACGGCCAGAGCAAGCTGATCGGCGGCCACGGCTTTCCCCACGGCGACAAGGGCAGCGGTGCCTGGATGGGCATGGAGGCGGTCAAGTACCTGCTGATGGCGCTCGACGGCCTGGCCGGGGACTCGAAGCTGAAAGGCGAACTGCTGAAGGCACTGGATGCCCGTGACGCCAATGAGGTGTTCGAGAAGATCGGCGGCAAGTCCTCCAGCCACTATGCGCGCCTGGCGGTGCCGGTGATCGAGTGCGCCGAGGCCGGCGATCCGGTGGCGGTGGCCATAGTGCGCGACGGTGCGGCCTATATCAGCGACCTGGCGGACAAGCTGCTTGAGCTGAAGCCGCCGCGCCTGTCGATGATCGGCGGCCTGGCGCCGCGCCTGCGCCCCTGGCTGGCGCCCCACGTGGTGGAGCGCCTGGCGGAACCGCTGGATGCGCCGGAGATCGGCTGCGTCTACTTCGCCCAGCAGTCGCTGGCGCAGGAGGCCAATGATGTCGAACCGAGCGAAGCCGATTCAAAAGCCCTGTACGGATAACGGAACCAGAGATTGACATGACTGCAGCAACACCCGCTGAGGCAACACAGGTAAATAGCGGTATGGCCACCACAGTAATGGAATCCGAGGCCCGCGAGGCGCCCGCGCGCATCGCCGAGCAATTGCGGAACAACGCCGACACCATGGCCCAGTTGGGCGAGCGCCTGCGCCGCGAGCCCCCCCGGTTCGTGATGATCGTCGGTCGCGGCTCCTCCGACCACGCCGGCGTCTTCGCCAAATACCTGATCGAAATCGAAACGGGCACGCCCACCTTCGCCGCGGCGCCGTCTGTCTCCAGCGTCTACGGGCGCAAGCTCAAATTGGAGGGCGCGCTGGTGCTGGTGATCTCCCAGTCCGGCCGCAGCCCGGACATCCTCGCCCAGGCGAAGATGGCCAAAGAGGCGGGTGCCTATACGGTGGCGCTGGTCAACGACGAGAGCGCGCCGATCAAGGATATCGTCGACCTGATGGTGCCCCTGAAGGCGGGGCCGGAAAAGGCGGTCGCCGCCACCAAGAGCTACCTCGCCACCCTGTCCGCAGTGCTGCAGCTGGTGGCCAACTGGACCGAAGACAAAGAGCTGCTCGGCGCGGTCAATGCGCTGCCGCAGACCCTGACCGAGGCGCTGGATTCCCAGATCCAGCTGCGCCCGGAAGACCTGGCCAGCGTGAAGAACCTGGTGGTGCTCGGCCGCGGTCCCGGCTACGGCATCACCCGGGAGCTGGCGCTGAAACTGAAGGAGGTCTGCAATATCCACGCGGAGTCCTTCTCCAGCGCGGAATTCCTGCACGGCCCGGTGACTCTCGTCGAGCAGAAGCTCACCGTGGTCAATGTGCCCATCGAGGATGAGTCCTACAAGGCCCACAGCGAGCAGATCGCCGACATCATCCGCCGCGGCGGCACCCTGGTGAACCTGCATGTGCCGAGCAAGGGCGTGCACCCGCGGGTGGCGCCGCTGGCGCTGCTGCAGCGTTTCTATATCGATGTCGCCCATGTGGCGGTCAGCCGCGGCATCAACCCGGACGAGCCGGCCGGCCTGAAGAAAGTCACCCAGACGGTTTGAGCAGCGAAGTTGGAGTCTGTAGTGGTGCACACACTGATAGCGGAACGGCTCTTCGACGGCGAACAGATCCGCCGCGATGTCCCGCTGGCCATCGGCGACGACGGTCGTATCCGGTCCCTCGGCGGCGAGGCGCCGGCGGACGCCGAGCGGCTTGCGGGGTTGCTGGCCCCGGGCCTGGTGGATGTGCAGGTCAACGGCGGCGGCGGTGTCCTGTTCAACAACGACCCCAGCGTAAACGCGCTGGGTAGGATGAGCGCTGCCCACGCGCGCTTCGGCACCACCGGCTTCGTGCCGACCCTGATCACCGACGAGCTGGACGTGATGCAGCGGGCCGCGGATGCGGTCAGCGCCGCGTTGCGCGAGGGCGTGCCCGGCGTAATTGGCGTGCACTTCGAGGGGCCGCACCTGAGTGCGCCCAAGAAGGGCACCCACGAGGAGAGGTTTATTCGCCCGCTCAGCGACGAGGAACTGGCGATCTACGCCCGCGACGACCTGGGCATCAAGCTGGTCACCCTGGCGCCGGAGAATGTACCGACGCAGGATATCCGCAAGCTGGTTTCCCTGGGCGTGAAGGTGTGCCTCGGCCACTCCAATGCCGACGGCGCCACCGCTGCGGCGGCGCTGGCGGCCGGTGCGACCGGCTTTACCCATCTGTACAACGCCATGTCGCCGCTGCAGTCCCGCGAGCCGGGCATGGTGGGTACCGCGCTGATCAGCGACGGCGCCTGGTGCGGACTCATCGCCGACGGCCACCATGTCTGCGCCGAGTCGATGCTGCTGGCCCTGAAGGCCAAGCCCCGCGGCAAGGTCATGCTGGTGACCGATGCCATGTCCCTGGTGGGCAGCGGCGAGACCAGCTTCCCGCTGTTCGACCGGGTGGTGACGAAAGTGGGCGACAGGCTCACATCCACCACCGGCGAACTGGCCGGCTCGCACCTGGATATGATCGGCGCCGTGCGCAATATCCGCGACTGGTGTGGGGTGGAACTGGAGGAGGCGCTGCGCATGGGGGGGCTCTACCCGGCGCAGTTCCTGGGCTCCGATGCCGGCCGGATAGCTGCCGGCGCGCCCGCGGACCTGATTTTGCTGGACGGGAATTTACAGGTGCAGAAAACCTGGATAGGCGGCAGGGAAGTCTTTTCAAAGTAAGTTTGAAGTTAGTTTCGAAAAAACCACGATAACGATAAAAAGGTGCTCCTATGGAAACCGCAATAGCAACCCGGGGTGAGTCGAAAAGCAGCCTGCTGCCGATGGCGATTATCGGCATGCTGTTCTTTATCTTCGGCTTTGTGACCTGGCTGAATGGCTCCCTGATTCCGTTCCTGAAAATTCTCTGTGACCTGAACGACTTTCAGGCACTGTTCGTGACCTTCGCCTTCTATATCGCCTACACGGTGATGGCGCTGCCGATGTCCTTTATCCTGCGGCGCACCGGCTACCGCGACGGCATGGCCATAGGCCTGGGAATCATGGGGGGGGCGGCACTGGTCTTTATTCCCGCCGCGCAGACCGGCAGCTACCCGGTTTTCCTGCTGGCCCTGTTCGGCCTCGGCGCCGGCCTGACGATCCTGCAGACCGCCTCCAACCCCTACGTGGTCAAGGTAGGACCGCCAGAGAGTGCGGCCACCCGTATCGCGGTGATGGGCATTATCAACAAGGGAGCCGGCGTGCTGGCACCGATGGTCTTTACCGCGCTGGTTCTGTCCGGTCTCTCCGACTTCAACTCCGAGACCATCGCCAAACTGGGTGAGGCTGGGCGCGCGGCCAGGCTTGAAGAGGTTTCCAATCGCCTGGTGATGCCGTACATCTACATGGCGGCGCTGCTGTTCCTGTTGGTGGGCCTGGTGAAATTCTCCGGCCTGCCGGAAATCGAGGAGGAGGGCGGTGCCGACAGCGAGAGCAAATCCGGTGTCTGGCAATTCCCTCAGGTGGTGCTGGGCGCGCTGGCGCTGTTCACCTACGTGGGAGTGGAAGTGATCGCCGGCGATACCATCGGCCTCTACGGCGAGGGCCTGGGTGTGAGCAACTTCGCCTCGCTGACCTCCTACACCATGGTGTTTATGGTGGTC
The DNA here is from genome assembly GCF_059834885.1 of Microbulbifer sp. SE14. Classification (NCBI taxonomy): domain Bacteria; kingdom Pseudomonadati; phylum Pseudomonadota; class Gammaproteobacteria; order Cellvibrionales; family Microbulbiferaceae; genus Microbulbifer; species Microbulbifer sp. SE14. The sequence goes on along the minus strand of NZ_JCBAJA010000022.1, from coordinate 68,807 downwards.
GGCTACCTGATCGGCGTCACCTGTATCCCGCGCTTTATCTCCCAGCAGCAGGCGCTGCTGGGCTCCGCCATCGCCGGTTCCCTGTGTGTGCTGGGGGTGGTCTTCAGCTCTGCGGAGAGTACCGCGATTGCGGGCGTACTCTGGGGCTGGTCGGGTATCCCGGTGGTGCCGGATACGGTGACCTTCGTCGCCCTGATGGGCCTGGCCCACGCCCTGGTGTGGCCGGCGGTCTGGCCGCTGGCACTGGACGGCCTCGGCAAGTTCACTGCCCAGGGCTCCGCGCTACTGATCATGGGCATCGCCGGCGGTGCGATTATTCCGCTGGTATTCGGTCAGGTCGGCGAAATGGCGGAGAGCACCCGCACGGGCTACTGGGTCGCGCTGCCCTGCTATTTGTACATCCTCTTCTACGCCCTCAAGGGACACAAGCTGCGCAGCTGGAAGTAACGCTTTAATTTGTAACCTGTCTGTTTTTTTCTCTTTGGTTCTCGTCATCTTTGCCCTCTTCGTGAGGGCGTTTTTTTTAATGCGGAATGATGAGTGCGGAATACGCGATCTAGCGTCGTACACGTCCGAGTGAATCCGGGCCGCATCTACGCTTGATAAAAGGCGGGGTTCGGGCTGCTCCTGTTCCGCATTCATTTCGGCGCGGGCCCACTCGAGTCCCGCACCACCAGCTCCGGCGTAAACTCCCTCTTGATCCCCGCCTCCTTGCTGGCCGTGCCGCTCTCCGTTGCGCCCTTGCTGCGCGCCTTGCTCAGCACCAGGGCGGCGGCGCACTTGGCGATTTCATTGTTGGGCTGGTGGGCGGTGGTCAGTTTGGGCCAGGTCTGGCGGGAGAAGGGACTGTCCTCGAAGCCGACGATGGAGAGCTGTTCGGGAATCTCGATATGCATCAGGCGCGCGGCGAAGAGAGCGCCCGCGGCCATTTCGTCGTTGCTGGCAAAGATGGCCGTGGGCGGGTTGGCGGACTGCAGCAGTTTCTTGGCGCCCTCCACGCCGGAATCAAAGGAGTACTCGCCTTTTAATATCAGGTCTTCCTCGATCGGCAGGCCGGCGTCCTGCATCGCGCGGCGGTAGCCGTCCAGGCGGGCGTGGGTGGAGACGTGCTCCTCGCCGCCGCAGAGGAAGCCGATGCGCTTGTGATCCAGCTGTAGCAGGTGTCGGGTGAGGTCGTAAGCGGCCGCGCTGTCGTCCACCTGGATGCAGTTTTCCTCATCCTCCTCGGCCGCCGCGGCGGAGACGATACGCACATAGTCCACGTTCAGGGACTTGACGGTATCTATTACCGCCTGGGTCTCGGAAAAGGGCGGGGTCAGTACCAGGCCGGCAATTCTCGAGTGCTCCACCAGGTTTTTCAGTTCGTCGTGCACCGCCTCCGACTTGGAATTGCTCGGGTGGATCAGCAGCTCATAGCCGCGCGCCTTGCAGGCTTCGAGTATGCCGTTCTGCATATCGATCACATAGTAGGCGTTGGGGTTGTCGTAGATAAAGGCGATGGTGTAAGAGCGGGTGCCGGCCAGGTTGCGCGCGGCGAGGTTGGGCTGGTAGTTCAGTGCCGCGACCGCCTCCATCACCTTCTTCCTGGTTGCCGGGCGCACCGAGGGTTCGTTGTTGATGACGCGGGAAACGGTCTTGATGGAGACGCCGGCCTGGGCGGCGACATCGTTGATGGTGACTTTCATCTAGGGCGTTGTCCTTATTGTGGAGGCCCCTGCCTGTATCGTGAGCAGAGGTGAATGCCGTTTCTGGGGCTTCGCAGTGCCGACCAGCCTGGGGTCTTGAGGCCAAAGGCGACATTTTATCAGCAAATGCCCGCCTTTTTCCCTTGCGCCAAATGGACGCACTCCTGCATGGGCAGTCAGGCCTGATCCTGAAACTCTACTACAATAATAAATTGACAGCGTTGTCTTTGTGTGGGAGCCTTTAATTTGCAATGACAGCGTTGTCATTTGTCGCGGAAGGCTGGCAGATGACTGCAGAAGAACAATAACCGGTGTCCGATTCCTACTGTCGGCACTCGTATTCCATGGGGATTTTTTATGGATATCACCCGACTTCCCAGTTGGCAGAAGCTCAATTCCCTGGCGCAATCCATGCGCGACCGCCACCTGCGTGAACTCTTCGCCGGGGACCCGGACAGGGCGGCGCGTTTTTCCCTCGAACTGCCGGAATTCCTGTTCGATTTTTCCAAGAACCTGATCGATGACGAAGTTTTTGTAAATTTATTACAGTTGGCCCGCGACGCTGATCTGGAGCAGTGGCGCGACGACCTGTTCGCCGGCACGCCGATCAATCGCACCGAGGGGCGCCCGGTTCTACATCCCGCATTGCGGGGCGGGTCGGCGGAAGCCGTGGCGCTGGACGGCACTCCGGTGAGCACCCGGGTGCAAAGCGAGTTGGGGCGCTTGAAAGAGTTTGTAAATTTACTACATAATGGCGGCCTGACGGGTTGCACCGGCAGGCGCATCACCGATGTGGTCAACCTCGGCGTCGGCGGCTCCCATCTGGGCCCGCAGATGGCGATAGAGGCGTTGCGTGCCTACCGGCGCGGCGATATGCGGGTGCACTTCGTCTCCAATGTGGACGGAGCCCAGTTGGCCGACACCCTGGCGCAGCTGGATGCGGAGACGACCCTGTTCGTGGTTTCGTCGAAGACCTTCACCACCACCGAGACCATGACCAATGCGCGCAGCGCGCTGCGCTGGTTCGGTGAGCTGGCGGACCGTGAGGAGATACTGCGGAGGCACTTTGTCGCGGTGACGGCCAGTCCGGAAAAGGCGCGCGCCTTCGGAGTGGAGGCGCCGCGGATTTTCCGGTTCTGGAATTGGGTCGGCGGGCGCTTCTCGCTATGGTCGGCGATAGGGCTGCCCATCGCGATTGCCGTCGGCTTCGAGGGTTTTCGGGCGCTGCTCGATGGCGCGGCCAGTATGGACAGGCACTTCCGCGAGGCGCCGTTGGAGAAAAACGCGCCGGTGCTGATGGCGTTGGTGAGTCTCTGGTACTGCACCTTTATGGGCTATCCGACCCACGCCATTCTGCCCTACGAACAGGCGCTGCACATGCTGCCGGCCTACCTGCAGCAGGCGGAGATGGAGAGCAACGGCAAATCTACCACCAGGGCGGGGGAGGAGGCGGATTACGCGACCGGCCCCCTAATATGGGGCATGCTCGGCATCAACGGCCAGCATGCGTTCTACCAGTACCTGCACCAGAGCCCGCAGGTGGTGCCGGCGGACTTTATCGGCAGTGTCGCCCCTGGGCACGAACTGCCGGGCCATCATGAAATTCTGCTGGCCAATATGTTCGCCCAGAGCCAGGCATTGATGAACGGCGTCAGCCGGGAGGAAGTGGAAAGAGAGCTGGCGGCCAGGGGCATGGGCGCCGAGGAGATGGCCGCGCTGGCGCCCTACAAGGTGCACCGCGGCAACCGGCCCAGCAACACGATTCTGCTGCGCCGGCTGGACCCCCACTCCCTGGGCGCACTGATTGCCCTGTATGAGCACAAAATCTTTGCCCAGGGTGTGATTTTACAAATTTATTCTTTTGATCAGTGGGGCGTTGAACTGGGCAAGGGACTGGCCGCGGCACTACAACCACAGTTGGAGAGCGGCGAATCCGGCAACCAGGATGCCTCCACCGCTAAGCTGATCGACTACTACCAGCGGGTGAGTGCCGGCGCCGCGGCGCTGGACTTCGCCGGCTGACAAAAAACGGAAGAGTTATGGTACACAGCAAGGTTCGAGCAGTTACCGAGCGGATTATCGAGCGCAGCGAGGAGACCCGCGCGCAGTATCTCGCGCAGGTCGACAAGGCCCACTTCGAGGGTCGCGCCAGCAGCCGCCTGTCCTGCGGCAACCTGGCCCACGCCATCGCCGCCTCCACCGAGGAGGACAAGAACCTGATCGCCTCCGGACGCGGGCCCAACCTGGCGATAGTCACCGCCTACAACGACATGCTGTCGGCGCACCAGCCCTACGGCACCTATCCGCCGCTGCTGAAAGAGGCCGCCGCCCGCTGCGGCGCCACCGCCCAGGTGGCCGGCGGCGTGCCGGCCATGTGCGACGGCGTGACCCAGGGTCGCGCCGGCATGGAGCTCTCCCTCTTTTCCCGCGACGTGATCGCCATGTCCACGGCCATTGCCCTTTCCCACGACGTGTTCGAGGGGGCCATGTATCTCGGCATCTGCGACAAGATTGTTCCCGGGCTGGTGATCGGCGCCCTGGCCTTCGGCCATCTGCCGGCGGTATTCGTGCCGGCGGGCCCCATGCCTACTGGCCTGTCGAATTCTGAGAAAGTGCGCGTGCGCCAGCTCTACGCCGAGGGCAAGGTGGGCCGCAAGGAACTGCTGGAGGCGGAGAGTGCCTCCTACCACAGCCCTGGCACCTGCACCTTCTACGGCACAGCCAACTCCAACCAGATGCTGGTGGAAATCATGGGCCTGCAGCTGCCGGGCAGCTCCTTCGTGAACCCGGGCACCGAGCTGCGCAGCGCGCTGAACGAGGCCGCGGTCAAGCAGCTGGTGCAGATTACCGAGCCCAGCCAGCACACGCCTATCGCCAAGATTCTGACCGAGAAGGCCTTCGTCAACGGCATCGTCGGCCTGCTCGCCACCGGGGGCTCCACCAACCACACGCTGCACCTGGTGGCCATGGCCCGCGCCGCCGGTATCCAACTGACCTGGCAGGATATGGCGGAGCTGTCCGACGTGGTGCCACTGTTGTGCCACGTCTACCCGAACGGCACCGCCGACATCAACCACTTCGCCGCTGCCGGCGGCATGCAGTTCCTGATTCGCGAACTGCTGGGCGCCGGCCTGCTGCACGACGACGTGCACACGGTACTCGGCAACTCCGGTATGAAGCCCTACTGCCAGGACCCCTTCCTCAGCGAGGACAAGAGCGGCGTCGTCTGGCGCCCGACCCCGGAGAAGAGCGGTGATCCCGAAGTCATCCGCCCGGTGAGCGAACCCTTCTCCCACCACGGCGGACTGCAGTTGCTGGAGGGAAACCTGGGCCGCAGCGTGATCAAGGTCTCCGCGCTCAAGTCCGAGCACCTGCACGTGAAGGCGCCGGCAGTGGTCTTCGACAGCCAGGACCAGCTGCTGGAGCGCTTCAAGGCCGGCGAGCTGGAGAAAGACTTTATCGCCGTGGTGCGCTTCCAGGGCCCGCAGGCCAACGGCATGCCGGAACTGCACAAGCTGACCCCGACCCTGGGCGTGCTGCAGGATCGCGGCTTCAAGGTGGCGTTGATAACCGACGGCCGCATGTCCGGTGCCTCCGGCAAGGTGCCGGCGGCGATTCACATATCGCCGGAGGCGGTCGAGGGTGGCCCCATCGCCAGGCTCCGCGACGGCGACCTGATCGAGCTGGACTCCAGCGCCGGAATACTGCGCGTACACTTGGACGACGCCGAACTGGCGGCGCGGGAGCCGGCCCAGTGCGACCTGTCGGAGAGCGCCAGCGGTATGGGCCGCGAGCTGTTCGCCAATATGCGCGCACTGGCCAGCGGCGCCGAGAGCGGTGCCAGTATTCTTTATTGATGAATTGCGGTGCGCACGGCGCACCCTACACAGCTGCGTAGGGTGCGCCGCGCGCACCAAAAACAGGAAAAATTCAGAGAAATCCTATGGCTAACCCCTTTGACATGGTGTTGTTTGGCGGCGGCGGTGACCTGGCGCTGCGCAAGCTGATCCCGGCCCTGTACCGCGCCCATATGGAGGGCAGCCTGGCAGAGGGCTGTCGCATACTGCCGGTATGCCGTCGCCAGGAGGACGCGGACCAGTATCTGGACACTGCCCAGCAGGCACTGAAAACGCACCTGCGCGAAGGCGAGTACAGCGAGAGCGTCTGGCAGGAGTTCAGCCAGCTGCTGCGCGCCGTGGCCCTGGATATCGCGGTGCCGGACGAGCAGTGGGACCAGCTGGCGGATATTCTCGGCAGCGATCCCGAACGGGTGCGCCTCTTCTACCTGGCGATTCCGCCGGCGGTGTTCGGCCCCTGCTGCGAGAACCTTTCCCTGAAAGGGCTGATTCACGAACAGTCCCGCGTGGTGGTGGAAAAGCCCCTGGGCTACAACGCGCGGACTTCCGACGAAATTAACAGCAAGATTGCCAGCTATTTTCCCGAAGAAAGCATTTTCCGCATCGATCACTACCTCGGTAAGGAAACCGTCCAGAACCTGCTGGCGCTGCGCTTCAGCAATGTGCTCTTCGAGCACCTGTGGGACGCCAGCACCATCGACCATATCCAGATCAGCATCTCCGAGACCGTCGGCCTGGAGGGCAGGGCGGGCTTCTACGATGAGACGGGCGCGCTGCGCGACATGGTGCAGAACCACCTGTTGCAGCTGCTGTGTCTGATCGCGATGGAATCCCCCAACAGCATGTCGGCGAAAAATATCCGCGCCGAGAAAATCAAGGTGCTGGAGGCGCTGCGCCCGCTGGTGGACGCGGCGGTGGACGAAAATATCGTCCGCGGCCAGTACGTTGCCGGTGGCCTCGGCACAGAGCTGGTGCCCGGCTACCTGGAGGAGCTGGAGGCGGCCACCAGCGGCACCGAAACCTTCGTTGCCATACGCGCCCATATCGACAACTGGCGCTGGGCCGGCGTGCCCTTCTATCTGCGCACCGGCAAGCGTATGGAGAAGCGCTGTGCCGAGATAGTGATTCAGTACAAGAAGGTCTCCCACCGTGTGTTCAGTCCGGAGGCGGGGGAGGTGCTGCCCAACCGCCTGGTGATCCGCCTGCAGCCCGAGGAAAGCATCAAGCTGGTACTGATGGCGAAGAAGATGGACAGCCTGGCCATGGAACTGCGGCCGGTGGAACTGAACCTGACCCTGTCCGATACCTACGACGTTTTCCGCAGCGACGCCTACAAGCGCCTGATGCTGGACGCAGCGGCCAATAATTCCGCACTGTTCATTCACCGCGAGGAAGTCGCAGCGGCCTGGGCCTGGATTGATCCGATCATCGATCACTGGCGCGACACCAACAACCAGCCGCATCTATACCGCGCCGGCAGCTGGGGCCCCCAGGCCGCCAGCGAACTGCTGGCCCGCGACGGCCGCCACTGGTTCAACGCCCAGTAAGGGAGAGGGATGCAATGGTAGAAGAAAAATTTTATTCGGATCGCGAGCGCCTGGTGCAGGCCCTGACCCACGACTGCGCCTGCGAACTGCAGAGGGGCATCAAGGAGCGCGGCCAGGCCAGCTTCCTGGTATCCGGCGGCAGCACACCGGAGCCGGTGTATCGCGAGCTCTCGAAAAGGCCACTGCCCTGGACGCAGATCACCGTCGGCCTGGTGGACGAGCGCTGGGTGGACAGGACCGAAAACGGCAGTAACCAGGCGTTTATCGAAAAGAGCCTGCTGCAGAACTGCGCCGCCGAGGCGCCCTTCCTGGGCATGAAAACCCCGCACGGCACCGCTGCCGAGGGCGAGGCGGACTGCGAGCGAGGTTACGGCGAACTGCCGAAACCCTTCGACGTCTGCGTGCTGGGCATGGGCAGCGACGGCCACACCGCCTCCCTGTTCCCGCACGCTGAGGGGCTGCAGGCGGCGCTGGACCCGAACTCGCAAAAGCTGTGCAGCGCCATTACCGCCAAGCAGAGCGAAGTCACCGGCAGCCATACGGAACGTATGACCCTGACCCTGGCGGCCATTCTGCAGGCAAGAGATATCAAGTTGCTGATCACCGGCGACGAAAAACTGAAGGTCTACCGCGAGGCGCTGCTCGGCAGCGACGAACTGGAGATGCCGGTGCGTAGCATTCTCAGGCAGGGCCTGAAACCGGTGACTGTCTACTGGGCGCCGTAAAGAACTCTCCCCGCTTGCGGGGACAAATCGGCAGGACTGCCGATTTGGACGCCGAAGGCGCCCGCGAAGCGGGTGAGGGCCATGGATGGCCCGAATCCACGGGCCGGGGGAGGGGCTTCCCCGGTAAACGAAAAACTGGAATTTAATGATGCAAAACAATCTCGCTGAAGTACTGGAACAGGCGGTCGTCGTCCCGGTACTGGTCATCGAAAAAACAGTGGACGCCCTGCCGCTCGCGGAAGCACTGGTGGAGGGGGGGCTGAATGTTCTCGAAGTCACCTTGCGCACCGAGGCGGCGCTGGCTGCCGTGGAGCAGATCGCCAAACACCTGCCGGATGCCCACGTCGGTACCGGCACAGTGCTGAACGGCGACGACATCCGCCGCTCCGTGGACGCCGGTGCGACCTTCATGGTCAGTCCCGGCGCCACCGAACAACTGCTGGACGCAGTGGAAAGTACCGAGGTGCCACTGCTCCCCGGTGCGGCCAATCCATCCGAGGTGATGCGCCTGCTGGAGCGCGGCTATCGCTACCAGAAGTTTTTCCCGGCCCAGGCCGCCGGCGGCGTGCCGATGCTGAAATCCATCGGCGGCCCCCTGTCGCAGGTGAAATTCTGTCCCACCGGCGGTATTGGCCCCAATAACGCCAGGGACTATCTGGCGCTGCCCAATGTGGTCTGCGTGGGCGGTTCCTGGATGGCGACGGCGAACCTGGTGCGCGAACAAAGATGGGCGGAAATCACCCGCCTGGCCAAACAGGCGGCGGAATTCTAGGGCCAAAGGCACCGTGAATATGTGGAGCGGTCGGGGCATCCCACGGCCGCGATCGCCACATCGGGCAACCGGTGAGCGAGAAAGGAATTAGCAAATTCAAATAATGAGGGTAAGCGAGATGAAAATTAAAATTGCCATCAACGGCTACGGCCGCATCGGTCGTAACGTCACCCGCGCCATCTACGAATCCGGCTACAACGATCGCGTGCAGCTGGTCGCGATCAACGACCTGGCACCGGTGGAGTCCAACGCACACCTGACCCGTTTCGACACGGTGCACGGCCGTTTCAACACCGAAGTCGCGGTCGACGGCGACGCGCTGGTTATCGGTGGTGACCGCGTGCAGGTCTGCCAGGAGCGCGATCCGGCGCAGCTGCCGTGGGAAGAGTTGGGCGTGGACCTGGTGCTGGAGTGCACCGGCCTGTTTACAGACAAGGCTGCGGCCTCCGCACACCTGAAGGCCGGCGCCAAGGCGGTCCTGATCAGCGCACCTTCCAAGGACGCGGACCTGACCGTGGTTTACGGCGTGAACGACGACAGGCTGACCGCGGATCACAAGGTGGTGTCCAACGCCTCCTGCACCACCAACTGCCTGGCGCCGGTGGCCAAGGCGCTGCACCGCGAACTGGGCATAGAGCGCGGCTTTATGACCACCGTGCACGCCTATACCAACGACCAGAACACCCAGGACGCGGTGCACAAGGATATCTACCGTGCCCGCGCCGCCGCCGATAACATGATTCCCACCAAGACCGGCGCCGCCGCGGCTGTGGGCCTGGTACTGCCGGAACTGAAGGGCCTTCTGGACGGCATGGCCGTGCGCGTGCCGGTAAACAATGTGTCCCTGGTGGACTGCCAGTTTATCGCCGGCCGCGAGACCACTGTGGATGAGGTCAATGCCATCATGCGGGCGGCTGCGGAGGCCAGCGGTGGTGTGCTGACCTGCTGTGAGCAGCCGCTGGTATCGTCCGACTTCAACCACACCACCGCATCCAGTCACTTCGACGCCAACCACACCCGCGTCAACGGCAACCTGGTCAAGGTGATGGCCTGGTACGACAACGAGTGGGGCTTCTCCCACCGCATGCTCGACACCAGCCTGGCCATGGCGGAGGCGCTGCAGCTTGATTCTGCCATAGCTGAAACCGCCTAAGTTTTTTCCTGTTGCTGCCCTCTCCCGCTTGCGGGAGAGGGGCCGGGGGGGAGAGGGTTATTCCCCTGGATCTTCTAATTTCCAAAATAAATTTCAACTGGTCCCTATGATTCGCCATACTAAAATCGTCGCCACTTTAGGTCCCGGCACCGACAAGCCCCATGTCATCGAGGAGATGATCCGCGCCGGTGTCAACATCGTGCGCCTGAATTTTTCCCACGGCTCCGCCGATGATCACCGGCGCCGGGTCGAGGAAGTGCGCCGCGCTTCAGCCGCGCAGAACAAGATGGTTGCCGTGCTGGGCGACCTGCAGGGCCCGAAGATCCGCATCGCGCGTTTCGCCGAGGGCAGCATCTGGCTGGAAAACAACAGCGAGTTTGCCCTGGACCTGGACTGCCCGGCGGATGGCGGGGACCAGCGCCGGGTCAACGTGGACTACCCGAGCCTGATCGCCGACTGCAAGGCGGGCAACATACTGCTGCTGGACGACGGCAAGATCCGCCTCGAAGTCACCGGCACCACGCCCACCAAGCTCTACTGTCGGGTGATGCAGGGCGGTAAGCTGTCCAACAACAAGGGCATCAACCTGCTCGGTGGCGGCCTGTCCGCGCCCGCACTGACGGAAAAGGATTACCGCGATATCAAATTGGCGGCGGAACTCGAAGTGGACTTTCTCGCGGTGAGCTTCCCGCGCTGTGCGGAAGACCTGGAGACCGCGCGCCGCGCCATGCAGGAGGCGGGCAGCCAGGCGGCTATCGTCGCCAAGGTGGAGCGCGCCGAAGCGGTCGCCGACGACGAGCAGATGGACAACCTGATCCGGGCTGCCGACGCCATCATGGTCGCCCGCGGCGACCTGGGGGTGGAGATCGGCGATCCCGCCCTGATCGGTGTGCAGAAAAAACTGATCAACCGCGCCAACGCCCTGAACCGCGGCGTGATCACCGCCACCCAGATGATGGAGTCTATGATCACCAGCCCGACGCCCACCCGCGCCGAGGTGATGGACGTGGCCAACGCAGTGCTGGACGGCACCGACGCGGTGATGCTGTCCGCGGAAACCGCCGCCGGTGACTACCCGGTGGCCGCGGTCGAGTCCATGAGCGAGGTGATTGTCGGCGCCGAGCAGTACCTGGGTAGCGTACCGCGTCCCGTTGCAAGCCAGGCTGCCTCCGAGCGCATCGACACGGTGATCGCCCAGGCGGCCATCGACGTGGCCGCACGGGTGGAGAACCTCTGTGCGATAGCGGCCCTGACCGAGTCCGGCCGTACCCCGCGCATCATGTCCCGCGCCACCACCCGGCTGCCGATCTACGCCCTGACCCGCCACCCGCGCGTGGCGCGCCAACTGGTGCTGCTGCGCGGCGTGGAGCCGGTGGAGTTCGACCCCGCCTCCGTGCCCCTCGGTCACCTGACCGAGTCGATCATCGAGGTACTGGGCTCCCGCCTGGACCTGCAGAAGGGGCAGCGCATCCTGATCACCCAGGGCGAGCGCCTGAACGTCGGCGGCCACACCAGCTCGATGCGCATCAAGGAAATCGAGTAGTTTTTGCTCAACCCGTTTCTCCCTCGCCGAGCGGCGAGGGAGAAACAAACCTTCCAGACTCTGATCTCGCTTCGCTATATCTCCCGCTGTTTATTTGATGATCAGCGTCGTGGTATTAGCAGCCATTTTTCTGTCATTTATGACTATTTGACCTTTGCCAATATAGCTGCCGGAAAGTGCCATAACTTGTTGTTTTATAAGAAACTTTGGCTGTCTTTGGAATTTCCTCGGCAATATCTGCGCTGAGTTAAGCCAACTGCGGGTTAAATGGCCCTTTAAGCAGTAGCTTTTTATTTTTTTTCTGTGTATTGTCTTCCGTGAGAATGACAGCGCTATCATAAAAATGAATGACAGCGCTATCATTTGGCGGTACAAGGTGAAAAAAATTTCTAACCAAACCTTTATATCAATAAAAAAGGAAGGGGAAATCAATGCTTAAGCGCAACAAACTCGCACTCTCCATCAGTGCGGCTGTCCTGACCGGTGGCCTGGTGGCTCCGCTTGCGGTTGCTCAGGACAGTGGCGAAGCTCTGGAAGAGGTTACTGTTACTGGTATTCGTGGAGCTCTGCAAGACGCTGTAAATATCAAGCGCGGCGCAACCAGCCTGGTTGACGCCGTATCGGCGGAAGATGTTGGCAAGTTCCCGGACTCTGATGTCGGTGAAGCTCTGGGGCGTATTCCCGGTATCACCGTAGGTCGCGCATTCGGTCAAGGTGCCTCTGTATCCATCCGCGGTGCAGCTCCGCAGATGACCCTGACCCAGCTGAATGGGCAAAATGTCGCGTCCACTGGCTGGTTCGATCAGATCCCGGTAGACCGCAGCTTTAACTACTCTTTACTGCCTTCTGAGCTGATCGGTGGTATCGAGGTTTACAAGACTTCCCAGGCTGATCTGAACGAAGGTGGTGTCGGCGGTACCGTAATCGTCAAGACCCGCAAGCCGCTGGATCTGGACGCAAACACTGCCTGGTTTGGCACCACCGCAAAAATAGGAACCGTCAGCGACGAGCTGGCACCGGAAGTGTCTGGCTTGTACAGTTGGAAAAATGACTCCGAGACTTTTGGTGTACTGGTATCCGCTGCAGCGGAAGACAGTGAGTATGTGCGTCGCGGTACCGAGTCCGACTACCGCTGGTGGGGTGACGTAGCACCGACTACCTTCCTGCAGGAGCGTGAGCGCAAGGCGCTGGACGTAACTCTGCAGTACGCCCCGAGCGAAAGCCTCTCCTTTACGCTGCACTCCATGTCCCTGGACCTGGAGGCAAACAACACCAACACCAGCCTGTACCTGTTCTCCCTGTTCGACAATGGTGGCCTGACCTGCCACACCACTAATGCAGCGGGTCTGTGTACTTCCAGCACCACCGAAAATTCGCAAGCCGGTGACCTCGCTCCGGGTTGGGCCAGTGGCTCCCTAGGCAACGAAACCTTCAACCAGACCTGGGGCCGCCTGTCTTCGATGAGCTCCAAGACATTCGATTTCGGAACTGAATACGAGGGGGATGGTTTCCGTGTAAGCGGCAACATCGGTTCCTCCAAGGCCGACGGCGGTACCGATTTCACCACCAACTTCTCTCACTTCCCGAGCATTCGCGCGGGCGACACCATGTCTCTGTGGGAAGGTTCCATTGATGCAACCGGCAAAGAAATCAAAATCCACCCGACCATGGATCCGAGCCTGACTCTGGATGACTACGGCGATACCCTTTCTCCCGAAGGTTGGGCAGTCGGTAGTGGCCCGGCCAATGACGAAGAGGTTTACGCACAAGTAGATGTCGAGTTCGACCTTGAAGCCGGCATTCTGACCTCTTTCAAAACCGGCGTTCGCTGGACCGATCACGAAGTAAACCGTCGCGCCTATCGCGGCGTGATCACCGACCCGGTTCAGGTTGCGTCCTCTGACATTTATGGTGGCTCTTTCGAGGTTGGCTCCCAGGGTTTCACTGCACCCAAGCCCAACCTGGGTGCCATGGTTGCCGCGACCCGAGCGAGTATCGACGAGTGGGTTGAGGCTCGTGCCGGTTACTCAGATCTGACCGAAGAGAACACTGCGCTGTACGGCATGTTCGAATTCGAGTCCGGCGCGGTTAGCGGTAATTTCGGTCTGCGCTATGTCTCTACCGACATCACCCGTACCCAGTACAAACTGGACGGTTCCGCCCTGGCTGCCGGTGATCTGCCGCGCAACAACGGCTACAGCTATTCTCTGACAGATCACAACGCCGACTACAGCGATGTTCTGCCGAGCGTTAACGTCGTATACGAACTGTCTGAAGAAGTTGTACTCCGCGCCGCGGCCTCTCAGACCATCTCGCGCCCGAACTACGACGATATGCTGGTTTCCTACTCCGGTTTCGACGACAGCAATGCACTCAACCAGACTGCGCGGCTTGGTAGCGAAAGCCTGAGTCCGATGAAGTCCACTAACTTCGATCTCGCACTCGAATACTACTACGGCGATGGCAACCTGGTTTCCGCAACCTACTTCGTCAAGTCTATCGACGACTTTGTAACCTCCAGTTTCCTCACTGACCAGTCTATCGGCCTGGTGGATCCGGATGGCGGTGATAGTTGGAATATCGAGACGCTGGAGAATGCCGGTGGTGCCGATATCCAGGGTATCGAGCTGCAGATTCAGCACGCTTTCGACAATGGATTTGGTATAGCGGCTAATTACACCTATACCGACGCTGAAGCACCTGAAGAAGCGTTTATGGATCAGCTGCCTATCTTCACCGAGTCTTCAGAGCATGCATATAACCTGGTGGGTTACTGGGAAAATGATGTGATCTCTGTTCGCGCAGCGTACAACTATCGTTCTGAGTACCTGATTCGAGACGGCGGTTTCTGGTATGGTAACCGCATGCACGACGACTATGGTTCTCTGGACCTGAGCTTTAACTGGTATGCTACCGAAAGCCTGGACGTTACCTTCGAGGCAATCAATGTGCTTGAGGAGGATGATATCCAGTACGGTGCAGCCGGCACTGAAAGCGCTGCGACCGGCATGAAGGCTTCTTTGCAAGAGGGCTTCCCGGCCTGGTCATTCCAGGGTGAGGCCGTCTACCAGCTGGGCGCCAGCTATAAGTTCTAAGGATCAGAGCTAAGAAAAGCCCGGCTAACTGCTGGGCTTTTTTTTGTCTGGAGATTGGTAAGATGAAAATAAGAAAGATTGCTATTGTTGGTGGCGGGACGGCGGGTTGGATGGCAGCCAATCATCTCGGTGTGGAGTTATCTCGAGATCCCGACATCGAAATCACACTTATCGAATCCAAGGATGTTCCAGTGATCGGGGTCGGTGAGGGTACTGTACCCAGGATCAAGGAGACCCTGAAAAAATTCGGCGTCTCTGAAGTGGATCTGCTGTCCAGTTGTGATGCAACATTTAAGACGGGAATTAAATTTTCCAACTGGTCGTCGGTAAAGGCGGGTTCGCCGAAGCATTACTACTATCACCCCTTCAGCTCCCCCTATCCAGAGGGGTTTGATGTTACGAACTATTGGTTGCAGGAGAATGAGAGTCTCGAGTTTTCCAGGTTGTCTGACATTTACCCGGTGGCAGAAAACAACCGTTGTCCCAAGCATAGATCCTCTCCTCCCTATATTGGGTCGGTCGACTATGCCTATCATTTCAATGCTGGAAAATTCTCAGATCTGATCGCCAGAAACGCGAGAAAAAGATTTGGAGTAAAGCACAAGTTTGAAACAGTAAAGGATGTCAGGATAAGTTCGGACGGTAGTATCGATTCGCTTATCTATACAACTGGAGTAGAGGAAAAATTTGACTTTTATATAGATTGCAGCGGATTCAGTGCTGTTTTGTTGGGGCAGGCGCTGAAGACGCCGTTTGAGGATAAATCTTCTCAGATACTGACTGACTCAGCACTGGTGCTCCAGGAATCAACGCCCGGAGACAGCGAAATTCAACCTTATACTACTGCGTTGGCGCACAAGGCTGGCTGGATTTGGGATATACCTTTGACAACTAGAAGAGGATTGGGGCTGGTTTACTCCAGTACTCACTTGTCCGAGGCCGAAGCGGTAAGCGAATTTTCAAAATATGTAGGTCGTCCTCTAGAGTTGGGGCAAGTCAGAAAAATACCCATGAAGATTGGCTTTCGTCAGGATTTCTGGAAGAAGAACTGTGTCGCTTTGGGGTTGGCTCAGGGGTTTGTAGAGCCTTTGGAGGCAACATCGATTCTTGTTACGGATTTTTCTGCCAATATGTTGGCGAAGAGTTTTCCAAGGTTTAAGGACGATGTGTCCTCTTTATCCGGTTATTACAACAGGGCTGTTCGCTACACGTGGGAGCGTATCATAGACTTTGTTCAGCTCCACTACTGCATTTCCGACCGCAGAGACACCGAGTTCTGGGTGGACTGTACGGAAAATGCGACTATGTCTGATGTGCTTTCTGAGAGGTTGGAGCGTTGGTCAGTAACAACACCAAAAAGTACTGACTTTTTCAGCACTTTTGATATTTTTGGGGTGGAAAATCACCTTTTTGTCTTGTATGGAATGTGCTACTCGACAAAGAGCATTGCCGTGAGTGCCCAGGAAGGAGCTAGGGCTAAGGAAATCATACACGATTTCCAGGTTAAGTCAGAAAAAGCGGCGGTGGATCTGATGTCGCATCGGGCTTGGTTGTCGGAGCTGCAACGACAGTTGCGTCAAATGAGTGCACCTTGTGGGTGAGCTGTGGTGTACCTTCTTTCGGTAGCGCTAACTTTCAGTCAGGGTCAATTTTATTATGAAAGTGCTAGAGTTGGGCGAGGAAAAAAACAAAGTCATCATCCTGGATGATTTTCTTGAGAATCCAGATGAACTTATTGAGTTTGCCAGGAGGGTGGAGTTCATGCCTTACGCAGTCGCGATAGAACGCAAAGGGTATCCCGGCGTGCGTGCTGCGGGACCTGCGGAATATGGCGCGAAAGTTAGAGCTCACGTTGACTCTATAGTGCGATCCGAGTTTGAAGTTCCCCCGCGGGCCGAGTTGAAAACATACCAGGAGGCGCTAAATTTGATTTCGGTGCCTGAGGAGAATCTGGGGCCTTTGCAAAGAATCCCGCATTTCGACGCTAGTGATCCCTATTTCTTTGCCATCCTGCTGTATCTATGCGATGACAGCCATGGAGGCACCGGCTTTTATAGGCACAACAGCACGGGGTTTGAGTCGATATCCCCGGAGCGGTGTGACCGCTATCTGGATTGCTGTTTCGAAGAGCTGAATAGAAGTAGAAGGCCAAAGAAGTATTTTTCAGATTCCGATGATCTTTTCACTAAGGTGGGGTTTGTGCCTGCACGTTTTAACCGCTTGGTCATATACCGGGGACGGCTGCTCCACAGCGCCAATATCGGGGGGGATCGGAGTATCAGCCTGTGCCCTGATACTGGGCGCCTCACCGCGAATGTCTTTGTTGGGTACTCGTAGCGGCACAACACCGCTTTCCGCATCCTGTATTGCTTCTCCTTGAGGCCCGTGCCGCTCTGCTGGGAGCTGACTCGAGGGTTGTCGTGGCGGGCGCTTGAAGTCTGTTTTTAGGGGAGGCCTGGTATCTAGGCGCCGACTGGTGTAACTTTCTGCTTCCCTTTTCGAGTATAAAAAATATACTAAGCGGGTTTTTTTAGAATAACTTCAAATTGATAAGGTGTTGTATGGCCACTGCAGAAGCCCCCAAAATCGTCCCCCTGCGCAGCGACGCCCACGGCAAGCTGAAAATCCGCGAACTGGGCTCCTTTGAGCACGTCAAGAGCGCCCATATGGTGCCGGTGACCGCCCACGAGTTCTCCCGCCTGGGTGCCGAATACCCGATCGTTTTTGTCAAGAATTCCGATACCGGCCAGTTCCAGTCCGTGGCCCTGCTGGGCCTGAAGGTCGGCGAGAACCTGTTTGTCGATGGCGACAAGTGGAAAGGGGTCTTTGTGCCGGGCAGTATCCGCAACCACCCCTTCGTGCTGGCTCCCGCTGGAAAGGGTAGCGACCAACTGATGGTCGGGCTGATCGAAAACAGCCCGCTGGTCAGCGAGGAGGAGGGCAATGCGCTGTTTTCCGACTCGGGTGAGGAGACAGACTACCTGAAGGCCAAGAAAGAGACTCTGGTGAGCTTCCTGGAGAGCGACCAGATGACCAAGGCTTTCGTCAATGTCCTGGTGGAAAAGGAATTGCTGACCTCCCAGACCGTGACGGTCAATGCCGGTGAAGAAAAGATCAATCTGAGCGGCCTGTACATCGTCGATGAGAAGAAGCTGGGTGAGCTGAGCGAGGAAGATTTCGCTGATTTCCGCAAGCGCGGTTTCCTGCCGCCGCTGTATGCGCAGCTGGGCTCGCTGCACCAGTTTTCCAAGCTGGCGAAGATGCAGGCCGGCGCCTGAGTTTGATCTGAGTCCGCGCGCCCTGGCGGCTCAGGCCATGGCGCGCCCGTCCGGAGCCGGGCTGCTCCGGGTGAAGCCTGCTCCTCATATCCCATACATCCCATGGCACTTCTCTCCCGCTTCCGAGCTCCACGTGAACGCAGTTTTCTGTGGATATGGCTACTTTTCCTGGCTGCGTTTTACTGCGCCTGGCTGATTCTGGTCGCGGGCTTGGGTCATTGGGATCTTGCCCGTGAAAACTGGCCCATGGCCCTCGCCATGGCCATCGGCAGCTACGCCGCCGGCTCCACGCCCATGGGCGGCGGAACCGTGGGCTTCCCCGTCCTGGTGCTACTGTTCGACACTCCCGCCAGTCTCGGCCGCGACTTCAGCTTCGCGGTGCAGTCCATCGGCATGGTCAGTGCCAGTATCTTTATCCTCTGCCGCCGTCAGCCGCTGGCCTGGTCCATGTTGCGCGGGGCCATGCTGGGGGCTTTGATAGGCACGCCGCTCGGCATTCTGTTTGTGGCGCCGCTGATCCCGGAGCTATGGATCAAGCTGGCGTTTGCGGTGATCTGGGGCAGCTTTGGGGTTCTGCATCTGTACCGCCTCGGTGAGATCACGTCGCATAGCGAGAGCGCGGGGCAGTGTCCGCGGCGGGATTTCCGTGTCGGCCTGCTGCTGGGAATGCTGGCGGGGGCCTTCGCGGCGGCGGTGACCGGCGTCGGCATCGATATGGTGATCTACGCGGCGCTGGTGCTGCTGTGCCGGGTGGATCTGAAGGTGGCGATTCCCACCTCGGTGGTGATCATGGCTTTCACCTCGCTGGTCGGGGTTGCGGTGAAGAGCCTGGCCGGGGACTGGCAGCCACAGGTGTTCGGTAACTGGCTGGCCGCGGCACCAGTGGTGGCCTTGGGGGCGCCCTTGGGTGTGTTTATTGTCGGCCTGATCGGGCGGCGGCCGACGCTGTTGGTCGTGGCGGTGCTCTGCGTGGTGCAGTTTGTGTGGACCTGTACGGCCGAGCGGGATGCGCTGGGCCAACTGGGGCTGCTGGCGGCCCTGATCGCCGTGGGTATCTGTCTACTGGGTTTCGAGTGGCTGCGGCGTCTGGGGCTGCGAATGGCCGCTGGCAGTGCGATAGATCGGGAAGTGTCCGGCGTGCGCACGGAGCTGTCGGGAACGGCCTAGTCCAAAAGGCTGAGAGTAGGTCGCGGCTCGGAGTCCAGGAGTTGTCTTGGCTGAATAAGAGAAAATGGCTGGGGCGGTAGGATTCGAACCTACGCATGACGGGATCAAAACCCGCTGCCTTACCGCTTGGCTACGCCCCAGTTGCAGGACTGCGAATCGACGATTCGCGAGTTGAAAATGGTAGCAAGGGGGAGACTTGAACTCCCGACCTCAGCATTATGAGTGCTGCGCTCTAACCGGCTGAGCTACCTTGCCACTTTCTCTCCCGGTACATACTGCCCTTGGGGCCTTACCGAGGGCGCGCATTATCGGGCGCCGGGGCGGGGCTGTCAACCCCTGTTTTCGTTGTCTTTTCAGTAAGTTAGCGATTTTCTCCAGCCGCCGACCAGGCGCTTCCAGTCGCGCCTGGCGGCCTTTGCCGATAGCCGCAAAAGAGCCCTATCGACCTTTACCGATAGCCGCAAACAGCGAGCCGCAGACCACTGCGGCCGCCCCCAGCCAGCTGATCCAGTTCAGGGGCTCCACTTCAATATAGCCGGGC
Source organism: Microbulbifer sp. SE14 (assembly GCF_059834885.1). Classification (NCBI taxonomy): domain Bacteria; kingdom Pseudomonadati; phylum Pseudomonadota; class Gammaproteobacteria; order Cellvibrionales; family Microbulbiferaceae; genus Microbulbifer; species Microbulbifer sp. SE14. The sequence goes on along the minus strand of NZ_JCBAJA010000022.1, from coordinate 49,444 downwards.
CAGAGGGCACCTATCAGGGCGCTCAGCGCCAGGGTCATCAGCGGTACCAGCGCCAGGGTGGCGCTGACGCGGGAGGCCTCCCAGTTGGCCAGGGCCTTGCTGAAGGCGCCGTAGGCGATCAGGGTATTGGCGGTCAGGAAGATCAGCAGCGCCCAGCCGACCCAGTCCAACTGGACCACACTGAACGGATCCGCCTTCGGCAGGAAGCAGAGGGTGCCGGCGATATAGATCAGCACCAGCAGGTCCTGGGAGGAGGCGCGGCTCAGTATCTTTTTCTGGAAGAAGCCGTATATCGCCCAGCCGATCGCGGCGACGACGATAAAGCCGAGGCCCAGCAGGTAGTCGCCGGCGGCACCGCTGGCCAGTTCGGACAGCCGCTGGTTGAAAAAGAGCGGCAGGCCGGCGGCGACCATGGCCACGCCCAGCCACTGGCGCGGCGAGAAGTGTTCGCCGAGCCACAGTACGCTGGAGATCAACAGCATCAGTGGCGCCAGCTGGATCACTATCTGCGCCGCGCCGGCGGTAATGTAGTTGAGGCCTGTGGCGTAGGTCAGGTAGTTGGTCAGCAGGCCGGCCACGGCGAAGAGGGTGAAGGGCAGCAGGGCGCGGTCGAACAACTGGCGCAGGTTGAGGCGCCGCGTCCAGCCGTAGTAGCCGCCCGCCAGTACCGCGGCGCCGACGAAGCGGTACCAGGTGGCGGTGGTGGCGGTGACGCTGTCCAGCAGGCCCTTGAGGGCGATCGGCAGCAGGGCCCACATGAAGGCGGTGATCAGGGCCAGGGGGAGGCCGATTTTCCAGTTGGATTGAGGCATTGCTTTTCCGGTAGTGGGGGAGCAGGCGTTGATCTGCGCTCTGGCGGAAGTGGCGACACGCGGGCCAAGAGATACAAGGGCAAGATACAACACAAAAACGCGACAGATGCTACATCACGAAAGTCATTTTAGGCAGGGAAAGTTGTTGAAGGAGCAGTTAAGGGGGATGAGTCCTGTTTGGTGTTGTTGTTAGCGGTGGGTAATAGTATGCTTTGTGGCACCAATAGTATGATTTTGTATGTTTTGAGGTTGGCATGGCTACTGTACGCAAAACCATCACGCTGACAGACCAGCAAAGCGACTGGGTCAAGTCGCGCATCGCCAGCGGCGATTTCACCAATGACAGCGAATACTTCCGTGATCTGATCCGGCGCGATCAGGAGCGCAACTCCGAAATAGAGCAGCTTCGCGCGGCCCTGGTTGAGGGTGAGCGGAGCGGAATCAGTGAGCGTAGGCCGGATGACATTCTCCGCGCTGCCAGGGAAGGGCTAAAAAAGGATGGCCGGATATAGACTGAGCAAGCGCGCCGATGAGGACTTCGAGTCCATCTATCTGTTCGGGGTGCAGACATTCGGATTAATGTAGGCCGATGCTTACGCTGCCGGCATGCAGGCGCGCTTCGATCAACTGGCGGAACAGCCGCTTCTCTGTCGGGCCATTGATGACGTGCGGCCGGGGTATCGGCGCAGTGTCTATGGCAGTCACAGTATCTACTATCGTATGGACGGTGACAGCGTACTGATTGTCCGTGTTCTGCGTAATCAGAACCCTGGCGCGGCGCTGGGGAAAGGCACAGAAAAGTAACAAAATCTACGCGACGCCAATAATGCATGCCCTGATCCGCTCTTCCGGGTTTCGCAGTACAGGGAACTTGGCGAAATGTGCTTCAAGTTTCTCAATCAGGCCATCCTTGTCCATCAGCAAATCCTTGCGAATGTCCTTCAGCAGCAATGGTGTTTCACCTTCGGCGTCGATAATTTCTTAGACTTGCGATCAACAACGGACAGGCGGCTGAGCGGTCGGGTCAAGACGTTGGCACTGGGCTGGTCAAGTTCCAGGCTTTCCGCATCGCCGGCGGGATCGGCAAGGTGCGGGGTGCCGGCGGCTGGGGCGGGTACACCGCCGGCCATCATGGCCGGCGGTGCGTAAGGCATCAGACGTTAAAGCGGAAGTGGATAACGTCGCCGTCCGCGACGACATAGTCCTTGCCTTCCAGACGCCATTTGCCCGCTTCCTTGGCGCCGGCCTCGCCCTTGTAGGCGACGAAGTCGGCATAACCGACTACCTCGGCGCGGATAAAGCCCTTCTCGAAGTCGGTGTGGATCTTGCCCGCCGCCTGGGGCGCGGTGGCGCCGACGGGGATGGTCCAGGCGCGCACTTCCTTGACCCCGGCGGTGAAGTAGGTGTGCAGGCCCAGCAACTGGTAGCCGGCGCGGATGACGCGGTTCAGGCCCGGCTCTTCCATGCCCAGTTCCTCGAGGAATTCCTGCTTCTCGTCGTCGTCCAGCTCGGCGATTTCCGACTCCAGCTTGTTGCAGATGGGCACCAGCACCGCGTTCTCCTCGGCGGCGATGGCGGCCACCGCGTCCAAGTGCGGGTTGTTCTCGAAGCCGTCCTCGTGCACGTTGGCGATGTACATGGTCGGCTTGACCGTGAGCAGGCTCAGCTCGCGGAGGTTCTCGAACTCCTCGTCGGACAGGCCCCCTTCGGCGAGATTGAAGGAGCGCAACGGCTTGGCCTCGTCGAGGTGCGGCAGGATCTTTTCCAGCAGCGCCTTCATCCTGATGGCGTGCTTGTCCTGGCCCTTGGCGGCGCGGCTGTAGCGCTGCAGTGCCTTCTCCACGGTGTCCAGGTCGGCCAGTGCCAGCTCGGTGTTGATTACCTCGATATCCGCCACCGGGTGCACCTGGTTGGACACGTGGATGACGTTGTCGTCCTCGAAGCAGCGCACCACGTGGGCGATGGCGTCGGTCTCGCGGATGTTGGCGAGGAACTTGTTGCCCAGGCCCTCGCCCTTGGAGGCGCCGGCCACCAGGCCGGCGATATCGGTGAACTCCATGGTGGTGGGGATCACCTTCTGCGGCTTGACGATCTCCGCCAGCTTGTCGAGGCGCGGGTCCGGTACCGGCACCACGCCGGCGTTGGGCTCAATGGTGCAGAAGGGGAAGTTCTCGGCGTCGATGCCCGCCTTGGTCAGGGCGTTGAACAGGGTGGATTTGCCCACGTTGGGCAATCCGACGATTCCACAAGTGAATCCCATAATTTTGCTATTCCAGTCGTTGATCGCCTGCAGGGCAGGCTCCCACAGCGCCGAGAATTGGCTCGGCAGTTGGATTTAGGCGTTTTTCCCGAGTCCCGAGTCCCGCGTCCCGCGTCCCGTTTGTTGCGTGTGCAGCGTTTTCATGGCCGCGCCCCAGTCGCCGGAGACGGCGGCGGGCATCACATCGACGGCGCGGTCGATGGCTTCGGCCAGTTGTTCCTGTTCCGCTCTGGGGGCGCGCTGCAGCACATAATTGACCACGTCGCGGGCGCTGCCCGGGTGGCCTATGCCGAGGCGCAGGCGCATGAAGTCGCGGTTGTTGCCCAGGGCGGAGATGATGTCCCGCAGGCCGTTGTGGCCGCCGTGTCCGCCGCCGGCTTTCAGGCGCGCGGTTCCCGGGGGCAGGTCCAGTTCGTCGTGGGCCACCAGTATGGCTTCGGCGGGAATCTTGAAGAAGTTTGCCAGCGGGCCGACAGACTGGCCGCTGCGATTCATGAATGTGGTGGGAACCAGCAGGCGCACTTCCCGGCCGCCGATCCGCACCCGGCCGCTGAGGCCGTGGTACTTGCTGTCCGGCGCGAGCTGGGCGCCGCAGTGGCGCGCCAGCTCGGCGACGAAGTCGGCACCGGCGTTGTGGCGTGTCCGGTCGTATTCGGGGCCGGGATTGCCCAGGCCCACGATCAACTGGATTGGCGTGTCCGGTGCCTTAGACAAGGGTCTTACTCTTCGCCGCTCTCGCCTTCAGCGGCTTCCGCTTCGGCTTCGATGGCGCCGCGCGGCTTGTGCACTGAGGCTACAACCAGGTCGTGGTCGGCGCCGTGGCTCAGGTCCACAGACTCTACACCGGCCGGCAGCTTGAGGTCGGAGATGTGCAGGATGCCGTCCATTTCCAGGTTGGCCAGGTCCACTTCGATGAACTCGGGCAGCTTGGAGGCCGGGGCGCTGATTTCCAGCTCGGTCAGGGTGTGGGACACGATACCGCCGGCCTTGACGCCCTTGCAGGTGTCTTCATTCAGGAAGTGCAGCGGCACTTTCACGTGCACCTTGGTATCGGCAGATACGCGCTGGAAGTCAACGTGCAGCAGGATCGGCTTGGCCGGGTGGCGCTGCAGGTCGCGCAGGATCACGGTGTCTTTCTTGCCGTCTACGTCCAGGGACAGGACGGAGGAGAAGAAGGCCTCGTTTTCCAGGGCCTTGAACAGGTCCTTCTGCAGTACGGAGATGGACTGCGGCTCGGCCTTGCCACCGTATACGATGCCGGGGACACGACCTTCCAGGCGACGCAGGCGGCGGCTCGCACCTTTCCCTTCGTCGCTGCGGACGTTGGCGTTCAGTTTGATATCAGACATGGGGTAAACCTCGGGTTGTCTGCCCAGAGCGACCTGCGACCGGACCGCCCTGGCATTGTTGTAAATCGGATTGCTTCAATCCAATAGTAAACGCCCGGCGGAGCCGGGCGGGCGCGTATTCTACGGGAATCGGCGGGGGTACGCCAGTAGGGGCGAACCTTGTGTTCGCCCTCAATAAAGGCGATCAAAACGACGGTTTCGATGCGAAGGCCCTGATGCCGGTGGCTGTTTGCGGGACTGTCAGCGGGAGGGGCCTCGCTGCCTAGCCTGCAGGGATGTATTAAGGGGGGGCGCCTAGCCCGTGTTCCGCAAACATCCACCGGTAGCAGGGCCGCCACTGCACCAGCCGCGGAACAACCCCGCCTCGGGCGAACACAAGGTTCGCCCCTGCAGGTGAGGTGAGGTGACGGGTCAGCGGAACATCGCCGACAGCGATTCCTCGTTGCTGATGCGGCGCATGGATTCGGCCAGCATGGCGGAGAGGGTCAGCTGGCGGATCTTCGGGGCCTTTTCCATCTTGTCGCCCAGGGGGATGGAGTCGGTGACCACCAGCTCATCCAGTACGGAATTGTTCAGGTTGTCGATCGCCTTGCCGGACAGCACCGGGTGGGTACAGTAGGCCACCACCTTCAGGGCGCCGTGCTCCTTGAGGGCGTTGGCGGCGTTGCACAGGGTGCCGGCGGTGTCGACCATGTCGTCCACCAGCAGGCAGGTGCGGCCGTCCACCTCGCCGATGATGTTCATCACCTCGGCCACGTTGGCGGCCGGGCGGCGTTTGTCGATGATGGCCAGGTCGCAGTCCAGGCTCTTGGCCACGGCGCGGGCGCGCACTACGCCGCCGATATCCGGGGAGACCACCACCAGGTTTTCGTAGCTCTGGCGCTCGATATCGTCCAGCAGCACCGAGGAGCCGTAGACGTTGTCCACCGGCACGTCGAAGAAGCCCTGGATCTGCTCGGCGTGCAGGTCCACGGTCAGTACCCGGTCGATACCCACGCTGACCATCATGTCCGCGACCACTTTCGCGGAAATCGGCACCCGCTGGGAGCGCACGCGGCGGTCCTGGCGCGCATAACCGAAGTAGGGTACCACCGCGGTGATGCGGCCGGCGGAGGCGCGACGCAGGGCGTCCACCAGCAGGATCAGCTCCATCAGGTTGCGGTTGGTGGGCTGACAGGTGGACTGCACCACGAAGACGTCGCGGCCGCGCACGTTATCGGTGATTTCCACCGCGATCTCGCCGTCGGAGAAGCGCTTGACCACCGCTTCGCCCAGGGGGATCGCCATATGGTCGACAATTTTCTGTGCCAGTTCCGGGTTTGCGTTGCCGGTAAAGACCATTAAGTCAGCCACTGTAAGAGTCCCTTTGGTTCTGTCTGGAAGTGAAAAAGTGTAGATGCCTGCAATTGTGAAAGCTGTTAGCGCGCGTTTGCGTCACCTTTTGCCGGGCGGCACAGGCGGCCGCGGAGGATCTGGAAAGAAATGGCTGGGGCGGTAGGATTAGCTTCGCCCTGCGGGCTCGCTGGTCTCCGGCGGCTGCGCCGCCTCCGGCTCGAACCTGTCGCGCCCAGCAGTTTCGTTCAGGCATTTTCGCAGCCTGATAAAATGGCTGGGGCGGTAGGATTCGAACCTACGCATGACGGGATCAAAACCCGCTGCCTTACCGCTTGGCTACGCCCCAGTAAAATTTGCGCCTCACCCAAATGCAGGTTTGGGTGCGGACGCAATCTTCGCGAGCTGCCGGTGGGCGGGAGATTCCTGCACCCCGGCGGCGACAAAGCCGCTCCATTTCGGCGGCAGTTCGGCGAACACATGCTTGGCTGCCTCTGCCGAGTCAAAAGCTGCGAATACGCAGGCCCCGGTACCGGTCAGTTGCGCCCTGGCGAACTGTTGCAGCCACTCTCTGGCTGCACGGATTTCCGGGTAAAGGCTTTCGACCAGTGCTTGGCAATCGTTGCCGGAGTGTCGCTCCAGCCAGTCGCCGTCCAGTGCCGGCTCACCCCCTGGCCCCTTGCGAAGGTGCGCTAATTTAATTGCGGCGGAATCTCTTGTCAAACGCGGGTGGCCAAAAACCGCCGCGGTGCTGACCGCGCAATCGGGCACAAGCACCAGGTAGTTGCGCGATGCGGTGTTCACCGGAGTCAATATTTCACCCACGCCCTCGGCCCAGGCGGTGCGACCGCGCACAAACACCGGCACATCTGCCCCCAGCTGTCGGCCCAGCTCCGCCAGTTGGTCGAGGGTCAGGCCGCAGCCCCAGATGTGGTTGAGCCCCAGCAGCGCCGTGGCCGCGTCCGAACTGCCGCCGCCGATACCACCGCCCTGGGGCAGGTTTTTCTGCAGGCGGATATGCGCACCCTTATCGCAACCGGTTTTCTGCTGCAGCAGGCGTCCGGCGCGGTAGATCAGGTTGTCCTGCAGTGGAATATCGAGACTGCCGGCATCCACGCTGATTCCATTGTCATCGCGCAATTCGAACTCCAGCGAATCGCCGAAGTCCAGTAGTTGGAACAGTGTCTGCAGTTCGTGGTAGCCGTCGGGCCGGCGGCCGAGGATGCGGAGGATCAGGTTGAGCTTGGCGGGGGCGGGGAGCTGCATGAAGTAATGATGAATAATGACAAATTTGCTGGGATCAAATTTGGACGCCGCAGGCGCCCAGCGGGTGAGCGCCATGGATGGCGCGAATCAATGATGAATGATACCCGCTCACCACCTGTTCATCATTCATCATTATTCATCATTCCGCATTCATCATTCAGAACAGCCACTCCTTGATCACCAGCTTCACCGTCACCGGCCCCGCCGCGCCGCGCGTGGATGCATTGATACGCGTCGGCAGGACATAGGGTCCCCGGTTCTGGTAGCCGCTGAAATCCAGCTGCCAGCCGGATTGCTGCAGGCTCTGCAGCTGTCCCTGCGCATTGCGCTGCTGGCTGGCGGCAGGGCCGGGGGCGGCCAGACCTCGGACCCAGTAGAACATCTCGTCGATCGGCAGTGGCCAGCCCAGGGTCTGCATGGTGAGCTGTGCCGCGCTGGGTGCCTGCACCGGTGGATCGTCGCCCCGCTGCAGGTTGACGCCGGCGGGGCTGCCGGTGATCACCGTGGCGCCGGCGCCCAGCGGGCCGCTGAGGTTGATGCGGTAATTGGATGCCGCCTGCTGTTGCCAGTTCAGGTTGGCGCTGCCGTTTTCGTCGGGCGAGCGCACACCCAGCTTGCCCTTGATGGTCCAGTGCTGCAGCTGCGCCACCGAAGTCGGTGATTCCACCGTGGCCGGCGGTTGCGGTTGCGGCTGTGGTTGCTGGCCTGCGCAGGCGGCGAGCAGCAGCGCGAAAAAACCGGGCAGCAAGTAGCTTGTAAACCCTCTCCCCCAGCCCCTCTCCCGCAAGCGGGAGAGGGGGGCGCATTTACCGAGTCCCGAGTCCCGAGTCCCGAGTCCCGTTTCTTCACGTGTCGGATGCATGTTGTTCCAGTGATTCGTTGATTTGCAGGCGCTTCATCGCCGCCGGGATGACTTTGCTCTGCGGATTGATTTTCAGGCCCTGCTGCCAGACCTCCATGGCCCGCTCGCGGTTGCCCTGCATCCACAGCACTTCGCCCAGGTGCGCGGCGATTTCGTGGTTGGGCATCTTTTCCATGGCCTCTTGCAGGTATTTCACCGCTTCGCTGTGGTTGCCGAGACGGTACTGTACCCAACCCATACTGTCGATGATAGCCGGGTCGTCCGGGCGCAGCTCCAGCGCCTTGCCGATCAGCGCGAGCGCCTCGTCCAGGCGCGCGCTGTCCTCGATCAGCTTGTAACCCAGCGCGTTGAGCACCGTCGGGTTGTCCGGGTCCCGTTCCAGCAGCTTGCGCATGCCCTGTTCGAAGGCGGCGGCGTTGCCCAGCTGTTCGTAGAGCAGCGCCTGGGTGTAGATCAGGCGGCCGCTGTCACTGTGCTGCTCGAGGGCCCGGTCGGCAAGTTCCAGGGCCTGGCCGTGTTCTTCGTGCTTGCTCAGCAGCTGCACTTCCATCAGGTAGAAATGTTCCGCCTGTTCGGGGTGGCGCCGGCGCAGCTCCGCAAACCAGTCGCGGTTGCGCTGGACCCGGCCTGAGGCCGCGAGCAGTTCGGTGCCGCGGGTGATGGCCTCGACATAGTCGTTTCCTGGCTCCACCCGGCGATAGTGGTCTACGGCGGAGAGAATATCGTTTTCCCGCTCGGCGATGCCGGCGAGGTAAAAGTGCGCGGCGGACTCGTGCTGTTCCAGTTCGAGCAGGCGCTCGAACAGCGGCTTTGCCTCGGCGAAGTCGTCCGTCTCATAGCGGATCAGCGCCAGGGACAGGATCATGTTGCCGTCCCGCGGGTGCTGTTTCACCAGTTCCGCGAACTGCTGCTGGGCCAATGCCAGGTCCTCGCGGATCAGCAGGCGCGCATACTGCAGGCGCAGGCGGCTCTCCCGCGGGTAGATGGCCACCAGTTTCTCCAGCAGTTGTATGGCCTCCCGGCGCCTGTCCTGGTCGACCAGCAGGTGTGTCTCCAGCAGCGGCGCGTCCAGTATATCCGGGTGCTGTTCCTGTACCTGCCGCACGATCGCCAGCGCCTCGGGATACTGCTCGGTGGCCCGCAGCATCATCGCGTGGGCCAGGGCGACCTCGCCGTTGTCCGGGTACATCTGCGCCAGGCGCCGGAACTCCGGCAGCATCTTCTCGGACAGCTCGCGGTTGGAGACGGCGGTGGCCGCGACCGATTGCAGCGGCGCGTCCCCTCCCAGGGCCAGGGCCTTCTCCGCGTGCGCCATGGCGGCGTCCAGTTCGCCGGCCAGGGTCAGCTCCGCGGTGGCGGCCAGCTGCGCTTCCGGCTCCTCGGGTTCCAGTTCCGCCCACAGCTGCGCCGACCGGAGGGCGGCGCGGCGCGCGTTCAGGAAGCGCGCTATGCGGGTGGCGCGGGCGGCCACGCCGGCGTCGCGGGTCTGTTCCGCCTGGCGGTAGTAGTTGAGCAGGGCGATGTCGTAGTGCTCCCGGTTGCCGGCCACCTCGGCCACCAGCAGGGTGTAGAAGGTATCTATCGGGAAGGGGCGGGTGCCGGCGTCCGGCTCCGCGGCCGTGTCGGCTGCCAGTTGTGGCGCCTCGGCGGCTGCGGGCACCGCCTGCTGTTGGGCGCAGGCGCCGAGCAGCAGGGCGGCTGCCAGCAGCGAGGCGGGGAGGCGGAGGTATCTGCCGGAGGATGCCGGTCGCGGTGCAGGGACCATAGGGGTGTATCCGTACATTGGTGCCGCGCGGGCCATTGCGCGGGTGGCGTGTTTTGGGCGGTTATCACCGTATAATTCTAGTCGCGATTCGCGCTCCGGGCCGGTTCGGGGCCTCCCTCTCGTCGAGTCTGCGCCAAATTAAACCGGCGTTCGACCTTGCAAGCGGCGCGGCCGCCCGGGAAAATGCGCCCCCAACGCGGGCTCCTCCAGATTTAACGCCGACGGGAATCTATGCCAATCCTCGCCCTGGGTATCAACCACGACAGTGCTCCGATAGAGGTGCGCGAGCGGGTGGCCTTTGCTCCCGAGGTGATGTCCGGAGCCCTGGCCGATGCGCGCAAGGCCCTCAGGTGCCCGGAACTGGCGATACTGTCCACCTGCAACCGCACCGAGATCTACGGCGAGGTGGATCGCGACCGCCTGCTGGAATGGCTGGCCCAGTACCACAGGGTGTCCCGGGAGCAGCTGGAAAACTGCAGTTACAGCTACAGCGGCGAGGCCGCGGTGCGCCATATGATGCGGGTGGCCTGCGGGCTCGATTCCCTGGTACTGGGGGAGCCGCAGATCCTCGGCCAGATCAAGTCCGCCTACGCGGTGGCGCGGGAGAGCGGCAGCGTCGGCAGCCTGCTGCACAGCGTCTTCCAGCAGGTGTTCGCGGTGGCAAAGAAGGTGCGCACCGAGACTGCCATCGGCGAGAACCCGGTGTCCGTGGCCTATGCCGCCGTGTCCCTGGCCTCGCGCATCTTCACCGACCTGGGGCAGCAGACGGCCCTGTTGATCGGCGCCGGCGAGACCATCGAGCTGGTGGCGCGCCACCTGCTGGAACAGGGGGTCAAGCAACTGATCGTCGCCAACCGCACCCTGAACCGCGCCCAGCAACTGGCGGAGAACTTCGGCGCCGAGGCGATACTGCTGGCGGATATTCCCGAGTATCTGCCGCGGGCGGACATCCTCATCAGTTCCACCGCCAGCCAGCTGCCGATCCTCGGTAAGGGTGCGGTGGAGTCGGCGCTGAAGGAGCGCCGCCACCGGCCGGTATTCATGGTGGATATCGCCGTGCCGCGGGATATAGAGCCGCAGGTGGGCCAACTGGACGATGTCTACCTCTACACGGTGGACGACCTGCGCGGCGTGATCGACGAGGGCAGGCGCTCGCGGGAGAAGGCCGCCGAGGCCGCCCACACCATCGTCGAGACGGCCGCGGCCGAATTCATGCGCCAGCACCGCGCCCTGGGCGCCGTGGACACCATCCGCAGCTACCGCCAGCGCGCCCAGGAGATTGGCGGTGCCGAACTGGAGCGGGCGCTCACACAGCTGGATAAGGGCGAGGATCCGCGGCGGCTGCTGGAGCAGCTGGCCCGCTCGCTGACCAACAAATTGATACACGCGCCCACCGTCAGCCTCAAGCGCGCCACCGCCGAGGGCGATCTGGAGCGGCTGCGGTTGGCGCGGGAAATTGTCGGGCTGGAACCGCTGCCCGGGATTGAACTAGAGAAAAAAGACGGATGAAAGACTCGCTGTTAAACAAGCTGGACAACCTGGTGGAGCGCCACGAGGAGGTGTCCGCCCTGCTCGGCGATGCCGGCGTCATCTCCGATCAGGAGCAGTTCCGCGACTTGTCCCGCGAGTACGCCGAGTTGGAGGAAGTGGTCAAATGCTACAACCGCTACCGGCAGCTGCAGGAGGACATGGCCGCGGCGCGGGAAATGCTCGGTGAGAGCGACGCGGAGATGCGTGAGATGGCGCAGGAGGAACTGGATGCGGCGGAGGCGCAGCTGGAACCCCTGGAGCGGGAGCTGCAGACGCTGCTGCTGCCGAAGGATCCCAACGACCGCAAGAACGTCTTCCTGGAGATCCGCGCCGGCACCGGTGGCGACGAGGCGGCCATCTTCTCCGGCGACCTCTTCCGCATGTATTCCCGCTACGCGGAAAAGCAGGGCTGGCGCATTGAGATCATCAGCGAGAATCCAGGCGAGCACGGCGGTTACAAGGAGATCATCACCCGCGTGGCCGGCGAGGACGTCTACGGCAGGCTGAAATTCGAGTCCGGTGCCCACCGGGTGCAGCGGGTGCCGGAGACGGAATCCCAGGGCCGCATCCACACCTCCGCCTGCACAGTGGCGGTGATGCCGGAGCCGGACGAGCGCGACGCCATCGAGATCAACAGGGCGGACCTGCGCGTGGACACCTACCGCGCCTCCGGCGCCGGCGGCCAGCACGTGAACAAGACCGACTCGGCGGTGCGTCTCACGCACCTGCCCACCGGCATAGTAGTGGAGTGCCAGGACGAGCGCTCCCAGCACAAGAACCGCGCCAAGGCCATGGCGCTGCTGCAGGCCAAGCTCTCCAGCGAGCAGGAGGCGGCCGCGGCCCGGGAGATCTCCGACGCGCGCCGCAACCTGGTGGGCAGCGGCGACAGATCCGAGCGCATCCGCACCTACAACTTCCCCCAGGGTCGCGTCACCGACCACCGCATCGGCCTGACCCTGTACAAGCTGGACGAAATCATGCAGGGCGCACTGGAAGAGGTGATAGAGCCGCTGCGCACCGAGCACCAGGCGGATCAGCTGGCGGCGCTGGGTCAGTGATGGGTGGTTGGTGGTCAGTGGGACCTCCCTGTAGGAGCGGCCCATGGCCGCGATCGGGCTTTCAGTAGTGAGCGGACTCAGATTGCGGCCACCGGTCGCCCCGGCCGCTCCACGCTTTCACGGCGCCTTCGTCCCTACAGAATTAAGATGACCACGGTAAAAGAAAATCTCACCCGCAGCACCCAACTCACACAAAGCGACAGCGCCCGCCTGGATACCGAAATCCTGCTCGGCCATATCCTCGGCCGCCCGCGTACCTGGCTTTACACCTGGCCGGAATACGAACTCACGGAAACCGAGCAGAAGCAGTTCGACCAACTGCTGGAGCGCCGCAAAAACGGCGAGCCGGTGGCCCACCTGACCGGCGAGCGGGAATTCTGGTCGCTGCCGCTCAAGGTCAATGCCTCCACCCTGATACCGCGACCGGAAACCGAACTGCTGGTGGAAACCGCGCTCGCCCTCTGCCCGCAGGAAAAACTGCGCGCATTGGACCTGGGTACCGGCACGGGCGCCATTGCCCTGGCGCTGGCCGCGGAAAAGCCCGGCTGGCAGATAGTCGCCGCGGAGAAATCCCCCGACGCTTTGCGGCTTGCGGGGGAGAACCGCCGTTCGCTCGGCTTCGACAATGTGCAGGTAATCGAGAGCGACTGGTTCGAAAACATACCGCCGCAAAAATTCGACCTGATCGTCAGCAACCCGCCCTATATCGACGCCGCCGATCCGCACCTGGGCGAGGGCGACGTGCGTTTCGAGCCCCGTTCGGCATTGGTGGCCGGGCGCGAGGGGCTCGCGGATATTGAGTTGATTGCGCAGAAGAGTCTCGAATATCTCGAAGCAGGGGGTTGGCTGATGGTCGAGCACGGCTGGCAGCAGGCGGAGGCGGTGCGTGAAATTTTTGCCGCCGCCGGTTTCAAAGAAATCGAGAGCCGCAGGGACTACTCCGGCTGGGAGCGGCTGACGCAGGGCCGGAAGTAGTGCCTGTAGGAGCCTGCTTGCAGGCGAATGGCTACGGAGCGCCGTTCTTTTTCGCCTGCAAGCAGGCTCCTACAGGTGAAAAATCAAACTTAGGGAGGGAACCTGTGCACGACCACGTCCACCACCGCCGCGGCAGCGGCCATCTGCGCCCGCTGGTCTGGAGCTTGGTCATCACCTTTGCGTTCGCGATGGTGGAGGCGGTCGGCGGCTGGCTGTCCGGCTCCCTGGCGCTGCTCGGCGACGCCGGCCATATGGCTACCGATTCCCTGTCCCTGGCCCTGGGCGCGGTGGCGGCGCTGCTGGCGCAGCGGCCGGCGGACCGCGAGCTGTCCTTCGGCTGGGGCAGGGCGGAAGTGCTGGCGGCGATCGTCAACGCAGTATTTATGCTGCTGATCGTGATCGGCATCTGCTATGCGGCGGTCGATAGGCTGCGCGACCCGCAGCCGGTTGCCGGCGGTACGGTGATGCTGATCGCGTTTATCGGCCTGCTGGTCAATCTGCTGGTGGCCTGGACGCTGCACCGCGGCGAGCAGACCCTGAATATCCGCGGCGCGCTGCTGCATGTGATGGGTGACCTGCTCGGTTCGGTGGCAGCGCTGGTCTCCGGGGCGGTGATCTATTTCACCGGCTGGCTGCCGATAGACCCGTTGCTGTCGTTGCTGATCTGCCTGCTGATCCTGCTTTCCAGCCTGCGCCTGCTGCGCGACGCGGTGGATGTGCTGATGGAGCGGGTGCCGCGGGAGCTGAGCCTGCCGGTGGTGGGGGAGACGCTGGCGGCGGTGGACGGCGTGCGCTCGGTGCACGACCTGCATATCTGGCGGTTGGACAGCAGCACCATATCCCTGTCCGCGCATATCGTCGTCGACGACCTGCAGGCCTGGCCGGCGGTGCTGGAGCGGCTGCGGCAGACGCTGATAGTGCGCTTCGGCATCGACCACATCACGCTGCAACCGGAGCCGATTCGGTTGCTGGGGATCAGTGATTAGGCCTCTGGCCACTCACCACTCCCTAATCCTCGTCACTCTCCACCGTCCCCGCCTCCGGAACCTCCTCCGCCGGCTCGTCGGTAGCGGGTTCCTCCGCGGCCGGCGCGGTGGTTTCCGCCTCGGCCTGCTCGCTCTCCGCGGTCACCTCTTCGGGCGGGCTTATCTGCTCCTGCGGCGCCTGAATCCCGATGTGATAGGCGGCGAAACCGGGTTGCACCACCTGGTTCATGGCCATGCCGAGGATGCGGCCGTTGTGTTCCGAGCGGATCTCGGTGCGCACATTGGTGATCGGGTTTGTGACCGTGCCGAGCAGGTCGCCCTTGCGCACGAACTGGCCCAGCTCCACCTTGCTGAAGATGATGCCGCCGGTGGTGGCGCGCTGCCAGGTGGAGTTGTAGTAGACCGGTTCGGGATCGCCCCAGAGGCGGAACTTGGTCACCATGCCCAGTTGGTTCAGCAGGGTGCGGATGCCCTTGACGCTGTGGCTGACGGAGGGCTCGTCCAGCACCATGGGCGCGCCCGCCTCCAGAGTCACGGTGGGAATACCGACCTCGACCGCGGCCCGGCGCAGTGTGCCCTTGGCGCCGTCGCTGTGCAGCACCACGGTGGAGCCGAAGCCCTTGGTCAGCTTGACCACCTTCGGGTTCTGCAGGTCGCCGCGCAGCTGCGGCAGGTTGGTACGGTAGAAGGAGCCGGTGTGCAGGTCCACCACCGCATTGCAGTGGCTGATCACCTCGTGGAAGAACGAATAGGCGATGCGCGATGCCGAAGAGCCGTGGGGGTCGCCGGGGAAGTGGCGGTTCAGGTCGCGGCGGTCGGTCAGGTAGCGGGAGCCGCGGTGGAAGCCCTGCAGGTTGACGATGGGCACGCCGATCACCGCGCCGCTCAGGTTGTTCGCATCCAGGTTGTACATCACCCGGCGCACCGTCTCTATGCCGTTCAGTTCGTCGCCGTGAACGGCCGCGGTCAGGCAGAGGGTCGGGCCCGGTTTGGCGCCGTTGACCACCAGCACCGCAGTGGAGCTGTAGACTCCCTCGAAGTGCTGGGAAGGGGACCAGGCCAGGCGGGTGGAAGTGGCCGGCGGCACTTCGGCGCCAAGCAGGCGCAGCGGCCTGGCCTGCTCCTCGGCGGCTGCCGCGTCTGTCTGCCGCTCCTCGCTCTCGGCCGCGGCCTCCTCCCGCGTTTCAGGGCTCTCCGGCTGTGCTGTCTCCGCCTGCGCCGGTGCCGGCTCTTCCAGGTCCTCTATCGGCTGGTCCAGCTGCAGGTTCTCGGCCTGGGGCAGGGGCTCTTCGTCGGTCTCCACGGACTTGGCTTCCGCCTCTGCCGGCGGAGTCTGTTTCCCCTCCACGACCGGCTTGTCCAGCTGCTGGTTTTCCGCCTTGGGAACCGGGCTGTTGTCTACTGGCTCAGGGCTGTTGTCCATAAGCCCAGGGCTGTCCTGCGGCTCCTCCGCTTCGGTCAGGGCGAGAGCCTGCGGGCATGTGAGCAGCAGGGCCGCGAATGCCAGGGGAAGAAAGGGCAGGGCGTGGTGCGTTCGGCTCAGAGGTGAGCGCAGTGACATGCAGAAACTCCGGTGAAAAATGGTCGGCGGGCGGCGACAGGCACCACCGTGTGTAGGGCTTGGAGCGCGATTATAGCGAAAGCGTTCCCCTCGGCGCCGATGATTAATGACTGGTCATGGCCCGTAGGCCGCCCTGATCGCCTTGCGACTGGTGCGCCACAGGCGCAGACCCAGCAGTATGGACGCGACGCCGAGGCCGATACAGATACCCGTCCAGTAGCCGTAGACGCCCCAGAGGTTCTCCCCCAGCAGGTAGGCGGAGGTCAGCCCCACCATCCAGTAGGAGAAGAGTTGCAGGTACATGGGCACCCGGGTGTCCTTGTAGCCCCGCAGGGCGCCCCAGGCCATGGCCTGGGCTACGTCCACCAACTGGAAGGCGGCGCACAGCAGCAGCAGGTTGGTGGCCACGGCGATGATATCGGCGTTGCTGGTGTAGGCGAGCACGAACAGGTAGCGCAGGGTGATCAGCAGAATCCCGGTGGCCAGGGCATAGACGAGGCCACCGCCGACGCCGACCACACTGGCGAAGCGCGCCCGCTTCGGGCGTCCTTGGCCCAAGAGTTGCGCGGCGCGGATGCTCAGCGCCTGCGCCAGGGCCAGGGCCACCAGGTAGAAGATGGAGCCGATATTCAGGCCAATCTGGTGCGCGGCGACGATGGTGGCACCGTAGGAGGCCAGCAGCACCGTCAGGCTGGCGAAGAAGGTCACCTCGCTGGCGGCGCCGATACAGATCGGCAGGCCCACCGCCAGCAGGTGGCGCTGGGTCGGCCAGTGGGGCCTGGGCGGCAGCGCCTTCAGCTTCAGGGCGCGGTAGACTGGATCGCTGCCCGCGTGCCAGAAGAGCGCCGCGGCGATGGACCAGCTCACCAGGGCCGTTGCCCAGCCGCAGCCGGCACCGCCCATGGCCGGGATGGGCCCGGCGCCGAACACGAAGAGGATATCCAGCGGAATATTCAGCACCGCCGCGGCCAGGTAGATGCGCATTACCGGGCGCACCTGGCCCATGCCCTCGCAGTAGCCCCGCGCTGCGGTGCCCATCGCAAAGGGCAGGGTGCCGGTGGCCAGCGCCAGCAGGTACTGCTGCATCACCCGGCGCACTGGCTCCTCGGTGTCTATCCACTGGCTCCACCAGGGCACCGCCAGCAGCGCACCCACCACGATCAGGCCGCCGATCAGCGCTATCCACAGCGCCTGCTGCAGCTGCTGCGCACAGCCCTGCTCGTCCCGGGCGCCGCGCAGGTGCGCCACTATCGGCGACACCGCCGCCAGCAGGCCCATCAGCGTCACCGCGCACACCGCCCAGATACTCGAGCCCAGGGCCAGGCCGGCCAGGTCCACTTCACCGGCGCGGCCGGCGACTATGGTATCGGTCACGCTCATGCTGATCACCGCCAGGTTGCTCACCACCAGCGGGCCGCCGAGGGTGGTCAGGTGCCTGAGTTCGGTGGCGGTAGTACGCCGGTAAAAGACGCGCCGATAGAGTCTGGGCATGGGGTCGGACTACGGTGTAACAGAAGGGATTGCGCGTCGACTAAAGTGGAAACGACCGCATCGAAAGAGGGCAGAATTATGGATGGCGCACTGGACGGGTTCAATCGGCTTTACGGGGTTTTTCTGCGCTGCCTGCGCAGGCTGGACTGGCTGGCTCCGCTGGCCCTGCGCATCTACCTGGCCCCCATCTTTATCCTGTCCGGGATGAACAAGGTCAGCCATATCGGCGATGTGGCCGCCTGGTTCGGCAACCCCGACTGGGGCCTGGGCCTGCCGGCGCCCCTGCTGATGGCCTGGCTGGCGGCGCTGACGGAACTGCTCGGCGGCATAGCGCTGCTGCTGGGGCTGGGGGTGCGCCTGGCGGCGATACCGCTGATGTTCGTGATGGCGGTGGCCGCGGTGACCGCCCATTGGCAGTACGGCTGGTCCGCACTGCCGGACCAGACCCTGGTGATGCCCTGGGAGTGGCGCCGGGACCTGATTGCCGAGGCCGCGGTGCGCAAGGAGAAGGCGGTGGAACTGCTGAAAGAGTACGGCAACTACGACTGGCTGACCGAGGCCGGCAACTTCACCGTGCTGAAAAACGGCGTAGAGTTCGCCGCCACCTATTTCATCATGTTGCTGGCCCTGCTGTTCAGCGGGGCGGGCCGCTTTGTCGGCCTGGACTACTGGATCTGCCATCACTGCGCCAAATCGCCGCCCGGGCAGGAATAAGAGTTCGGGCTCCAGTCCATATAGATGATATACTCGCCGATTATTTGAGCATTTAAGCGAGTATTTCACTTGATAGGAAAGTTGTTCCGGCGTTCCGGATCCAAAGACGAGAGCCAGAAGCCTGAGAGCCCTCAGCCTCGGGGAGACAGGAGCCCTCAGCCCGAGGGCAAGAAGAGCCCTCAGCCCGAAGGCAAGAAAAGCCCTCGGCCGGAAGGTAAGCCGCGTCCCAAATCCAAAGGGGAAAAGGCGCCCGAGTCCAGGTCGACCGGTGCGGAGAAGGGGAGACCCCGCCGCGGTGGCAAGAGCCAGGAAGCCCGGGCCGACCAGGGTGCACCCTGGTCCCTGGATGACTTCCAGGTGCCGGAGCAGGAGGGCAAGGTGCGCTTCCACGACCTGGGCCTGCCGCTCGAGTTGATGCACGCGATTTGCGACCTGGGCTTCCAGTACTGCTCGCCGATCCAGGGCCGCTCCCTCCCGCACACCCTCAACGGCCACGACCTGGTGGGCAAGGCCCAGACGGGCACCGGCAAGACCGCCGCATTCTTGATCACCATCATCGACGACCTGCTCAAGAACCCCTTCGAGGGCGAGCGCTATGCCGGCGAGGCGCGCACGTTGATCATAGCGCCGACCCGCGAGCTGGTGATGCAGATCGCCGACGACGCCAAGGCCCTGTGCAAATACACCGACCTGGAGATCCACACCCTGGTCGGCGGCATGGACTACCAGAAGCAGCAGCGCAACCTGAACGAGCGCCTGGTGGATATCCTCGTCGCTACTCCCGGCCGCCTGCTGGACTTTGCCAGCAACCGCGACTGCTACCTGGACCAGGTGGAAGTGCTGGTGATCGACGAGGCCGACCGCATGCTGGATATGGGTTTTATCCCCCAGGTGCGCCGCATAGTCCGCCAGACCCCGCGCAAGACCCACCGCCAGACCATGTTCTTCTCCGCCACCTTCACGCCGGAAGTGGATTCCCTGGTGGAGCAGTGGACCGAGGAGCCGGTGACTGTGGAGATAGAGCCGGAGCGGGTGGCCACCGACACCGTCGAGCAGCATGTCTACCTGGCCGCGAGCGAGGAAAAATACACCCTGCTGTACAACATACTGCAGAGCGATGAAGTGGACAGCCTGATCGTCTTCGCCAACCGCCGCGACCAGTGCCGGCGCCTGCACGAAAACCTGCTCGCCCACGGCATCTCCGCCGGCCTGCTGTCAGGGGAGATCGCCCAGAACAAGCGGGTGCGCACCCTGGAGGACTTCAAGTCCGGCAAAACCAAGGTGTTGGTGGCCACCGACGTGGCCGGCCGCGGCATCCATATCGACGGCATCAGCCACGTGGTCAATTTCACCCTGCCGGAGGAGCCCGAGGACTATGTCCACCGCATAGGTCGCACCGGCCGAGCCGGCAAGACCGGCACCTCCATCAGCTTCGCCTGCGAGGACGACGCCATGCGCCTGGAGCCGATTCAGCAGCTGCTGGGCCAGAAACTGAAGTGCGAAGTGCCGCCGGAGGAACTGCTGGTGGCGCCGCCGAAGGTCAAGGTGCAGCGCAGCAGTGGCGGTGACAGGGACAGCCGCGGCGGTCGTCGCGGCGGTGGTGGTCGCGGTCGTTCGCGGCGTTGATCGTTAGCGGTGGATGCCCTTGGCGCTTATCCACCCTACAAAATCTGCTGCGACGCCAAACCGTAGGGTGGATAAGCGCTAAGGGCATCCACGCCGGGCGAGTCCACGCCGGGCGAGTCCACGCCGGGCGAGTCCACGCCGGGCGCATCCACCTATTCGCTAGGTTCCGTGCCCGGATCCCCCGCCTGCCTGAGCCGCTCGATCCACAGCGCGGTGCCGCCGGCCACCGCCGCCGGCATCACGAAGATATTCAGCACCGGCACCATCTTCGCCAGCATCACCGTACCGCCGAAGCTCAGGGTGGTCAGCTTGCGCCGCAGCAGCACGCTCTTCAGTTCGTCGAAGGGCCGCTGGTGGTTGTCCAGGGGGTAGTCCACATACTGGATCGCCATGCACCAGGCACCCCAGAGTGCGCCCAGTACCGCGGGGACGAATACCGTCCAGCTGGTAAACAGGGCGATTACGAGGATCACCAGGCCCCAGCCGATAAAATATCTGAGTTTGCGCAGTTCGCGCCCCAGGGTGCGCCAGACCATTCTGCCCAGCGGCTCCGCCGGCGGCGCTTTGCCGGTGAGGAGTTCCTCTACCTTCTCTGCCAGGAAACCGTTGAAGGGCGCGGCGATGATGTTGGTGATGATGCCGAACAGATAGCCGTAGACGAAGAAGAAGAGCAGCAACACAGCCAGCGCGATGATCCAGGCCAGCCACTCGAACACATTGGCGGCCCAGGCGGCGCCCCTGGCCATGACGGATTCCCACCAGGACATGTTTTCCGTATTCACCGGCGTGTGCGACAGCAGGCTGCCGAGATAGTCGGCGAGGCCGCCCAACTGCGAGATCATTACCGCGGTGATGGCGATGAACAGTACCAGGTTGATCAGCAGCGGCACTATGATAAAGGGCCGCAGCTCGCGCCTCGTGAGCAGGCGCGCGCCGCGCATCAGGGCGTCTACGCCGTGCATCGGGTTTGAAGTCATGTGCTGTCCTCGCTGGCCGGCGACGGCGGTCATGATTTTGCGCCGGCGGCCCTTAAGATGTCTGCGTACTCTTCGCCCTGACGGTGCTCCCGGATCCGTCCCAGCAGGGTCTTGCCGTCCGGGCCGGGGCTGTCCAGGTCCAGATTCTGCGCCAGGAACAGGCGCACGAAGGTCTCGAAGTTTTCCGCCTTCATGCTGCGGTAGGCGCGCTCCAGCAGGTGGTAGTCGCGATTGACGCCCTCCGGTGCTTCGCCGATCAGGAAGCCGGCGATGCGCTCCTCATCGAAGACTTCGCCGAGGACTTTCTGTTTGTCTTTTTTAAGGTTCAAAATTTTATCCTTAATTGTTGCCCTGTAGGGCGGATAAGCGTCAAGCGAGTCCACGCCGGGCGCATCCGCCGCGATGGTTGGTGGATGCGCTTGGCGCTTATCCACCCTACGATTTTTCCCGAGTCCCGAGTCCCGAGTCCCGAGTCCCGAGTCCCGCCTATAGCAATGCGTCCAACTTTTCCTTCAGGATCTTGTTGATCATCTGCGGATTCGCCTGGCCCTTGGAGGCCTTCATGATCTGGCCGACGAAATAGCCCATCATCTTCGGCCGCTTGGCCTCGTCCGCGCTGCGGTAGTTTTCCACCTGGGCCGCGCTCGCGGCGATAACATCGTCGACCATCTTCTCGATGGCGCCGGTGTCGGATACCTGCTTCAGGCCGCGTTTCTCGATTACCGTATCCGCGTCGCCCTCGCCGTTGGCCATGGCCTCGAACACCTGCTTGGCGATTTTGCTGGAGATGGTGTTGTCGACGACGCGCGCGATCAAGCCGGCCAGCTGTTCGGCGGAGACCGGCGACTGCTCGATGGAAAGCTCCTCGCGGTTCAGCAGTGCGGCCAACTCGCCGGTCGTCCAGTTGGCGGCCAGCTTGGGCTCGCCGGATTGCTTCGCCACCACCTCGAAGTAGTCGGCGACGGCGCGTTCCTGAGTCAGCTGGTCGGCGTCGTAGGCGGACAGCCTGTACTCGCTCTGGAAGCGCGCGGCCTTCGCATCCGGCAGTTCCGGCAGTTCGCTGCGCAGCTTCTCCACATAGTCGTCGGTCAGGATCACCGGCAGCAGGTCGGGGCAGGGGAAGTAGCGGTAGTCGTTGGCCACTTCCTTGCTGCGCATGGAACGGGTTTCGTTCTTGTCCGCGTCGTAGAGGCGGGTTTCCTGCACTATGCTGCCGCCGTCCTCGAGAATATCGATCTGGCGTTCGGCCTCCACTTTGATGGCGCGCTCGACGAAGCGGAAGGAGTTGATGTTTTTCAGCTCGGTGCGGGTGCCGAGTTTTTCCTCACCCTTTAAGCGCACGGACACGTTGGCGTCACAGCGCATCGAGCCCTGGGACATGTCGCCGTCGGAGATGCCGAGATAGGTCACGATACTGTGGATCTTCTTCAGGTAGGCCACTGCCTCGGCAGCGCTGCGCATATCCGGTTCGGACACGATTTCGATCAGCGGTGTGCCGGCGCGGTTCAGGTCTATGCCGGACATGCCGTGACCACCCTCAAAAACCGCTTCGTGCAGAGACTTACCCGCGTCCTCTTCCAGGTGCGCGTGGTGCAGGCGCACCGTCTTGCTGCTGCCGTCTTCCAGGTGGATCTCGATCTCGCCGGCGCCGACGATCGGCTCCGCCAATTGGGTGGTCTGGTAGCCCTTGGGCAAGTCCGGGTAGAAGTAGTTCTTGCGCTCGAACACGGAGCGGCGGCCGATCTCGGCGTTCATCGCCAGGCCGAACATGACCGCATAGCGGAAGGCCTCCTCATTGGGTACCGGCAGTGTGCCGGGCATCGCCAGGTCTATGGCGCAGGCCTGGGTGTTCGGCTCGGCGCCGAAGCGGGTGCTGGCGCCGGAGAAGAGTTTCGATTTGGTGGAGAGCTGGACATGCACCTCCAGCCCGATCACGATTTCCCATTCCACGTTGAATCTCCTCCCTTTAAGCAGAGCCGGCCGGGCTTGCGTACTGTTGGTGCCAGCCGGTGACCTGCTGATACTGGTGTGCGACGTTGAGCATACGCGCCTCGTCCAGGTAGTTGCCGATAATCTGCAGCCCTACCGGCAGTTTGTTCACCAGGCCGCAGGGCAGGGACATGCCGGGCAGGCCCGCCAGGTTGGCTGGGATGGTGTAGATATCCTCCAGGTACATAGCCACCGGGTCCGCCTTCTTCTCCCCCAGGCCAAAGGCCGGAGAGGGCGCAGTCGGGCCCATGATCACATCCACCTTCTCGAAAGCCTGCACGAAGTCCTGCTTGATCAGGCGGCGCACCTGCTGCGCCTTGTTGTAGTAGGCATCGTAATAGCCGGCGGACAGGGCGTAGGTACCGACGAGTATGCGGCGCTGCACCTCCTCGCCGAAACCCTCGCCGCGGGAGCGCATATAGAGATCGCGCAGGTCCTTGGGGTCCTCGCAGCGGTAGCCGTAGCGCACGCCGTCGAAGCGCGACAGGTTGGCGGAGGCCTCCGCCGGCGCAATCACGTAGTAGGCGGGTACCGCCAGCTCTGTGTGCGGCAGGGTGACTTCCACCAGTTCGGCACCCAGCTTCTCGAATTCCTTCAGCGCCGCCTCCACCCGCGCGGCTATGTCCGCGTTCAGGCCCTCGTCGAAGTACTCCTTCGGTACGCCTATCTTCAGGCCGGCGATGCTGTCATTCAGGTTCAATGTGTAGTCCTGTACCGGTCGGTTCAGGCTGGTGGAGTCCTTTTCGTCGTGCCCCGCCATCGCGGACAGCAGGAGGGCGCAGTCCTCGGCGTTGCGGGCGATGGGGCCGGCCTGGTCGAGGCTGGAGGCAAAGGCGATCATGCCCCAGCGGGACACGCGCCCATAGGTGGGCTTGAGGCCGGTGGTATTGGTCATCGCCGCCGGCTGGCGGATGGAGCCGCCGGTGTCGGTGGCGGTGGTGCCGGGGGCCAGCAGCGCGGCTACCGCGGCGGCAGAGCCGCCGGAGGAGCCGCCGGGCACGCAGTCGGTGTCCCAGGGGTTTTTCACCGGGCCGTAGTAGCTGGTCTCGTTGGAGGAGCCCATGGCGAACTCGTCCATGTTGGTCTTGCCCAGGGTCACGGCACCGGCAGCGTTGAGCTTCTCCACCACGGTGGCGTCGTAGGGCGGCGCGAAGTTGTCGAGCATCTTCGAACCGCAGCTGGTGCGCACGCCGCTGGTGCAGAAGATATCCTTGTGGGCGATGGGCACGCCGCAGAGCGCCGGTGCCTCGCCCGCGGCCAGGCGCTCGTCTGCCGCCGCGGCCTGCTGCAGCGCGAGCTCCCCGGTGACGGTAATGAAACTGTTGTAGTTGCCGTCCAGCTGCCCGATGCGGTCGAGCAGGTGGCGGGTGATCTCGACGCTGGAGAACTGTTTGTCCCGCAGTCCGTGGATAATCTCGGCGATGGTTAACTGGTGCATGTCCTTCCCCTCTAATTCTTACAGCTAGCCCTTAAAGCCCCTGGTCAGTCGATCACCTTCGGGACCAGGTAGAGGCCCTCTTCCGACTGCGGCGCCAGGGCCAGGAACGCCTCCCGGCGATTGGGCTCGGTAACCTCGTCCGCGCGCAGCACCTGCACCTCGTCCAGTGGATGGGCCATGGGCGCCACGCCTTCGGTGTGAACCGCCTGCAGCTGGTCCACCAGCTGCAGCACATCGCCCAGGCGGTTGCTGACTTCGTCGATGGTCTCTTCGGAGATGGCGATGCGGGCCAGCTCCGCCAGTTTTTCTACGGTTTGCGTATCCACGGCCATGGCGATAGGGGCTCCCTTTTGACTGCTGCCTCTAGAAGTCGCTTCACAGCTACTGCGCGTGCGCCTGGCGGCGTTCGGCGGTGCTGGTACGCCAGCCCGGTCGGCATCTCATGTACGCCCTTGTACACTCCGGTGCCTCCGCTCCGGCGACCGCCGCCAGCCACCCGCTCGCTACGCTGTGAAACCACTTCTGGCTAAAGTGGGGCGAGGCAGGGGGCCGCAAATTTAGCACATAAGCCCACTATTCTCACCGGCCGGTCAGGCCGGCGACCGCGGTGGTGGCCGGCGGTCCGCGATTGACTGTTTTTCAGCCTTGCCCTGAACCCCCGCCGTTGTTAGAGTTTGCCGATTCTGGCCGGGGTCTGCGCCTTCCCGGCAACATGACAGAAGACCGGCTCGAAAATGCGGCCCGGAACTCAGAATTTTTCGCGCGGACTAACTAGGCTTTGAGCCAACTTTCAAGTCCGCGCCCGCGGCGCCCGCCCCGGGCGCTGACAATTAGTACAAGGTAACCGAAC
The DNA here is from genome assembly GCF_059834885.1 of Microbulbifer sp. SE14. Lineage (NCBI taxonomy): Bacteria > Pseudomonadati > Pseudomonadota > Gammaproteobacteria > Cellvibrionales > Microbulbiferaceae > Microbulbifer > Microbulbifer sp. SE14. The sequence goes on along the minus strand of NZ_JCBAJA010000022.1, from coordinate 24,603 downwards.
TCCATGTTTAAACGTTTGCGGGGCATGTTCTCCAGTGATCTCTCCATCGACCTGGGAACCGCCAACACGCTGATCTACGTGCGCGATCGCGGCGTAGTCCTGGATGAACCCTCCGTCGTCGCCATCCGCCACTACAACGGCCAGAAGATCGTCGAGGCCGTCGGCGTCGAGGCCAAGCGCATGCTCGGTCGCACCCCCGGCAACATCACCGCCATACGCCCGCTGAAGGACGGCGTCATCGCCGACTTCCAGGTGACCGAGAAGATGCTGCAACACTTTATCAAGAAGGTGCACGAGAACAGCTGGATGCGCCCGAGCCCGCGGGTTCTGGTGTGCGTGCCCTGCCAGTCCACCGAGGTGGAGCGCCGCGCGATCCGAGAATCCGCCATGGGCGCCGGCGCCCGCGAGGTGTGGCTGATCGAGGAACCCATGGCCGCGGCCATAGGCGCCGGCCTGAAGGTGGAAGAGGCCAGCGGCTCCATGGTGGTGGACATCGGTGGCGGCACCACCGAGATCGCGATCATCTCCCTGAACGGCGTGGTCTACTCCGATTCCGTGCGCATCGGCGGCGACCGCTTCGACGAGGCCATCGTCAACTATGTGCGCCGCAACTACGGCAGCGTGATCGGCGATGCCACCGCGGAAAGAATCAAAGAGGAGATCGGCTGCGCCTACGCCGGCAGCGAAGTGCGTGAAATCGACGTGCGCGGCCGCAACCTGGCGGAAGGGGTGCCGCGCAGCTTCACCCTGAACTCCGACGAGATCCTCGAGGCCCTGCAGGAGCCGCTGACCGGTATCGTCCAGGCGGTGAAGAGCGCCCTGGAGCAGTCCCCGCCGGAACTGGCCTCGGATATCGCCGAGCGCGGCATGGTGCTGACCGGCGGCGGCGCGCTGCTGCGCGACCTGGACCGCCTGCTGATGGAGGAGTCCGGCCTGCCGGTAATCGTCGCCGACGACCCGCTCACCTGTGTCGCCCGCGGCGGCGGCAAGGCCCTGGATATGATGGACAAGAGTCGGCTGTATCTGGTGTCCAACTGAGCGTGTACTTTATGGGAGCGGCCCATGGCCGCGATCCGGCTTTGGTAGCACCTCCATGAGAGCTCCGTAGCTGGTTCCGTGGGGCCTTCGAAAGATGCTAGTAAGAAAGTCCTGAGCGGCCCTGCTGCCGGTACTCCCTTGCGAGACACGCCGTGAATACATCCCTGTAGGCTTGTCCGCGAGGTCCCTCTCGCAGACAGTCTCGCAAGGGAGTACCGGCATCAGCGCCTTCGCATTTAACTTCAGCTTTCTTCCCGCCGTTCTCTCATGCGGAGGTGGGTAGAACTCAATAGTCAAATGCGAAGGCGCTGCTACCGGGATTCGTTTGCGGGACTGTCAGCGAGAGGGACCTCGCTGCCAAGCCCCCATGGATGGGTTCACGGCGTGTCCCGCAAACGAATCCCGGTAGCAGCGCCGCCACGGAACCAGCTACGAAGTTCCCGTAGAATCGACCACGGAACCCGATAACAACAACACACTGACTGACCTGTAGACGGGGGTCTGCCCATCAAACCGCTATTTACCCGCGGCCCCTCGCCTGAGTCCCGCATTCTCGTGCTGGGCCTGGTGGCGGCGGCGCTGATCGTGATCAATCTCTACACCGACTGGCTGCAGCCCCTGCGCGAGCGCGCCGCCGGGCTGGTGGCTCCCTTCTACTGGATTACCGGTGCTCCCGAGCGCGTCGGCGACTGGGCCGGGGAGCAACTGCGCAGCCGCGAGGAACTGCTGGATGAGAACAGCCGCCTGAAGCGCCAGGTGCTGCTGCTGGAGCAGCGCAGCCAACTGCTGGCGGCAGTGAAGGCGGAGAATACCCAGCTCAAGGAGCTGATGAACTCCGCCGAAATGGTCGACGAGCGGGTGTTGGTGGCGCAGGTCATCGGCGTATCCCCGGACCCCCTCGAACACGTGTTGATGATCGACAAGGGGCGGGACGACGGCGTCGAACTGGGCACGCCGATCATGGACGCCAGCGGCCTGCTGGGCCAGGTGATCGAGGCGGGCGGCTCCGCCAGCCGCGTACTGCTGATCACCGATGCCAGCCACGCCATCCCGGTGCAGGTACTGCGCAACAGCGTGCGCGCAGTGGCCGAGGGCACCGGCGACCTCTACCGCCTCAAGCTGCGCCACCTGGCCAACACCAGCGACATCCGCGAGGGCGACCTCCTGCTCAGTTCCGGTCTCGGCGGCCGCTTCCCGGCCGGCTACCCGGTGGGGGAAGTTATTTCCGTCGACCGCGATCCGGGCCGTCCCTTCGCCGAGGCCGAGGTGCAGCCCCGCGGGCGCATGAACCGCAGCCGCTTCGTGCTGGCGGTGATCGGCGAGCGCAGTAGCGAGGAGGGTGCCCACAGCGGGAGCGAAAGCGCTGGCAGCGACGGCGGGGACGGCGACCTTGGAAGCGAATAACCGCTGGTTTATCGCCGTCACCGTGATCGCCGCGCTGCTGCTGGCGGTGATGCCGCTGCCGCACCAGTGGCTCTGGTTCCGCCCCGCCTTCACCGCGCTGCTGGTGATCTTCTGGATCACCCGCATGCCGCAGAGCCTGGGGGTCGGCTTCGCCTGGGTGGTGGGCTTCTTCGAGGACCTGGTGACGGGCGCGACCCTCGGCACCCACGCCCTGGCGCTGGCGGTGCTGGCCTATTTCAGCCTGCTGACCTACCAGCGCACCCGCGCCTTCAACCCGGCGCAGCAACTGATGTGGGTGTTTATCCTGGTGGGTATCAACCAGGTGGTGGGCAACTGGGTGCACAGCCTGGCGGGCAAGCCGGTGCCGGGCCTGACCTTCCTGTGGCCGGCGATCACCACCGCGCTGCTGTGGCCCTGGGTCGCCCCCTGGCTGAGTAGCATGGCCGGACGGTTGCAGGTACGCTGAACCCTCAGTCACAGACTGTTAAACACTGCAAAAGGCCGATCATTTTTCGACCGGTACGGCTATAATCAGCCGCTGATCCACCAAGAATAAGTAGTACAGTGCCGAATACGCCCGCCGACAGCCGACTCCTCCTCGCCTCCGGCTCCCCGCGCCGCGCCGCGCTGCTGGCGCAGATCGCCGTGCCCTTCTCGCAGATCGTCCCCGCGGTGCCCGAACAGCAAAAGCCCGGCGAGAGCCCCCAGGACTATATCCAGCGCCTGGCCCACGACAAGGCGCAGGCCGGCCTGGAGCTGGCCGGCGAATCGGACGGGAACCTCTGGGCCCTGGGCGCCGACACCCTGGTGCTGGCCGGCGACCGGGTACTGGAGAAGCCGCGGGACTTTGCCGATTTCGAGTCCATGATGCACCAGCTGTCCGGCTCGGAGCACTCGGTGCTGACCGCCGTGTGCCTGCGTTCGCACGAGCGCCAGTTCAGCCGCCTGGTGGAAACCCGGGTGCGGTTCCGCCATCTGAACAGCGAACAGGTAGCCGCCTACTGGCGCACCGGCGAACCGGCCGACAAGGCCGGCGGCTACGGCATCCAGGGCCTGGGTGCGGCGCTGGTGGAATCCATCAGCGGCAGCTACAGCAATGTGGTGGGCCTGCCGCTGGAGGCGCTGGTGCCGATGCTGGAGCACGCCGGCCTTTCTTACTGGGATAAGTCCTATTGGAGTGATTTACCGAAGGAGCGACCGTGAGCGAGGAACTGCTGATCAATGTCGCCCCCACCGAGACCCGCGTGGCGTTGGTGGAGAACGGCGTGCTGCAGGAGGTTTACCTGGAGCGCAGCGCCCGCCGCGGTATCGTCGGCAATATCTACAAGGGCAAGGTGGTGCGCGTGCTGCCGGGGATGCAGGCGGCCTTCGTGGACATCGGCCTGGAGCGGGCCGGCTTTATCCACGCGTCCGACATAGCGCCCCTGGACGAGGAGGGCATGGAGTCCCGCGAATCGACCGAAGTCGCCGATATCCGCGCCCTGGTGCGCGAGGGCCAGTCTCTGGTGGTGCAGGTGGTCAAGGACCCGATCAGCAGCAAGGGCGCGCGCCTGACCACCCACCTGTCGGTGTCCGCCCGCTACCTGGTGTATATGCCGCAGACCCGCCATATCGGCATCTCCAACCGCATCGAGGACGAGGGCGAGCGCGAGCGGCTGCGCGAACTGGTAGAACTGGCCTCCACCAGGCTGGCGGAGGAGGGCCTGTCCGGCGACGGCGGCTTTATCCTGCGCACCGTGGCCGAGGGAGTCAGCGAGGAGGACCTGCTGCGGGATATCCCCTTCCTGTACAAGCTGTGGCGGGAACTGGAACAGCGTATCAAAGACCGCCCGGTACCCGCTGTGATCTATGAGGACCTGCCGCTGTTTATGCGCGCCCTGCGCGACCTGGCCCGCCCGCACACGGAGAAGATCCGCATCGACTCCCGCGAGGCCCACGGCCGCGCGGCGGAATTCTCCGGCAAGTACGCGCCGGAGATCGCCGGGCGCCTGGAGCACTACCCGGGCGAGCGCCCCCTGTTCGATCTCTACGGCGTCGAGGAGGAGATCCGCAAGGCGCTGCAGAACAAGGTCACGCTCAAGTCCGGCGGCTACCTGATCGTCGAGCAGACGGAGGCCATGAGCACCATCGACGTCAATACCGGCGCCTTCGTCGGCCACCGCAACCTGGAAGAGACCATCTTCAAGACTAACCTGGAGGCGGCCACCGCCATCGCGCGCCAGCTGCGCCTGCGCAATCTGGGCGGCATCATCATCATCGACTTTATCGACATGAGGGACCCGGAGCACCAGCGCCAGGTGCTGCGGACCCTGGAAAAGACCCTGGAGCGGGACCACGCCAAGACCAGCATCACCGGCGTGTCCGAGCTGGGCCTGGTGGAGATGACCCGCAAGCGCACCCGCGAATCCCTCGGCCAGATACTCTGCGAGCCCTGCCCGGTGTGCCAGGGCCGCGGCACATTGAAGAGCGCCGAGACCGTCTGCTATGAAATCTTTCGCGAGATTATCCGCGAGGCCCGCGCCTACGACAGCGAGAAGATCATGGTGCTGGCCAGCCAGGTGGTGATCGATTTGCTGTTGGACGAAGAATCGGCCAACGTTGCCGACCTGGAGGAGTTTATCGGCCGGCCGATACAGTTCCAGGTGGAGCCCATCTACAACCAGGAGCAGTATGACATTGTTCTTGTGTAATAACGGGACTCGGGACTCGGGACTCGGCGGGCAATCGGGATTCGGGACTCGGGACTCGGGACTCGATAGTGCGATAGGAAACTGTGCCGCGGCGCAGTCGACTGCCCGCGTGCGGACTTTGTTTTCATCGCGCATTTGTTCGCGTCCGCTTGCTGTAGGAGCCTGCTTGCAGGCGAACCCGAGTCCCGAGTCCCGAGTCCCGAGTCCCGTCTTTTCTACATGGCGAGGCCGGTAATGAAATTGCTGCGTTTCCTCGCCCGCAAGATCTGGCTACTGGCCGTGACCCTGGTCATCAGCCTCGCCATCCTGGTGCAGGCCGGGCGCCTGCTGTCGCCGCAGGTGGAGCAATATCGACCGCAGATCAGCGCCTGGCTGTCCGACAGTCTCGGCGTACCGGTGCAGATGGAGCGGTTGTCCCTGCGCTGGCAGGCGCTGGAGGTGGCACTGCAGCTGGACGGGCTGCGGCTCGGCGAAAAGGGCGAGGTACAGATGGGCTACGGCCTTTTCCATCTGGACCTGCTCGCCAGCCTGTGGAACCGCGAGCTGGTGTGGAGGAACCTGCAGGTGCACGACTTTGCCGCCGGCCTCAGCCGCGGCGAGGACGGCCACTGGCATATCGACGGCTTCCCCAGGGCCGCCGCGGATCCGCGCGAAGGCACCAGTGAGGGCGCCATGCGCCTCGGCGACCCGGCGCGCATCTTCCAACTGGGCCCCAAGGTGCAGGTGCGCAACGCCGGCATCACCCTGCGCCTGGCCGACGGCCAACTGGCCCAGCTGCAGCTGCCGCAGATACAGCTGGAAAACAGCGGCTACTTCCACCGCCTCAGCGCCCGCGCCTTCCTCTCCCGCGACGGCGAAGCCCAGGCTGATACTGCACCGGCGGCCGGTGAAGCGCCTGCGGCCAATGAAGAGACACTGCGCCTGGTACTCGAGGGCCGCGGCAACCCGCGGGACAAGTCCCGCTTCTCTCTCAACGGCTATCTACAGCTGAACGAACTGCTGCTGGACGAGGACATGGTCACCCTGCTGCACCAGCTGACGCCGCTGCCGGAGAAATACCACTGGAGCGGGCGCAAGCTGGCCCGCGGCAGGCTGTGGCTGGAGAGCAATGTGAAGAGCGGCTACAGCCTGCGCGGCCGCCTCAGCCTGGAGCAGCTCGAGGCCGACCGGGCGGAAGGCGGCGATGCGGCCGCCGAGGTCGGGGAAGTCGCCGGGACCGTGCAAGAAGAGACGGAGTCCACGGTCCCGGCACGGGCAGTTTCGGCACTGGCGCCGCTCCGGTCCCTCACCGGCGACCTGTCCGGGCACTGGCAGCCGGGACAACAGTGGCGGCTGGCGCTGCAGGATATCCGCCTGGACTGGCGCGACCTGCAGATGCCGCCCCTGAACCTGCAGGCGCGCTCGGGCGCCGATACGGGCCTGCAACTGGCCGCGGACGTGATCGACCTGGGCGGCTGGAGCCGCATACTGAAGCGGCTGCAACTGCTCGAGGGACCCGCGGACGAATGGCTGCGCGCCCTCGAACCCAGAGGTCAGCTGCGCAATATCCAACTGGCCCGGGCGGCTGGCGGCCAGATGGAGTTGAGCGCCAATCTGCACGATGTCAGCGCCAGCGCCCACCGCGGCGCGCCGGCGGTGCAGGGGCTGAACGGCTACCTGCACCTGCAGGGCGCGGATGGTCGGGTCGAGCTGGGCGGGGGCGAATTGGGCGTGCATTTCCCCCAGCTCTACGAGGAGGCGTTCCAGTTCCGGCAGGCCGGCGGCACCGTCGCCTGGACGGTGGACCGCGAGGACAACTCGGTGCAGGTCTATTCCGGCCCGCTGCAGATGGACGGCGCCCTCGGCGGGATCGGCGGCCAGTTCCTGCTGCAGCTGCCTTACTTCGCCCACACCCGCGCGGCCGAGTTCACCCTGGCCTTGGGGCTGCGCGATGCGCCCATGTCCGCCCAGCAGCAGCTGGTGCCCCACACCGTTGGCGACGACCTGCGCCACTGGCTCGACAGCGGCCTGGGGGAGAAAAATCCCGGACGCGTCGCCAGCGCCGCCTTCATCTACCGCGGTACCAGCTATCGCGACGGCGAGGACAAGGCGTTGCTTGCCCTGGGGGATCACCCCGAGCGGCAGACGGTGCAACTGGCGGCGGATATCGACAGCGCCAACCTGGATTACGCTCCCGGCTGGCCGGCCGCGCGGAAGGTGGCCGCGCGCCTGCTGGTCAGCGACCGCAATGTGCTGGTCAACGCCAGCGCGGCCAGGCTGTGGGATATCGACGCCCGCGATATCGAGGTGGGCGTGACCCCGAACCCGGCCGGTGAGGGTTCACTGCTGGGGGTGCGCGCGCAGCTGTCCGGCCCGGCGTCGGACGGCCTCAGGCTGTTGCAGCAGTCACCCCTGCGACAACAGCTGGGCAGCGCCTTCGACGATTGGCGGCTGGGCGGGCAGTTGAACGGCAGCCTGACCCTGTCACAGCCCCTGGGCGGCGCCGGGCTGCCGGCGCGGCAGAATGTGCAGGTGGAGTTGCGGGAAGGCTCGCTGGAGCTGGGGGATCTCCGCCTGCAGATCGATGGATTGAAGGGACGGGTCGACTATGACAGCGAGCGCGGCCTGGCCGGCACCAGCCTGGATGGCAGACTCTGGGGACAGCCGCTGAAGGCGCAGATCCGCCACCTGGATGGAGAGGACGGGGCGCGGGATACCCAGGTGGTGGTGGACGGCCGCGCCGCCACCGAGTCGCTGCGGGAGTGGAGCGGCCGTCCGGAACTGGAGTGGCTGGACGGGATATTCAATTACCGCGCCCTGGTGACGATTCCCGCGAAGGCCAAGGAAAAGCCCTATTCGGCCATCTTCGAACTGAGCTCGGACCTGGCCGGCGTCGCCGTGAAGCTGCCGTCACCCCTGGGCAAGCTGGCCGAAGACAGGACCGATTTCGTACTGCGGGTGCCCATAGGCGAGCAGGGCAGCCTCTTCCATATGAACTACGGCGAACACCTGCAGGGCCAGTTCTGGCAGGTGGGGGGCGTACTGGAGCGCGGGGCCATAGCCCTGAATGCGCCGGCAAAACTGCCCGAGGAGCGGGGCCTGGCGATCGGTGGCCACCTGTCGCGGATAGACCTGCCGCACTGGCGCAAACTGCTGCAGGTGTTCCACTCGGAGGGAGGGGCGGGTGACGCCGGCGCCGGCGAAAGCCCGCTGCCGGTGGCCCTGGACCTGAGTACCGACCGCCTGCTGCTGGGCGCCACCGGGATAGAGCAAATCCATGTGCGCGGCCGCGGCCTGGGCGCCGACTGGCGGCTGGAGTTCGACAGCGAGATGGCCGCCGGCACGTTGCGTGGCCTGGTGGATGGCTCGACGCCGCTGCAACTGGAGCTGAGCCACCTGCGGCTGCCGATGCCAGCGGAGGCGGAAGCCGCCGGTGGCGAAGAGAAAGTCGAAGCGGCGGATCCCTGGGCCGGCTACGATTTCGCCGACCTGCCGCGGGTGGATTTCAGTACCGAGCGACTGCGCCTCGGCGACGAGGACCTGGGGCGCTGGTCCTTCCGCCTGCGCCCGTCCGCGGACCGGCTGGTGCTGAGTGATATCCACGGCGCCGCACGCGGTGTGCGCGTCGAGGGGCGCGGCGACGGTGACAACAGGCTGGGCGCGCAATTGATGTGGCTGCGCGATGCCGAGGGCCGCGAGTCGTCCCAGTTTATGGGCCGCTTGGTGGCGGACGACCTGGCGGATGTGCAGAGGGCCTGGGGCCAGGAGCCGGCGATCGAGAGCAAGTCCGCCCGCTTCGACACGGCGCTGCGCTGGAACGGCTCGCCGGCGCGCGCGGCCGGCAGGCGGCTGTCCGGCGAGCTGAAAATCGATATCCGCGACGGCCGCTTTCTGCGCGCCACCGACAGCGCCGGCTCGGCGCTGCTGCGGCTGCTGTCCCTGTTCAACTTCGACACCTGGGCACGGCGCCTGCGGCTGGACTTTTCCGATCTCTACCAGAGCGGCATGGCCTTCGACAGTGTGCGCGGCGAGGTGGTATTCGAGGGGGACGGCCAACTGCTGATTGCGGTGCCCATCCAGGTGGAGGGCCCCACCAGCGAGCTGCAGATGGCTGGCCGGGTCAACCTGGAACGTGAGGACCTGAACCTGACCCTGGTGGCGACACTGCCGGTAGGCAACAACCTGGCCCTGATAGCGGCGCTGGCCGGCGGCCTGCCGGCGGCGGCGGGGGTCTACCTGATCAGCAAGGCGTTTAAGAAACAGGTCAACAGGATGGCCAGCGTCAGCTACCGCATCAGCGGCGACTGGGCGGAGCCGGAGGTGCGCTTCGACAAGCTGTTCGACGGCGACGGCGCCCAGCGCCAGGGGGCTGCCGCGGGACAGGAGCACGAGTCGACGGAGACTCCGGGTGAGAACCGCCAGCCCGCCGGAGTCCACTCGTCGCTGGCGCCGGCGATCTGAACCGAGAGGCATCGCAGGATTCCAACTCTATAGTGAGGGGAAAGCCCTGAGGAGTAGCCCAAGATGAACAAAATCCTGTTTCCGGTCTCGCTGCTGCTGGCGGTGTTCGCGCTGCCCGCCTGCACCGAGGCGGAGGACCCGGGGCGCGACCCGTCGATGACGGTGGCGGAGGCCAGAGCCCATATCGCCGCCGGCACTGAGCTGTCCGCGATCCCGAAATCCGTGTGGAAGCAGCTGCTGCCGGAGGAGCAGTACCAGGTTCTGTGGGAGGCGGACACAGAGCGCGCCTTCAGCGGCAAGTGGTTGCACAACGAGGCGAAGGGTGTCTATGTGACCGCCGGCTGCCGCCTGCCGGTGTTCAGCTCCGAGCACAAGTTCGAGTCCGGCACCGGCTGGCCCAGCTTCTGGGATGTGGCCTACCCGCAAAATGTGGTCCTGAAAGAGGACTACAGCTGGGGCATGAAACGCACCGAGGTGCTGTCCGCCTGCGGCGAGCACCTGGGCCATGTGTTCAAAGACGGCCCAGAACCCACCGGCCTGCGCTACTGCCTGAATTCGCTGGCCCTGGATTTTGTCCCGGGTGTTGCAAAAACCGAATAATTATTCGATATTGTCTCCTGCGGTCCTCCGCGGCCGCAGTGAAGAGGTAAAACAATAATCAACAGAGGTTCAGCCGATGTCCGAAGTGGCCGCGGTGCGCTTGCCGAATAACCGCTACACGCTCTTCCGGGTGTTCAAGTACACCGTCTACCTGTTGCTCGCCTACAACGTCTACGCCTTCTTCGTGGAAAACCACGCCGCCGCCGGCGCCGTCTTTGCCGACGGCCTGCAACTGGGCAGGGTGATCGAGGCCTACAACGACTCCATCGATACCCTGGCCTGGGTGCTGTTGCTGCTGGTGTTCGAACTGGAGACCTTCGCGCTGGACGACCGGGTGATCCGCGGCTGGGTCAAGTGGTCGCTGAACGCCATCTCCGCCTTCTGTTACCTGTTTATCGTCTACTCCTGCTACGGCTATATCGCGGAGATGGTCTACCTGACCGATCTGGCTCCGGTGGCACAGTCCGCCTGTGGGCTGGCGGGGCAGGGGGGCTGGCAGCTGGTGGTGGGGCAGGATGACTATGTGCCGCTGACGGCCGAAAGCTGCATCGCACTGGGAGACGCGCAGCTATTGCGCCTGGCCGATGTGCAGATTCTCGGCAGTGCCGCCACCTGGGGTGAGATCGAATTGCTGGCCTGGACCGACGTGATCAACGCCAGTGCCTGGCTGCTGGTGGTCGGCATCCTGGCCTTCGAGGTGTGGTTGCAGCTGCGTCACCAACTCTCCGACCGCATCATGCGCTATTCGCAGTGGGTGAAGGGCATTCTCTATTTCACCCTGTTCCTGTGTGCGATTTACTGGGGCGTCAGCGGCAGCTTCCTGGATTTCTGGGACGCTTTCCTGTGGCTGGTGGCCTTCTTCTTTATCGAGATGAACCTGTTCCAGTGGCAGGCGGAGACCACTGCTGACTGACTGGCGCTGGTCGTCGTATGCGCCGCAGTCCTGGGGGCGAACCAGAGTGCCACGCCGGACAAGGGCGAACACAAGGTTCGCCCCTACAGATGGGGTTCCAGGTTTCCCCCGGCAGCGGCAGTTTATTGGGATTCCTGCATAAAGAAATCGCGCAGATAGCGGAACAGCTTGCGCTGGTTGGTCGGCGGCTTGTTGTTCTTTATTTCCCTGTTGGCCTCGCGTACCAGCTGGCGCAGCTGTTGGTGGTCGGCTCCCGGGTAGCGGTCGAAGAAGTCGCTCTGTGCGTCATTGCCTTCCCCCAATAGCCGTTTGCGCCACTCCTCGGCCATCTTGTCGAAGCGCAGGTGCTGCTGGTCGCGCTCCTTGAATCTGTTCAGAACCTCCTCGATGGCATCGCTGTCGGCGCTGCGCATCAACTTGCCGATATACTGCAACTGGCGCCGGCGCGCCTCGTTGGACTTGATGCGGTGCAGTGTGTCTATCGCCTCGCGCAGATCCGCGTCCAGCGGGACTTCCGCCAGCTGTGCCCTGGACAGTTCGGTCAGCTGCCGGCCCAGCTCCTGCAGCTGGTGCATCTCCTGTTTGACCTTGGTCTTGCTCTTCGGCAGCTCTTCTTCGAAATCGTCAAATTCGTCCATTCGTCATTCCGCATTAATGAAGTACATCCCTGTACCTCCCCCTTCGGGTAACCTTCGGTTGTTCAAATCGGCGTCCTGCCGATTTGTCATCAATCAATACTAACCAAAATACCAGGTGGCCAGGCCCAGAAAGGACATAAAGCCCACCACGTCGGTGACGGTGGTCAGGGCCACGCCGCCGGCCAGGGCCGGGTCTATGCGCATCGCCCGCAGGGCCACCGGCAGTATGGCGCCGGCCAGGGCGGCGGTGACCAGGTTGATCACCATGGCGGCGACAATAATCAGTGCTATGCGGTTGTCGCCGAACCAGCCGGCGGCGATCAGTCCCATCACCAGGGACCAGAGCAGTGCGTTCAGGACGCCGGATCCCAGCTCGCGGGACAGCAGCCAGCTCAGGTTGCTGCGGCCTATCTGTCCCAGGGCCATGCCGCGGATCACCACCGTCAGCGTCTGGCTGCCGGCCACGCCGCCCATGCTGGCGACGATCGGCATCAGCACCGCCAGTGCCACCACCTTGTCCAGAGTGCCCTGAAAGAGGCTGATCACCCAGGAGGCCAGCAGCGCGGTGAGCAGGTTGATACCCAGCCACAGGGCGCGGCGGCGGGCGGTGCGTCTTACTGGCGCGAAGGTGTCCTCTTCCTCGTCCAGGCCGGCCAGGCTCATCAGCGAGTGGTCGGCGTCCTCGCGGATCACGTCCACCACGTCGTCGATGGTGATGCGGCCCACCAGGCGGTTGTTCTCGTCCACCACCGGCGCGGTGATCCAGTCGTATTTCTCGAACAGCCGCGCCACCTCGGTGTCGGGCATATCCGCCGGAATCGGTTCCACGTCGGTGTTCACCACTTCGCGCACCGTGACCGAGGGATCCGTGGTCAGCAGTTTGGACAGCGGCAGCAGTCCTATGTACTGGCCCTTGCGATTGACCACGAAGAGGCTGTCGGTGGATTCCGGCAGCTGTTCGTGACGGCGCAGGTAGCGCAGCACCACGTCGAGGGTCAGGTTGGGGCGCACGGAGATGGTGTCCGTGTCCATCAGCCCACCGGCGGTCTCCTCGTCGTAGGCGAGGACGCCCTCCACCCGCTGCCGGTCCGTCTCGCTCATCGCGGAGAGGACCTCGCCCATCACCCGCTCGGGCAGGTCCTGGAGTATGTCGGCGACGTCGTCGGCGTCGAGCCCCTCCATCACCGCCACCATTTCCTCTGTGTCCATGGTGGCGAGTATCTGGCTGCGCACGTCGTCGGTGAGTTCCTGCAGTACCTCGCCCTCGACTTCCTTGTCGATCAGTTTCCATAGCACCTGGCGGATGTGCGGTGGCGAGCTCTCCAGCAGTTGGGCGATGCTCTGCGGTGTCAGGGTGCTCAGCATGCGCCGCACCTCGCGCCCGGTACCGCCGTCGAGTGCGGCAAACAACTCACCCAGCTGGCTCTGCGCGCGGAACTTGATTTCGGCTGGGGGTTGGCTGGGCACTGAGGGGTCTCTTAATGCGGAATGATGAATGCGGAATGATGAATACGGGATCCGGCTTGTCAGTTGGCGGGACGATCGTTGCCCGCGATCATACTACCGGGGTGAATCGAAATCGATTGTGCTCGAAGGTAGCTGCGTCCGCATTCCGCATTAACCCTCACTCCGCCTCGCCGAAGCGATCCGCCACCAGCTCGCTGATGGCGTCCAGCGCGGCTTCCTCGTCGCGGCCACTCACCTCCACTTCCAGTTCGGTACCCTTGCCGGCGGCGAGCAGCATCAATGCCATCACACTCTTGCCGTCCACGCACTTGCCGTCGCAATGCACTTTCACGTCCGCGGAGAAACGCGCGCAGGTCTGCGCCAGTTTGCTCGCGGCGCGGGCGTGGAGGCCGAGTTTGTTGACTATCTGGAGGCGGCTCTTCTGCATGGGCGGGTCGGTTTTCCGGCTGGCTCAGGGGGTTATTTCTGTTGTTCGCGGTGGCGGATCTGCACATTGTCGAACTGGCCGGCGAAGGTCCTGGCCAGCTGTTCCACCATATACACGGAGCGGTGGCGGCCGCCGGTGCAGCCGACGGACACGCAGGTATAGCTGCGGTTGCTCTGCTGGTAGGAGGGCAGCCAGCGCTCGAGGAAACGGATGATATCCCGCTCCATGTCGTCGGTCTCCGGGTGGGTGCGCAGGTATTCCACCACCTCCGGGTCCAGGCCGGTCTTGTGGCGCAGCTCCGCGACCCAGTAGGGGTTGGGCAGGCAGCGCAGGTCGAACACCAGGTCCGCGTCCACCGGCACGCCGTGCTTGAAGCCGAAGGACTGGAAGAGTATCGCCATCCCCGGTGACTCCTCGCCCACCACGCGGGTCTTCACCAGGTCGCGCAGCTGGTGCAGGGTGAGGCTGCTGGTGTCTATCACCAGGTCGGCTATGGCCGCCAGCGGTGCCAGCAGTTCCTTTTCCCGGTTCAGTGCCTCGAGCAGGTGGGTGCGGTTGTCGGAGAGGGGGTGCTTGCGGCGGGTTTCGCTAAAGCGCTGCACCAGCACCGGCGAGCGCGCGTCCAGGTAGATGACATCGCACTGCACGCCGCTCTCACGCAACCCCTCGATCACCCGCGGCGCCTGCTGCACGTCCTGCCACAGGTTGCGCGCGTCTATACCCAGGGCCAGGCGGGGGCTGCTCAGGGCGGGTTGGGAGCCCAGGGCGCTTTGCGGTTGGGAGTTGCCGATCGGCGGCTGCTCGCGCACGCGCCGGACCAGTTCCGGCAGCAGGCTGGCCGGCAGGTTGTCGATACAGTTGAAGCCGACGTCCTCCAGCAACTGCAGGGCGGAACTCTTACCGGAGCCGGAGCGGCCACTGATGATCACCAGGCGCATAGGGGAGATCCTTTCTTCACTTCAGCGCTTTATGTTCTGACAGCTGCAAGTCACCCGTGTGAAGCCTCGGGTCGGTTCAGTCGGTGTAACTCGCTGATCTGGTGCAGATTATGCAGCGGCGGCGCTGTCGATGGCCAGCGCGTAGAGTTCGTCCCCGCTCTCGGCCTGGCGGAGCTTTTCCCTGACCCGGCTGTCGCTGAACAGGGCGGCGATTTCCGCCAGGGTGTCCAGATGCTCCTGTTCGGAGTCCTCCGGCACCAGCAGGGCGAACAGCAGATCCACCGGCTGGCGGTCGACGGCGTCGAAGTCAACCGCAGGCTCGGTGGTGCAGAGCACGCCGATGGGGCGCTCACAGCCCGGCAGTCGGCAGTGCGGAATGGCCACGCCGTCGCCGATACCGGTGGAGCCGAGGCGCTCGCGGGCGATCAGTTGGTTGAAGATGGTATCGGCATCGTGTTGTGGATACTGTTCGGCAATGGCCTGGGCAATGTTGAGCAGCAACTTCTTTTTGCTGCTCCCCGCCAGATGGCAGAGGCTCAGGCGGGGAGAGAGTAATGCTTCCAATGTCATAGTTCAGCGGTGGTTCTGCAACTTCTCTTTGTGTTTCCTGAGTTGGCGATCCAGCTTGTCGGCCAGGGCGTCAATGGCCGCGTACATGTCTCTGTCTTCAGAGCCGGCACAGAGATCGTGCCCGTTCATGTGCACCCTGGCTTCGGCCTTCTGGATCAGTTTGTCCACGGACAGGATTACGTGTGCATTGGTAATGTTGTCGTAGTGTCGGGAGAGCTTTTCCAGTTTGCTTTCACAGTAATCGCGCAGGGGCGGAGTGAGATCTACGTGGTGACCACTGATGTTGATCTGCATGGATTTCTCCTTATTGAGAGCATCGCTTGGCGGCGCCCCTCCCGTTAGGGCCGCAACCCTACTAGGAAGTTCGCCAGATTGGAAGGATACACTCAAAGTTTGGACGTTGGTCGCCGCCGGGGTGGCTTGGGGCGCCTTGCAGTTTGTGACTGGCCGTTCTTGGTTAGTCAGAATTCTGGCGCTAGGGATGCCATTCCCATCCGTGGTGATTGCTCCGTAAGCGAGTGGTCGGCCGGGAAAAAGCCTCATCGGCAAACATTTCCCGGATGGCCCCCGGCAGCTGGGTCTTCGTGTCGGGCTTCGGCATTCTTTTCCCGAGCCCCGACCTAAACCAGCCGCTTGCGCTCGCTGGAGGAGGGGATGCCCATGGACTCCCGGTACTTGGCCACGGTGCGCCGGGCCACCTGGATGCCCTGCTTGTCCAGTTCCTGAGTGATCTTGTTGTCGGACAGCGGCTTGCGGGGTTGCTCGGCGTCGATCAGTTTGCGGATCATCGCGCGGATGGCGGTGGAGGAGGCGTCCTCGCCGGAGTCGGTGCTGACGTGGCTGGAGAAGAAGTATTTGAGTTCGAAGACCCCGCGCGGGGTGAGCATGTACTTCTGGGTGGTGACGCGGGAGATGGTGGATTCGTGCATGCCGATGGTTTCGGCGATATCCGCCAGCACCATGGGCTTCATCGCCTCGGGGCCCAGCTCGAAGAAGCCCTGCTGCTTCTCGACGATGCTGGAGGCCACCTTGAGCAGGGTTTCGTTGCGGCTCTGCAGGCTTTTCAGGAACCAGCGTGCCTCCTGCAGGTGATCGCGCAGGAAATTGTTATCGCTGGAGTTGTCGGCGCGCCGGATCAGGGCTGCGTAGTCGCCATTGATGCGCAGCCGGGGAGTGGTTTCCGGGTTCAGTTCCACCAGCCAGCGCTGCTCCCGGCGGCTGACGATGATGTCTGGCACCACATACTGCGGCTCCTCGCCGCCGAAGGCCTCGCCGGGGTAAGGGGTCAGGGTCTGGATCAGGCGCACCACCTCGCCCAGCTGCGCCTCGTTGAGGCGGGTTCTGCGGCTGAGGCTGCGGAAGTCGCGCTTGCCGAGCAGGTCCAGGTGGCGGTCCACTACCAACAGCGCCTGCTCCAGCCAGGGGGTGCCGACCGGCAGCTGGCGCAGCTGCAGCAGCAGGCATTCGCGCAGGTCGCGGGCGCCGCAGCCGGCGGGCTCGAACTGCTGGATGGTCTTGAGTACCGCGAGGACTTCGTCCTCCTCCGCTTCCAGCGTCGCGGCTATGTCGCCCAGGGGCGTTTCCAGGAGGCCGCTCGGGGCTATGCCGTCGATCAGGTTCTCACCGATCAACTTGTCCTGCGCGGAAAGGGTGGTCAGGTTGAGCTGCCACAGCAGATGGTCCTGCAGACTGTCCGGGGCGGAGTTGCGCTGCTCCAGGGCGAGTTCGTCCCCGTCGCCGCCACTGTAGCTACCGCCGCTGTAGATATCGTCCCAGCGGGTGTCCACCGGCAGTTCGTCGGGGATATCGTGGCTCCAATCACTTTCGGTACCCTGGTCGCTGCCGTTGACCGAGGAGTCATCGGAGGCGGAGCGCTCCGGCGACTGCTCCTCGGTGCTGTCAGGGTGAGAGTGATCCTCGCCGTCCACCTCCAGCAGCGGATTGCTGTCCAGCGCCGACTGTACCTCCTGTTGCAAGTCCAGCGTCGACAATTGCAGCAGGCGAATAGCCTGTTGCAGCTGGGGCGTCATGGTCAGCTGGGTGCCGAGCTTTAACTGGAGAGACTGCTTCATATTTGAGGGACTGCAGACCTGTGCGGCGGATGAATCATCTAAAAATCCAAGACGCCGCAGACTAACCCTCTGTTCGGTGGATTACAAGCAATAACTGTGCCGGTTTTGAATGCGGAATGCGAAATGCGGAATGATGAATGCGCGGTCTGGATCTCCTCAGGCGGACAGTGGTCCGGCCGCGCTTGGGCCTGGGAGGCGTGAGCTAGCGATATTAGGTGGTTTTTGCGGCACTATGGGTTGATGCTATTCCGCATTAAATGGTGAACTCGTGTCCCAAGTAGACTTCGCGCACCTGCTGGTTGGCGAGCACTTCCGCCGGGGTGCCGGCGGCGATGATATGGCCCTCGCTGACGATATAGGCGGTTTCGCAGATATCCAGGGTCTCGCGCACATTGTGGTCGGTGATCAGCACGCCGATGCCGCGATCGCGCAGGTGGCGGATGATCTGCTTGATGTCGTTGACCGAGATCGGATCCACGCCGGCGAAGGGTTCGTCCAGCAGGACGAAGTCCGGGTCCGTGGCCAGGGCGCGGGCTATCTCCACACGGCGCCGCTCGCCGCCGGACAGGGCCATGCCGAGGCTGTTCTCGATATGGGTGATGTTGAATTCCTTCAGCAGTTCCTGCACCTGCTGCAGCCGTTCGGCGCGGGACAGTTCCCTGCGGGTTTCGAGGATGGCGAGGATGTTGTCGCGCACAGACAGGCGGCGGAACACCGAGGCCTCCTGGGGCAGGTAGCCGATGCCCTTGCGCGCGCGCCCGTGCATGGACAGGTGGGTAATGTCCTCGTCGTCGATCAGCACCTGGCCGGCATCCGCCTGGACCAGGCCGGCGATCATGTAGAAACAGGTAGTCTTGCCGGCGCCGTTGGGGCCGAGCAGGCCGACCACCTGGCCGCTGGTCACGCTGACGGAGACGTCCTGGACCACTTTTCTCTTCTTGTACTGTTTGGCGAGGTGTAACGCTTTCAGCGTTGGCATAGTGTGTTCCGAATTTGCTTCGAGTCCCGACTCGAATGGCGATAAATCAAGGCCTTGGGCGGAGTTATTCTTTCCCGAGTCCCGAGTCCCGAGTCCCGAGTCCCGATAAGTGAGTCGAGCTACTGGTTCTGCTGTGTCTCTTCGGCCTGCTGGCCATTTTCCTGTTTTTTCTCCGGCTTCCAGATCATCTCCACGCGGCCGTCGCCGGACTGGCCCTGGGCCTGTAGCTGCTCGCTTTTCAGGTCGTAGTCGATCTTCTCGGCGGTCAGGGTGTTGCCGTCCCGGTCCACGTGGGCGTCGCCGGTCAGGTGCAGTTCGTCGGAGCTGACGGTGAATTCGATACGCTGCGCCCGGGCCTTGACCGGGTTCTGGCTCTGCTGCACCTGCTGCTGGAAGTGCGCCGGCTTGCCGGTGGCGATCACGTGGCTGATTTCGCCGGCGGCGTTGCCGTGCACCTCGACGCGGTCGGCGCGGATCTGCAGGGAGCCCTGGGTGATGACCACATTGCCGCTGTAGACAGACAGGTTCTTGCCGCGGTTGGCCTCCAGTTTCTTGGCCTGTACCTTGATCGGCTGTTCGCGGTCCTGCGGCAGTGCCAGGGCCTGGGCGCCCAGCACCAGCATCGCGATGGCGGCGATGGGCCGCAGGCGGCAGGGGTTATTTGGTTTCATAGCTGCTCTTTACGTCGGAGAGGATTTCCACCCGGTCTTCTTTCAGGAAGGCGCGCAGGCCCTTGCCCGTAGTGACGTTGGGGCCGGCGGTAATGGTAACAACTTTGTCCGTCTCGGCGTATTCCTCGCGCGGCTTGATGGTGATGGCCTGGGTGTCCAGTCTTACGCCGCCGGGCTCAGGCAATTCGTTGATCTTCACGTCGCCGCTCAGTACCACCCGCTCCCCGTTGTTGTGGGCGACGCCTCTCCTGGACTCGGTGCGCCATTTGGGTTCGCGCTCCTGGTAGAAGAGTATGCGCGGTTCGGTGAGGTCGGCGCGGTCGCGGCGCTCGAACTGGAAGAAGGTGATCTTCTCGGCGTCCACGCGGTAGGCGAGGGTGCCCTCCTCGTTGAAGTGGCGGGTCTTGGCGTCGTGGATCACCAGGTCTGCGGCTTTCTGCTTCTGCTGCGGTGTGGGTCTCTTGCCGAGCAGTTGCTGCGGCGGGCTCTCGGCGAACCAGAGCCCGGCGCTGATCAGCAGTACGACGATGACCAGGGGCAGCCAGGTGCGCATCAGGCTTCTCCGAGGTAGGGGGCCAGGGCGGCGTCGAAGGTGCCCTGGGCCTGCATGATGCGGTCGCAGACCTCGCGCACCGCGCCCTCGCCGCCGCGGGCCTGGGTGACCCACAGGGCGCGCTCGCGCACCGGCGGTGCGGCGTTGGGGACGGAGATGGGGCAGCCGATGCGGGTCATCACCAGCAGGTCCGGGTAGTCGTCACCCACATAGGCGATATCCTCGAGGCGGCAGGGTTCGTCGGCGAACAGTTCCTCGAGGGCGGCGAACTTGTCCTCGCGGCCCTGGGTCAGTTTGCTGACCCCCAGCTCGTGGGCGCGGCGCTCCACCACGGCGCTGCGCCGGCCGGTGATGATGGCGACGCGCACACCGGATTTCTGCAGCATCTTGATGCCGTGGCCGTCCAGGGTGTTGAAGCTCTTGAGCTCGTTGCCGTTGTTGTCGAAGCTGAGCCGGCCGTCGGTCAGCACGCCGTCCACGTCCAGTGCCAGCCAGCGGACTTTTTTCAGGGCTTCGTTGAGTTTTTCTTCTGTGGTCACGGATTGTCCTTTATGGATTCTGGGGCGGCGCTGCTGCCGGTGGCCGTCCGGGAAAAAGCCTCATCGGCAAACATTTCCCGGACGGCCACCGGCATCAGCGCCTTCGCATCAAGTTTCGGTATTCTTTTCGAGTCCCGAGTCCCGAGTCCCGAGTCCCGAGTCCCGAGTCCCGAGTCCCGAATCAAATCACCCCGGCACGCAGTATATCGTGCATATGCAGGACGCCGACCGGGTGGTGCGCCTCGTCCTCCACCACCAGGGCGGTGATCTTGTAGTCTTCCATGATGCGCAGCGCCTCTGCGGCCAGGGTTTCCGAGGAGACGGTCTTGGGCCTGCGGCTCATGACTTCGTCCATGGTGGCCTTGTCCAGTTCCACCTTGTGGTCGATCACCCGGCGCAGGTCGCCGTCGGTGAATACGCCGAGCAGCGTGCCCTTGTGATCGACCACGGTGGTCATGCCGAAGCCCTTGCTGGTCATTTCCAGCAGGGCCTTGGACAGCAGTGTCTCCGGGAAGACCTGCGGCAGTTCGTCGCCGGCGTGCATCACGTCTTCCACCTTGAGCAGCAGCCGCCGGCCGAGGGCGCCGCCGGGGTGGGAGAAGGCGAAGTCCTCGGCGGTGAAGCCGCGCGCTTCCAGCAGCGCCACCGCCAGGGCGTCGCCCATCACCAGGGTCACGGTGGTGGAGGAGGTGGGGGCCAGGCCCAGGGGGCAGGCCTCGGTTTCCACGGCGATGTCCAGGTTGACGTCCGCCGCCTGGGCCAGGGAGGAGTCCGCCTTGCCGGTCATGCTGATCATCGGGATGCCGAGGCGCTTCAGCAGTGGCAGCAGGGTCAGTACCTCGGCGGAGGAACCGGAGTTGGAGATGGCGATCACCAGGTCGTCGCGGGTGATCATGCCCAGGTCGCCGTGGCTGGCCTCTCCCGGGTGTACGAAGAAGCTGGGGGTGCCGGTGCTGGCCAGGGTGGCGGCGATCTTGCGGCCGATATGCCCGGATTTGCCCATGCCGGTCACTATGGCGCGGCCGCGACACTGCAGGATCAATTCGCAGGCGCGCTTGAAGTCGCCGTTGATCCTGTTCTCCAGCTCGGCCACGGCTTCCGTTTCCATCAGCACGGTGCGGCGCCCCGCTTGCAAAATCAGGTCCTGGGTCATTGGGTCTCTCTATATTTTGCACTTCTGTGAGGTTGGGCCCGGACCTGGTCAGTCCCGGGTGGGTCGGCAGGTGCTAACCTCATACTTACAGATGTTGAATTCGGCGTTGCGATAGCGGTTGCGACGCATCGCCACGGCTCCGGGGTCGCCATGTTATAGCTTGCCGCCGCCCCTGTCAGCTCCGCCGCTCGCGGGGTGGTTGTGCCAGGGGATGTCGGGATTTGCGGTGATGCCAGGGGTTGATTTGCCGACAGGAGTACGCTTGTGAACGCATTGTCATCGAGCCGTGGGGTTGCGGTTCTGCGAGGGGTGAAGCTCGCTTTCTGCGCCCTGCTGGTGTCCGTGTGGTTTCCCTTTGCGGTGGCTGCCCAGAATCCGTACACCATGATCGAAGGGGTCTCGGAGAAACTGCTGGGAGTCATTCGTGCCAACGCCGGGCATTTGAGTAGCGACCCGCAGCGCTACTACAGGGCTGTGGACGACGTGCTCGACCCCGTAGTGGATTTTGACTTTGTCGCCCGCGCTGTGATGGGCAGCTACGCCAAGCAGGCCACCGCGGCGCAGCGCTCGCGCTTCGCCAGTGCCTTCCGCCGCGACCTGGTGCAGACCTTCGCCCGCGGGGTGGCCAGCTTTGGCGAAATGCAAGCCAGAGTGGTCAACCCGGGTTCAGTACCCAATGGCAAGCGCGTGAATGTGCTGCAGGAAGTGCGCAGCAGAGAGGGGGTCACCAAGGTTTCCTATACCCTGGTGCGGAACCGTTCCGGCCAGTGGAAACTGATCAACGTAACCCTGAACGGGATCAACTTGGGCAAGACCTTCCGCAGCCAGTTCGCCCAGGCGATGCGGACCAGCGGCGATATCGACAAGGTGATCGCGAACTGGTCGGCGGCCGGAGGTGTCGCCGACAAGCTTGACCGGCGGTAAAGCGGCGGGTGGGGGTGTATACGCGACGCGCCGTCACATCGCGAGGCGCGGTCGTGGTATGATTTGCTGTCATTTCCGTCAGCTTCGCCGGTCCCGGGTTGGGCGGTGCGGTGGGAATCAGAGAAATTTGGCGTCGCCGTGGCACTAATCTGCACCACGTGCGTCCAAGGACCGATTTGCCAACAGGAGATATTTTGTGAACGTATCGTCATCGACTGAAAGGGCCGGATTCATGCAGGGGCTGAAGATCGCCTTCTGCGCGCTGCTGCTGGCAGCCTGGGCCCCCTTTGCCGGCGCCGCGCAGGACCCCTACACCATGATAGAGGGGGTTTCCGAGAACCTGTTGGGAGTGATCCGCTCCAATGCCCAATATATGGATTCGGATCCACAGCGCTATTACAGCGCCGTGGAGGGTGTGTTGACGCCGGTAGTGGACTTCGACTTTATCGCCCGCGGGGTGATGGGCCGCTACGCCAAGCAGGCGACCGCGGCGCAGCGCTCGCGCTTCTCCAGTGCCTTCCGCCGCGACCTGGTGGCGACCTTCGCCCGCGGCGTGGCCACCTTTGGCGATATGGACGTGAAGGTGGTGAACCCGGGCTCCGCGCCCAGTGGCAACCGCGTCAACGTCCTGCAGGAGGTGCGCAGCAAAGAGGGTATCACCAAGGTTTCCTACACCCTGGTGCGCAACCGCGCCGGCCAGTGGAAACTGATCAACGTCATTCTCAACGGCGTCAACCTGGGCAAGACCTTCCGCAGCCAGTTCACCCAGTCCATGCAGACCCACGGCGATCTCGACAAGGTGATCACCAACTGGTCCGCGGCCGAAAACGTGGCCGACAAGGTCGGTTGACGGCCGCTCCGGTGGGATCGCGCAGAGTTGGCTGCGCGACCCGCCGGTTTCCAGTACACTTGCGCGCTGTTTTCCAACTCAACGCATTCCCCGCCTATGCAACCCGATGAAATCAAGGCCCTGATCGAGGGGCATATTCCCGATAGCCGTGCCGATGTCGCCTTCGAGGGCAGTCACGTTATGGTGACCGTTGTGAGCCCCGCCTTCGAGGGCTTGAGCCGGCTGAAGAAACAGCAACTGGTCTACGCGGCGCTGGGCGACAAGATCGCCGACGGCACCCTGCACGCGGTACAGATGCAGACGCTAACCCCGGAAGAAGCCGGTCAGTAAGCCACCGGCGATCACTACGCGAGACCGAATGGACAAGTTAATCATCGAGGGCGGCAGCCCCATTTCCGGAACCCTGAGGATTTCCGGGGCCAAGAACGCCGCGCTGCCGATCCTCGCCGCCGCGCTGCTGGCGGACGGCCCGGTGCACATCCACAACCTGCCGCACCTGAACGACATCACCACCATGATCACCCTGTTGCGGTGCATGGGCTGTGACGTCACCATCGACGAGAGGCTGGGCGTGGAGATAGACCCGCGCTCGGTCAACGACCTCACCGCGCCCTACGAGCTGGTGAAGACCATGCGCGCCTCCATCCTGGTGCTGGGCCCGCTGCTGGCCCGCCACGGCGTCGCCAATGTGTCCTTCCCCGGCGGCTGCGCCATCGGCAGCCGTCCGGTGGACATCCACCTCAAGGGCCTGGAGGCCATGGGGGCGGAGATCACCATCGACGAGGGCTTTATCCGCGCCCGCTCCAACGGCCGCCTGAAGGGCGCCAATATCGTGATGGAGAAGGTCACCGTTGGCGGCACCGAGAACCTGCTGATGGCCGCGGTGCTGGCCGAGGGCACCACGGTGCTGCACAACGCTGCCCGGGAGCCGGAGATTGTCGACCTGGCGGAATTCCTGATCGCCATGGGCGCGCAGATAGAGGGCGTCGGCACGGATACCCTGCGGGTGCACGGCGTGCCGCGCCTGAATCCCTGCACCTTTGCCGTGATGCCGGACCGCATCGAGACCGGCACCTTCCTCGCCGCCGCTGCGGCGGCGCGCGGCAAGGTGCGCCTGACCCACACCCGCGCCGATATACTCGACGCGGTGCTGGTCAAGTTCGAGGAGGCCGGCGCGCACATCTCCTCCGGCGACAACTGGATAGAGCTGGACATGAAGGGCAACCGCCCGAAAGCGGTCAGCTTCCGCACCGCCCCCTATCCGGCTTTTCCCACCGACATGCAGTCCCAGTTCACCGCCATGAATGCGGTGGCCGAGGGCAAGGGCGCGGTGGTGGAGACCATCTTCGAGAACCGCCTGATCCAGGTGCACGAACTCAACCGTATGGGCGCCAATATCCTGCTGGAGGGCAACACCGCGATTGTCACCGGCGTGGAAAAACTGAAGGGCGCCCCGGTAATGGCCTCGGACCTGCGCGCCTCCGCCAGCCTGGTGATCGCCGGTATGGTCGCCGAAGGCACCACTATCGTGGACCGCATCTACCATATCGACCGCGGCTACGAGTGTATCGAGGAGAAGCTGCAGCAGCTGGGGGCGAATATTCGCCGGGTGCCGGGATAATTTTGTCGGGACTCGGGACTCGGGACTCGGGACTCGGGACTCGGGACTCGGGACTCGGGACTCGGGACTCGGGACTCGGGACTCGGGACTCGGGACTCGGGACTCGGGACTCGGGA
>NZ_JCBAJA010000021.1:0-101061 GCF_059834885.1 Microbulbifer sp. SE14 | reverse complement strand
CCGCAACTGGAAGCCAGCGCTAAACCGTTTTATGATCGAATTTGGTGATCGCTTGGTCGATCACCAGTAACCAGCGGCATGGGCGGTTACACAGAATTATTTACAGCCTCCTTTTGGATGAATTAGATTCTGGCGACAGGCGCTAAATTGTAAGTTTGCGGTTTAGCTATCCCAGCCTTTTTCAACCGAAGATAGTATTCCTGCTGCTTTTCTGCACGCTGCTTACTTTGCGGAGCGTGATCGCGGCGGATATCCATGACTCGCTTAGTAACATCATTCATAAACAACTCCCTGCGGCGCTTTATTATTGGTGTTTCTATGCCGATTCGATATATTGCTGAACGTGGAATATGTGGTCCAACCCCCTATTCTGAACACAATCCATCAGCAGGTCGCTATATTGCCTGATGACCTCTCGGAGAGCAATGTTGCTAGTGTAGTCTTCAATACGTAGTCTTAACACCTCAGTAAGGGTGGCTACGCCAATCATGCGCCCATGAGAGTGCCAGTGTTTGTTATCGCTCAGTTTATGAGCAATTTCCTCCGCACGAATTACCTTCTCTTCATGGGTTACTGCTTTTTTGGTACTAGAGTGCACATCCCAGTCTTTAAACTTGTACTTGACCAGCCAGTCTTTTAGAAGGGATATAGACAGCTCACGGGCCTGCTCATACCTATGTAGGGTTGCGAGATCTTGGTTTTGGAGAAGGGCGAATTCCGCGTCAGTTAGATCTCCGCTTTTTGACTTTTCAATCAAACGTTCAACTTGATCCAAATAGCCAAGGGCAGGTACCAGCTGTCCATCGCTATTGGCAACTTGGGGGTCAATTGGTCCCAGAGATGAGCTGTAATCCATGTAAATCCGGTCACCAGACATGCAAAGTATCGTGCCTGCCGACATTGCAAACCCCGGAACGACAAACCAGACTTCTTCATAATGGTGCCGGGTGATCTGTACCATTTTCTCTACTACCTCAGCAACGCCTCCCGGCGTCCATAATAAAAAAACTAAGACCTTCGGCTTAATATGATGATCTGGTCTCGGGCTCGTTGCCAAATTTTCCATATGAGCCCGAAATGAACTTAAGTATTCATGACGTATTCCACCAACAAAGGAAAACACATCTGCTTTGAAGGCATTAGCGGTTTCACGAGAATGGAATTCCAATGCCATATCAATGGTTTCTTGTAGAACTGCCATGCTACCCCCTAATTATGTGTTATTTTGATTCATTCAGACTTACATCTTGGCCCTTACTTCGAAGTTAGCTACCAAATTGATCGATGTTGTCGAGATTGTCCATAGCGAGGCCGGTTTTTCGTCCATATTCTCAACAATGCAGTTGAAGATTGTTCCCGGATACAACGCACAGGAAAATTGAAAAAAAGCAGCCGAAGCTGCTTTTTCGATCGCCTGCAAGCAGGCTCCTACAGGAGGTAAGAGCCGCTTACTTGCCGGCCGCCTTGCGGATTGCCTGCAGGGTGCGCAGACGCGCTTCGGCTTCGGCCAGCTGGGCGGAGATGCGGGCGTAGTCGATTTCCGAGGGCGCCTTGTGCAGGGCGTGGGCCGCTTCCTCGCGGGCCTTCTGCGCTGCCTCTTCGTCGATTTCGCGCTCGGCCACATCCGCGAGGATGGTCACCATATTCGGCTGCACCTCGGCGTAGCCGCCGCTGACGAACAGCACTTCCTCTTCACCACCTTGTTTGATGATGCGCACCGGACCGGGTTTCAGGGCGGTGAGCAGTTGGGCGTGGCCGTAGGAGATACCAAGCTCCCCCTCGACCCCGCTCACTATCACCATCTCCACCAGTCCGGAGAAGAGAGACTGCTCGGCGCTGACAACGTCGCAATGTACTGTCATGGCCATATTGTCTGCCTCTGTCGCTTAGCCCTTCGCCTTGTTGGCTTTTTCCACCGCTTCGTCGATGGTGCCCACCATGTAGAAGGCCTGCTCAGGCATGTGGTCGTAGTCGCCGTTCAGGATACCCTGGAAGCCGCGGATGGTCTCCTTCAGGGAGACGTATTTGCCCGGCGCGCCGGTAAATACTTCCGCCACATGGAACGGCTGGGACAGGAAGCGCTCGATCTTACGCGCGCGCGCAACTGTCTGCTTGTCGTCCTCGGACAGCTCGTCCATCCCCAGGATGGCGATGATGTCCTTCAGTTCCTTGTAGCGCTGCAGTACGGACTGCACGCCGCGCGCAGTTTCGTAGTGCTCCTGGCCGATCACCAGCGGGTCCAGCTGGCGGGAGGTGGAGTCGAGCGGGTCAACGGCCGGGTAAATACCCTTGGCGGCGATGTCGCGGCTCAGTACCACGGTGGAGTCCAGGTGCGCGAAGGTGGTGGCCGGGGACGGGTCGGTGAGGTCGTCCGCCGGTACGTATACCGCCTGGATGGAGGTGATGGAGCCGGTCTTGGTGGAGGTGATGCGCTCCTGCAGAACGCCCATCTCTTCCGCCAGGGTCGGCTGGTAGCCCACTGCGGACGGCATACGGCCGAGCAGGGCGGATACTTCGGTACCGGCCAGGGTGTAGCGGTAGATGTTGTCGACGAACAGCAGTACGTCGCGGCCCTCGTCGCGGAATTTCTCCGCCATGGTCAGGCCGGTCAGGGCCACGCGCAGGCGGTTGCCGGGCGGCTCGTTCATCTGGCCGTAGACCATCGCCACCTTGGACTTGGAAAACTCTTCGACGTTTACAACGCCGGCTTCCTGCATCTCGTGGTAGAAGTCGTTGCCTTCACGGGTGCGCTCACCAACACCGGCGAACACAGACAGACCGGAGTGCTCGGTGGCGATGTTGTTGATCAGCTCCATCATGTTTACGGTCTTGCCCACGCCGGCGCCGCCGAACAGGCCGACCTTACCGCCTTTGGCGAAGGGGCATACCAGGTCGATCACCTTGATGCCGGTCTCCAGCAGTTCGGTGGAGCTGGACTGCTCTTCGTAGGTGGGGGCGGCGCGGTGGATGGAAGCGCGCTCTTTCTCGCCGATCGGACCGCACTCGTCGATCGGGTTGCCCAGCACGTCCATGATGCGCCCCAGGGTCTCGTGGCCAACCGGTACGGAAACCGGCGCACCGGTGTTCTTCACCGCCAAGCCGCGGCGCACGCCCTCGGATGAACCCATGGCGATGGCGCGAACCACGCCGTCGCCCAGCTGCTGCTGCACTTCCATGGTGAGGTTCTTTTCCTCACACAGGAGTGCGTCGTAAACATTCGGTACGGCATCGCGTGGGAACTCCACGTCGATGACTGCGCCGATCACTTGCACAATTTGCCCGTTACTCATTTCCGGATCCTCAGCTTTAAATTCTGTCTTCAGCCGCCTTATACCGCCGCGGCGCCGCCCACAATCTCGGACAGCTCCTGGGTGATGGCCGCCTGGCGCGCCTTGTTGTACACAAGCTGCAATGCGTCGATCAGCTCGCCGGCGTTGTCGGTGGCGCTCTTCATTGCAATCATGCGCGCGGCCTGTTCGCAGGCCTTGTTCTCAACCACAGCCTGGTACACCTGGGACTCGATGTAGCGAGCCAGCAAGCCGTCCAGCAACTCCTTCGGATCCGGCTCGTAGAGGTAGTCCCATTCGTGCTTGAGCATTTCGTCGTCGTCTTTCGGCAGCGGCAGCAGCTGCTCGACGCGCGGCTTCTGCGACATGGTGTTGATGAACTCGTTGGACACCAGGAAGAGACGATCGATGTCGCCTTCCGCGAAGCGATCCATCATTACCTTTACCGAGCCGATCAGTTTGTTCGCCTGGGGTTGGTCACCCAGGTCGCGCACCGCGGCCACAACCTTGCCGCCGATGGCATTGAAGAAACCGGCCGCCTTGTTGCCCACGGCACAAATCTCGACATCAGCGCCTTTCTGGGACCAGGCCTGCATCTCGCGGATCGCCGCCTTGAACATATTGATGTTCAAACCGCCGCAGAGACCGCGATCGGTGGATACCAGGATGAACCCGACCCGCTTGACCTCGCGCTCCTGCAGGTAGATATGCTGGTATTCGGCCGAGGCGTTGGCAACGTGGCCGATCACCGCGCGTATGCGCTGGGCGTAGGGACGCCCCAGTGCCATGCGATCCTGAGCCTTGCGCATCTTACTCGCCGCGACCATTTCCATCGCGGAGGTAATCTTCTGCGTGCTCTTGATGCTGGCAATTTTTGTGCGTACTTCTTTTCCGCCTGCCATAGTGATTTACCTTTCTTTGCCCTCTCCCCCGGCCCCTCTCCCGCAAGCGGGAGAGAGGAGAAGGTATGTGCCCCCACCCGCATACGGGAGGAGGGAGGGAAGGATGATTACCAGCTACCGGTAGCGACAAACTTCTCGATGGCGGCCTTGAAGCCACTTTCGATTTCGTCGTTGTAGTCGCCGGTGCTGTTCACCTTTTCCATCAGCTCTGCATGTTCGCTGTTCATGTAAGCGAGCAGGGCGGATTCGAAGTCCAGCACCTTGGCAACTTCCACGTCCTTCAGGTAACCCTTGTCGGCGGCGTAAACAGAGACGGCCATTTCCGCGATGGACATGGGGCTGTACTGCTTCTGCTTCATCAGCTCGGTAACGCGCGCGCCGTGATCCAGCTGGGCCTTGGTGGCCTCGTCCAGGTCGGAGGCAAACTGGGAGAAGGCCGCCAGCTCGCGATACTGGGCCAGGGCGGTACGGATGCCGCCGGACAGCTTCTTGATCACCTTGGTCTGGGCCGCACCACCGACGCGGGATACGGAGATACCCGGGTTGATGGCCGGGCGCACACCGGCGTTGAACAGGTCGGTTTCCAGGAAGATCTGACCGTCGGTAATGGAGATCACGTTGGTCGGTACGAACGCGGAAACGTCGCCGGCCTGGGTCTCGATGATCGGCAGCGCGGTCAGGGAGCCGGTCTTGCCTTTCACTTCGCCGTTGGTGAACTTCTCCACATAGTCGGCGTTGACGCGCGCGGCGCGCTCCAGCAGACGGGAGTGCAGGTAGAAGACATCACCCGGGTAGGCTTCGCGGCCCGGCGGGCGCTTCAGCAGCAGGGAGATCTGGCGGTAGGCCCAGGCCTGCTTGGTCAGGTCGTCGTAGATGATCAGGGCGTCTTCACCGCGGTCGCGGAAGTACTCGCCCATGGTGCAGCCGACGTAGGGCGCCAGGAACTGCATCGCGGCCGGGTCGGCGGCGCCGGCGGCAACCACGATGGTGTGGTCCATGGCGCCGTGCTCTTCCAGCTTGCGCACCACGTTGGCGATGGAGGACTGCTTCTGGCCCACGGCGACGTAGATACACTTAATGCCGGTGCCTTTCTGGTTGATGATGGCGTCGATCGCAACAGCGGTCTTACCGATCTGGCGGTCGCCGATGATCAGCTCGCGCTGGCCGCGGCCGATCGGGATCATGGTGTCGACCGCCTTCAGGCCGGTCTGTACCGGCTGGTCAACGGACTGGCGGGCGATAACGCCGGGCGCCACCTTTTCCACAGCGTCGGTCAGCTTGGTGTTCAGCGGGCCCTTGCCATCGATCGGGTTGCCCAGGGCGTCCACCACGCGGCCCAGCAGTTCCGGTCCCACCGGGGTCTCCAGAATGCGGCCGGTGCAGCGGCACTTCTGGCCTTCGGCCAGGGATTTGTAGTCGCCCAGGATCACCGCGCCCACGGAGTCGCGCTCCAGGTTCAGCGCCATACCGTAGACGCCGCCCTCGAACTCGATCATCTCGCCGTACATCACATCGGCCAGGCCGTGGATGCGGATGATACCGTCGGATACGGATACGATGGTGCCCTCGTTCTGGGCCTGGGTGCTCACATCGAGACTTTCGATGCGGCTCTTGATGATTTCACTGATCTCGGAGGGATTCAGTTGCTGCATGCTCTGTTCCTCGGATTTTCCGGCGCGGGCCGGAAAATTAAATTAGGAGTTGATTGCCTCGGCGAGTTTGGCCAGGCGGCCGCGCACTGTGCCGTCGATGACGGTGTCTCCTGCGCGGATCACTGCGCCGCCCAGCAGACTCTCGTCCACGGAGTTGTGCAGGTGTATTTCCCGTTCAAACTTTTTCGCCAGTGCCTCGGTCAGTTTCCGGGACTGGGCCTCGCTGAGGGCGCGCGCCGATACGACTTCCACGTCCAGGGTGGCTTCCGCCTGCGCTTTCAGCTCTTCAAACAGCGCGGAAATCTCCGGCAACAGCGCCAAGCGGTGGTTTTCCGCCAGCAGCCGGATGAAGTTCTTGCCGGAATCGCTGAGATCGTCTGAACAGATCGACAGGAATTTGTCCGCGCGCTCGGCGCTGGTGAGCTGGGGGTTTTCCAGCAGCTCACGCACTTTTTCGCTCTGGCTGACCGCTGCCGCAGTGGCCAGCGCAGCACTCCAACCCTTGAGGTCGGAGGCCTGCTGCGCGTAGCTGAATGCCGCTTTGGCGTAGGGCCGTGCCAGGGTGCTGAGTTCCGCCATGGGGTTCCTCGCTTACAGCTCGGCTGCCAGTTTTTCGATCAGGTCGTCGTGCGCCTTGGCGTCGATATTGACCGACAGGATCTTCTCCGCACCGGCGACAGACAGGGCGGCCACACGGCTGCGCAGCTGCTCTTTGGCGCGATTCACTTCCTGTTCGATCTCGGCCTTGGCCGCGGCTTTCAGGCGATCGCCTTCGGCCAGCGCGGCCTGCTTGGCTTCGTCGACGATCTGGTTGGCGCGCTTGTTGGCACCATCGATGATCTCCGCCGCCTGCTCCTTGGCTTCCTTCAACTGGTCGGCGGCCTTGCGGCGCGCCAGTTCCAGATCCTTGCCCGCGCGCTCGGCCTCTTCCAGGCCGGTGGCGATTTTCTGCTCGCGCTCTTTCATCACGCCGAGCAGCGGCGGCCACACGAACTTCCAGCAGAACCAGACGAAAAACAGGAAAGTAATCGACTGGCCGATTAGAGTCAGGTTGATATTCACACCGACACCTCTTGCTCTTTGCTCTTTATTAAAAAGAACCTTTGGGGGTTAAGGGCAATTGGAACGGTGTAATTACGCCAGACCAGGTGCGACCGCGAAGATCAGGTACATGGCGATACCAACACCGATCATCGGAACGGCGTCGAGCAGACCCGCCATCAGGAACATTTTGCCCTGCAGAGCCGGGGCCTGTTCCGGCTGACGCGCAGAACCTTCCAGCAGCTTGCCGCCCAGGGTACCGAAACCGATAGCAGTACCCAGTGCGCCCAGACCGATCAGCAGAGCTGCCGCGATGTAAACCAGACCTAATGCTTCCATTGTGTTCTCCAATTAAAGGTTTAAGAGTTGTTGTAAAGGTTGATTAAAGGGTTAACTGTCAAAAACTTATTGATCGTGCTCGTGCTCTTCGTCGCGGTGGTGCGCCATGGCCATGTACACGGTGGTCAGCACCATGAACACGAACGCCTGCAGGGTGATCACCAGCACGTGGAAGATGGCCCAGCCCATGTGCATCAGGCCGGCACCGATAAAGCCCAGCACACCCACGCCGAAGACGATCGCGATCAGGATGAAGATCATCTCGCCTGCGTAGAGGTTTCCAAACAGACGCAGGCCGAGGGAGATCGGCTTGGCGATCAGGGAAACCGCCTCCAGCAGAAAGTTGAACGGGATCAGCAGCATGTCGAAGTACCACTTGCCGGTGTGGAAGGGGTGGAGGGTCAGCTCCTTGATAAAGCCAACCGGGCCCTTCTCCCTGATGCTGAAGAAGATCATCAGTGCGAACACCGCCAGCGCCATACCCAGGGTGGCGTTGGGGTCGGTGGTGGGCACAACCTTGAAGAAGAGGTGCTCATTGCCGGAGACGGTGGCGGCAGCCATCGGCAGCCAGTCCACCGGAATCAGGTCCATCAGGTTCATCAGGAAGACCCACACGAAGATGGTTAGCGCCATAGGCGCGACCATGCTGTTGCGGTGGGGGAAAGTCTCCTTGACCAGCCTGTCGACAAAGTCGACGACCAGCTCGACAAAGCTCTGGAAGCCACCGGGTACGCCGGGGGTGGCCTTCCTGGCTGCGCGCGCGAACAGGAAGCAGAACAGCAGGCCCAGGACGACGGACCAGCCCAGGGTGTCCAGGTGAACTGCCCAGAAACCCATGTCCGCGGCCTCTTGGGAGGAGTGGGCCATGGTCCAGGTACTCTCGCTGAGCACCGTGCCATCCTCACGGGTATAGCCCGCGGGCAGCTTGCCGAAAGCCATATTCTGCAGGTGGTGTTGGATATACCCCGTCGCCGTTTGTGCTTCGCCAGCCATAATTCCTCAACAATCGTAAAAGTATGAATTCTTTTTTTGCGCCGGTCTGTCTGCGGAGCCCTCAGCTTCAATAAAGAGCCCTCAGCTTCAATAAAGAGCCCTCAGCTCAAATGGAGAGGGCTTCAACGCACCAGCCGCGCCGCCAACAGCCACTGCACGATCACACAGAGGCCGTAGCTGATAAACAGGGCCGCCGGGTCCAGCGGTTTCACCATCGCAAACACCGCGGCAAAGCCGACCAGGGTGAGTGCGAACTTGCCCGTTTCTCCGCGGTAGAAGTTCTGCAACACCCGATCTGTCGCCCGCGCGCCGCGCTCTCGCGGATCACCCTGAAAGGCGCGCAGGCCGAAATACGCATTGGGCAGCGCGCACAGGACACCGCCGATAACTACGGACAGCGCGGCCACAGGCTTGCCGCCGAAGTGCAATACCGCACCCGCCAGCGATACCAGCAGCAGCTGTACCGCGGCAATTACCAACACCGGGGGTTTTTGCATAGGCGGGGATAAGCCGACCATCTTTGCGCTGTCCGCCCAATTTTTGGGCGTGCGAATTATAGGAGCAACGGCATTGCCGGTTCAACCGGCAAATCTCGCCAAGTTATTTAATTTTCAGCGGTTTTTTCCCGCAGATAGTCAGCTAAGTAAGTATTTACCTACTGTGGACCTGTGCGCCAAAACGGGGCATTTCTGTGCCGCCGGACCGGCGCGGGGGGGGGTCAGTCCTCGCTGTAGCCCAGATGGGCGAGGATGCCGTCCAGTTCATCCAGGCTGCTGTACTTGAGTACCAGCCTGCCGACGCCCCTGTCGTTGTGATCTATGGCCACCGGCACGCCTATCTTCTCCGCCAGGCGCTCACTCAGGCGGCGGATATTCGGATCCTCTTTCGGCTTGACCGGAGTTGGGCTCTGTGCCTGCTGTTGCAGGCGGCGCACCAGCGCCTCCGTCTGCCGCACGGTCAGGCCGCGGTCCACCACCTGGCGCGCGGCGGCGCGCTGGGTCTCGCCGGCCAGGCCGAGCAGGGCCTTGGCGTGGCCGAGCTCCAGGTCGCCGCGCTCGAGGAAGGTGCGCACCTCTTCGGTGAGACTGAGGAGGCGCAGCAGGTTGGTCACCGCGGTGCGGGACTTGCCCACCGCGTCGGCCACCTCCTGCTGGGTCAGTTGGAACTCGTCCTGCAGGCGCTTCAGCGCCGCGGCCTCCTCGACCGGGTTGAGGTCCTCGCGCTGGATATTCTCGATCAGCGCCATGGCGATGGCGGCCTCGTCCGACACCTGGCGCACCAGCGCCGGCACCCGGTCCAGCTCCGCCATCTGCGCGGCGCGCCAGCGGCGCTCGCCGGCGATGATCTCGTACCTGTGCTCGCCGATCGGGCGCACCACGATCGGCTGCATGATGCCCTGGGCGCGGATGGAATCGGCCAGTTCCTGCAGCGTTTCCTGGGGGAAGTCGCGGCGCGGCTGGTAGCGGCCGCGCTGCAGGAACTCGATCGGCAGTTCGCGCAGCTCGCCATCGGCGATCTTGGCCGCACCCTCGCCGCTGGCGACGGCAATCGCCTCGCTGGCATTGTCACTGATCAGGTGGGACAGGCCCCGGCCCAGGCCCTTGCGTTTGGCGGCCATAACTCAATACCTCTGTTAAACCGCTTCCGCCACCGGGCGGGCTTGATTGGAACTGTGATTAACAGCATTTGGGTTGGCCGCATGGCGGCGGGTCATCTCGCCGGCCAGCGCCAGGTAGGCGATGGCGCCCTTGGAATGGCGGTCGTAGTCCAGTGCCGGCTTGCCGAAACTGGGGGCCTCCGCCAGGCGCACGTTGCGCGGAATGCAGGTGCGGTAGAGGCGCTCGCCGAAGTACTCAGACAGCTGTTCGGACACGTCGCTGGTCAGGCTGTTGCGCGGGTCGTACATGGTGCGCAGTATGCCCTCGATCTTCAGTTCCGGGTTGGCGGCCCGCTGTATCTGGGTGATGGTGTCGACCAGCGCCGACAGGCCCTCCAGGGCGTAGTACTCGCACTGCATCGGGATCAGCACGCCATTGGCGGCACAGAGGGCGTTGACGGTCAGCATGTTCAGGGACGGCGGGCAGTCGACGACGATATAGTCGTAGTCGCCGCTGATTTCCCGCAGGGCGCGGCGCAGACGGGATTCGCGCCCCTCCATTTCCAGCAGTTCCACCTCGGCGGCGGACAGATCGCCGTTGGCGGGCATCAGGTCGTAGCCGCTCTCGGTGGCGACAATCGCCTTGCGCGCCGGCAGTTCAGTGGCGAGCACGTCGTAGGAGGACAGCTGCAGTTCGCCCTTGTCCACGCCGCTGCCCATGGTGGCGTTGCCCTGGGGGTCCAGGTCGATCAGAAGAACCCGGCGCTTGTTGGCGACCAGGGATGCGGCCAGATTGACACAGGTGGTGGTCTTGCCCACGCCCCCTTTCTGGTTGGCCACAGCAAATATCTTGCTCAAGGTTCTTGTCCTTTGTTCTCCCGAAAAGCGCTCTCCCCGATGCTTTTCGAGTTTCGCCGCGGAAAGCCGGCATCAATGGGCACTCGTCTCCTTGAAAAGGGAGTGCACAGGTCTTGCAAAATAAGAGTCTAGGTTTGCGGGATTTACGCCAGGCTGCCGCGCTTTTCCTCGCGGCGGAGAATGACAAGGTGGCGATCCGCGTCGCAACCCGGTACCGACAAGGGGTGCACCCGCTCGACCTTAATCCCTTTTGGAAGTGCGCTCAACTCATCTTCCGGCAGTTTGCCCTTCATAGCGTAAAACCTACCACCGGGCGCTAGCAAGTGCTCACTACCCGCCACCATGTCGCCGATGGAGGCGAAGGCCCGGGAGACCACTGCGGAGAACTTCCGCGGCGGCGCGAATTCCTCCACCCGCTCGTTGACCACCTGCACATTGGGCAGGGGAAGCGCGGTCGCCACCTGGAACAGGAAGCGGGTCTTCTTGCCATTGCTGTCCAGCAGGGTCACCGGGCGCTCGGGGTGCACTATCGCCAGCGGAATGCCGGGCAGGCCACCGCCGCTGCCGACGTCGATCAGCGGGTCTGTGTCCAGGCCGCACAGGTTCACGACACTGAGGCTGTCGATGATATGCCGCTCCAGCATCTGCCCGGGGTCGCGTATCGCCGACAGGTTGTAGGCGGCGTTCCAGCGCGCGAAAAGGGCCAGGTATTCCAGCAGCTTGTCCTGCTGTTCGGCGCTCAGCTCCACCGACAGCTGCGCCGCCGCCCCACACAGGCGCGGGCGGAATTCTTCCATTTGCAGAGAAATAGCCGGATCTCCAGGTTATTGGTGCGCACAGCGCACCCTACGTTCGCGTGGGGTAGGGTGCGCCGTGCGCACCGGTTAAACAGCTTTCTTGCGGGTCAGCAGGCCGCGCTTCTTCAGTTGGATCAGCAGCAGCGACACTGCCGCCGGGGTCACGCCGGGAATCCGCGACGCGCGCGCCAAAGTGTCGGGGCGCGTATCGCCCAGCTTCTGCTTCACCTCGCTGGACAGGCCGGAAACCTGGCTGTAGTCGAAGTCCGCGGGAATCGGCGTGTCCTCGTAGGCCTGCAGCCGCGCGATTTCATCCCGCTGGCGATCGATATAGCCGGCATACTTGGCCGCTATCTCCACCTGCTCGGCGACTCGCTCGTCCGTCACCGCCTCGCCTTTCAGCGACGCCACATCGGCGTAGTTCAGCTCCGGGCGGCGCAGCAGGTCCATCAGGCTGTACTCGCGCGACAGCGGCTGCGGCAGCCTGGTCTCGACGGCGGCCGCCTGTGGCGTCTGCGGGTGCACCCAGGTATCGCGCAGCCGCTGCTCCTCGAGCGCGATCGCCTCGCGCTTGGCGCTGAAGGCGGCCCAGCGGGCGTCGTCCACCAGTCCCAGCTCGCGGCCCTTTTCGGTCAGGCGCAGGTCGGCATTGTCCTCGCGCAGCAGCAGCCGGTACTCGGCGCGGCTGGTGAACATGCGGTAGGGCTCCCTGGTGCCGCTGGTGATCAGGTCGTCCACCAGCACGCCCAGGTAGGCCTGGTCGCGGCGCGGCGACCAGGCCTCGCGATCCTGCGCCTGTAGCGCCGCGTTGGCGCCGGCCAGCAGTCCCTGGGCCGCGGCCTCCTCGTAGCCGGTGGTGCCGTTGATCTGGCCGGCGAAATAGAGTCCCTGAATGAATTTCGTCTCCAGCGACGGCAGCAGGTCGCGGGGATCGAAGAAATCGTATTCGATGGCGTAGCCGGGGCGGGTGATATGCGCCTTTTCGAAGCCCTTGATCGAATGCACCAGCTCGATCTGCACGTCGAAGGGCAGGCTGGTGGAGATGCCGTTGGGGTAGAGCTCGTTGGTGGTCAGCCCCTCCGGCTCGATGAAGATCTGGTGGCTGTCCTTGTCGGCAAAACGGTGCACCTTGTCCTCGATGGATGGGCAGTAGCGCGGGCCTATACCCTCGATCACGCCGGAGTACATCGGCGACCTGTCCAGGCCGCCGCGGATCACCTCGTGGGTCCGTGCATTGGTGTGGGTGATCCAGCAGCACACCTGGCGCGGGTGCTGCCCGCGGCTGCCCAGGTAGGACATCACCGGCGTCGGTGTGTCGCCCCACTGCTCCTCCAGGCCGGAGAAATCCACTGAACGCGCGTCGATGCGCGGCGGCGTGCCGGTCTTCAGGCGTTCGACGCGGAAGGGCAGCTCGCGCAGCCGCTCCGCCAGGGCGATGGACGGCGGATCCCCGGCGCGGCCGCCTTCGTTACTGTCGAGGCCGATGTGGATCTTGCCGCCGAGAAAGGTGCCGGCGGTGATCACCACCGTCCTGGCACGGAAGCGCACGCCGGCGTTGGTGACCACCCCGACGACACGCTCGCCCTCGACGATCAGGTCGTCGGCGGCCTGCTGGAAGATCTCCAGGTTCTCCTGGCGCTCCAGGATCGAGCGGATGGCGGCGCGATACAGGGCGCGGTCCGCCTGGGCGCGGGTGGCCCGCACCGCCGGGCCCTTGCGCGCGTTCAGCACGCGGAACTGGATGCCGCCCAGGTCCGTGGCCTCGGCCATGGCACCGCCGAGGGCGTCCACCTCCTTGACCAGGTGGCTCTTGCCGATGCCGCCGATGGCCGGGTTGCAGGACATCTGCCCCAGCGTCTCTATGTTGTGGGTCAACAGCAGGGTGGAGGCCCCCATGCGCGCGGCCGCGAGCGAGGCCTCGGTGCCGGCGTGGCCGCCGCCGATCACTATCACGTCATAGGTCTTGGGGAAATCCATAGCTGTTGCCACAGGCGGTAAAAATGGGCGCACATTTTATAGGCAGTTGAAGCACTTCAGCAAATGGCACGACGGAAAACTTGTCCCAGACAATTTAAGGGTGGACTGCGTTAGTCCACACCCCGACAGACCTGTGAAAAACCCCCAAGCCCCTTTATTGGATTAATTAACTTATACATATCCTGTATTGGTAGTGTTTTTGTATTAGTTGTTTTTATTAGGGGGCGCCCATTCATGTATAACCCTAAAAAATTGTTTAAAATCAAATAGTTATAGACTGTGGTAGCTTGCTGATAACCCCTGCTTTCGGGGCGGGGCAACCCATGTAGGGCGCTGTGGACGGGCGGGATAACCTTGGACTGCTTCGGCGGGTGCCTGAGTTATGCCCGCCTCCGCCCGCAGCTTTCTGCGAAGTTACCCCCGATTTTACCCACAGGGTAGCGCCGGCCGTCGACCGCTGTTGATAGACAGTCGCTCTCTGCGGGGATCCCCTGTGTATAAATGGTGCCCTCTGGATAAGTCTGTGAGTAGCTGTGCGCAACTTTTGTGATCTGGCGGTGGAGTTGCCGGTACGAAATCGCGCGCTCGGGAGTTACGCACCGGCCGCGAAGCGGTTGCACGACTTGCGAATCCGCTGTTTCGGCAGGGGAAAGGGCCGGGATACCCGCGATCAGGCCCCCGGGCGAGAGTTATTCAAGGAAGTGAGAGGCTATTTGCCGATGCAGAAGCTGCCGAAGATGCGGCCGAGCAGCTCGTCGGCGGTGACTTCTCCGGTAATCTCCCCCAGCGCCTGCTGGGCCTGGCGCAGGTCCTCGGCCAGCAGCTCGCCGGCGCCGCTGGCGTGCAGCTGACCGGCGCCCTGTTCGATAAAGGCGCGCGCGCGGGCCAGGGCTTCGAGGTGGCGGCGGCGGGCGCTGAAGTTGCCCTCGGCGGCGCCGCTGTAGCCCATGCAGTGCTTCAGGTGCTCTTTCAGGGCTTCCAGCCCGGCGCCCGTCTTGGCGCTGATGGCGATCACCGGCACGCCGTCGGTGTGGGCCTGCAGGCCGGCGCTGTAGTCGGTCAGGTCTATCTTGTTCAGCACCAGGGTCAGCTTTTCCGCGTCCGGCAATTGCCGGGTGAATTCCGGCCAGGCCTGATCTGGATCCAGAGAGCGGGCCTGCTGCGCATCCACCAGCAGCAGCACCCGGTCGGCGTGCCGTATCTCCTCCCAGGCGCGCTCTATGCCGATCTGCTCCACCCTGTCCGGGGCGTCGCGCAGGCCGGCGGTGTCGGCGAACTGCAGGGGCATGCCGTCGATATCGATATGCTCGCGCAGTATGTCCCGGGTGGTGCCAGCGATATCGGTGACAATTGCCGCGTCGCGGCCCGCCAGCGCATTCAGGAGGCTGGACTTGCCGGCGTTGGGACGGCCGGCGATAGCCACCCGCATACCCTCGCGCATTATGCTGCCCTGGCGCGCCTGGGCCTCCACCGCGGCCAGCTGTTGCAGGAGTGCCTGCAAATCCGCCGCCACCTTGCCGTCGGCGAGAAAATCGATTTCCTCTTCAGGAAAATCTATGGATGCTTCGACATAGATACGCAAATGGGTCAGGTATTCGACCAGGTCTTCGATTTTTTCGGAAAATACGCCCTGCAGGGAGCGCATTGCATTGCGCGCTGCCTGGGCACTGCCGGCCTCGATCAGGTCCGCTATCGCCTCCGCCTGGGCCAGGTCTATCTTGTCGTTGAGAAAGGCGCGCTCGGAAAATTCCCCCGGGCGGGCCTGGCGCGCGCCCAGGTCTATGGCTGCCTGTAACAGCTGGTCGAGGATCACCGGGCCGCCGTGGCCCTGCAGTTCCACTACGTCCTCGCCGGTAAAGGAGTTGGGGCCGGGGAAGAAGAGGGCTATGCCCTGGTCCACCACCTGCTCGCCGTGGAGGAAATCCCGGTAGTGGGCCTGGCGCGGTTTCAGTTCCCGCTCGCCGCAGATACCACGGGCTATCTCCAGGGCCCTGGGGCCGGACAGGCGGATCACGCCGATACCGCCCCGGCCCGGGGCGGTGGCGACGGCGGCGATGGTGTCTTTGTTGAGGCTTTGCTGGGTCATGGGCTGAGTTTACTCCAACGAAAAGGGGCCGCTACTGCGGCCCCTTTGGAATTCGTGGTGGTGGCACAGATGCTAGGTCCTGCCGCCGGTAGTTGTCCGGGAAATATTTGCCGATGTGGCTTTTTCCCGGACAACTACCGGCGGCAGGGCCGATCGGAGTCGCGCTAGACCTTGCCGGCCTCCACCTGCGTGTTGATATACCAGGTCTGCGCAATGGTGATCAGGTTGTTGGCGATCCAGTACAGAACCAGGCCGGCCGGGAACCAGAGGAAGAAGAAGGTCATCATCACCGGCATCAGCTGCATGATGCGCGCCTGGGTCGGGTCCGTCGGCTGCGGGTTCAGCTTCTGCATAAACCACATGGAGGCGCCCATCAGTACCGGCAGGATAAAGTAGGGGTCCTTGGCGGACAGGTCGTGAATCCACAAGATCCAGGGGGCGTGACGCAGCTCGACGGTCTCGGTCAGCATCCAGTAGAGGGCGATAAACACCGGCATCTGCAGCAGAATCGGCAGGCAGCCCCCCATCGGGTTGATCTTCTCGCGGCGGTAGAGCTTCATCGTCTCCTCCGCCAGCTTCTGCCGGTTGTCCTTGTACTGTTCCTGCAGCTTCTTCATCTGCGGTGCGAACTTGCGCATGCGCGCCATGGACTTGGTGCCGGCGGCGGACAGCGGGAACAGCAGCGCCTTGATAAACACCGTCAGCAGGATGATCGCCCAGCCCCAGTTGCTGACGATATGTTCCTGGATAAAGTGCAGCACGCGGAACAGCGGTTTGGCGATCCACCAGAGCCAGCCGTAGTCCACGGTCAGGTCCAGGTAGGGGGAGATCTCCTCCAGGCGATAGACATCCTTGGGGCCGGCATAGAAGGTGGCGCTTAGTTCACCCTGGGTGCCGGCGGGGATTTGCACCTGCGGCGAGGTGAAGCCCATGCGGAAGAGTCCGTTGGACAGCGCCCTCAGTTCGAAGGTATTGCGCACATCCTGCGGCGGAATCCAGGCGCTGAGGAAGTAGTGCTGCACCATGGCCACCCAGCCGCCCTCGACGGTTTCGCGGGTGGGCTTCTCGGCGATCTCCTCGAAGTCCTGCTTGAAGTAATTCTCCTCATTGGTGTGGATGGCCGCGCCGAGGAAGGGGGACACGCCAATACCCGCATCCACCGGTGGCTCGCGGTCGTCGCGCTTGATCTGGCCGAACATGGCCGCGGACCATGGCTGGGCGGCCCGGTTGTCCACCAGGTAGGAGACGTCGATCAGATAGTCGCCGCGCTTGAAGGTGAAACGCTTGGTGATATCGGCGTCCTGCTGCTTCAGGATCAGGTCGACGGTCAGGCTGTCCTGGCCTTCCACCAGTGCGTATTTGGTCTCCGCGGTTTGGAACAGCGGGCGGCCGGCGGCGCTGTCGGTGCCGTTGCGGCCGATCAGGCCGCTCTGGGCGATATAGGTGTGATCGCGGGTCTGGTTCAGCAGTATCAGTGGGTTCTCGCTGTGCAGCTCCTCGTCGTACTGGCGCAGCGCCACCTTGACGATATCGCCGCCCCGGGGGTCGATCAGCAGCTCGAAGACATCGGTGGTCACGCGGATCAGCTCGCGTTGCCCCCTGTCTGCGGCGGCGGCGCCATTTGGCGCCTGCAGCTGCGGCACATCGCTGTCGCCGGTATCGGGTTGGGGGACTGTCGTCTCGCTGTCGCCGCGCAAGTCTCCCCGCGTCTCTCCCCGAACCACCGTCTCCCGGTCCAGTGCCGGCGCGCGCGCCTCCTGGAATTCGTTCCACTGGAATATCAGTGCCAGGACAACTGCGGCGATTCCGCCCAGCAGCGTGTAGCGTTGCCAATCCATCATTTTACCTAAGCGTGTTCTTTGTGGGGCGGGGAACCGGATCCAGGCCGCCGGGATGCCAGGGGTGGCATTTTATAAGGCGCCGCGCGCTTAAATAACCCCCCTTTAGGAATCCATGGGTTTTTAATGCCTCTTCCGCATAATGGGAGCAGGTGGGGTAGAAGCGGCACTGGTTGCCGACCCAGGGGCTGGCCAGGTAGCGGTAGGCGTGGATCAGTTTGATCGCCTGCCTGGTCATCGCTGTCCGGCCTGCGGCTGCGCGCGGTTGGCCAGCTTGCGCCACAGTTTGTTCAGCAGCTTCGCCAGTGCGGCCTTGTCCAAGTCCGCGACACCTGGGCGCGCCAGC
The DNA here is from genome assembly GCF_059834885.1 of Microbulbifer sp. SE14. Classification (NCBI taxonomy): domain Bacteria; kingdom Pseudomonadati; phylum Pseudomonadota; class Gammaproteobacteria; order Cellvibrionales; family Microbulbiferaceae; genus Microbulbifer; species Microbulbifer sp. SE14. The sequence continues at coordinate 83,348 of NZ_JCBAJA010000021.1, read as the reverse complement.
ACCACCGCATCCACCGCCGGCAGTTCGTGCTGGCGCAGGCGGAAGGTCTCGCGGGCAATACGCTTGATGCGGTTGCGATCCGAGGCGTTGCGGACGTGTTTCTTGGCGATGACCAGGCCCAGACGCGGATGGCCGAGATCGTTGGGGCGGGCGAGAATCAGCAGGTTGGGGTGCGCGGCGCGTACCTGCTGCTTGGCGGTAAAGACCACCCGATACTGCGCCGCGTTCAGGAGGCGCAGCGGCTTGGCAAAACCGAAGTCGCTGCGCGTCTGTTGCATAAAAGGAGGGCGTCCCGTTGCCGGGCGCGGACTTATGCAGACAGTACCTTGCGACCTTTGGCGCGGCGGCGGGCCAGGACCTTGCGGCCGTTCTTGGTTGCCATGCGGGCGCGGAAACCGTGGGTGCGCTTGCGCTTCAAGTTGCTGGGTTGAAAAGTGCGTTTCATTGTCTTGCTACCTGAGACGTTGTATTCGAACGAAGTATTCGGAAATTCGTGGACTGTCCCTCTCGGGCTGGCCCAGCCGCGGCCTGAGCTCCGGGACCGGCAGGAGCCGGAGCAGGCGGAGCAATGCGCTGCGAAGGCGGCGGATTGTATAGAAAGGCACCAGTGAAATCAACGCGGCGGCGGGGGAAATTTGTCGCGTGCCCGTGCCGCCGCTGCGGTAGTTTTAGCCGCCGCCCGGGCAAGTGATTGAGTCGGCTGCAGTATTCCCAGATGCCCACCGATTGGTCCCAAGATATACACAGATCGCTGTGGATAACCTCTTCGGTTGCACCCTGGCCGCCTGCTCAATTAGTGTGCAAGTCGTTGATTGTAAGGGACTTTTCGTCGCAATTTTTTCAACAATCGCCGCACTTCTTGTGGATAACCCGGCGGCGCAAAGGTATACTCCCACGATCTTTTGGACGGTGCCGGCAGCCGCAGAATGGGCAGCCAGGGTTGCGATAAGTGCAGCTCCGTCTTTGCCGTCCGGTTTCCAAGGGTTTCTCTTTTTTTCGGGGTTTTAGGGGGTTTCTTGTCTGAATCCGTTTGGAGGCAGTGTGCCAACTGTTTGCAGGATGAACTGCCGGCACAGCAGTTCAATACCTGGATCAGGCCGCTGCGTGTCAGTCCCGCAAGTGCCGCGGGGGAGTTGCGTCTGCTGGCTCCCAACCGCTTCGTGCTGGACTGGGTCGGGGACAAGTTTCTGAACCGTATCCGGGAGTTGGTACACCAGTTTTCCGGCGAGCAGCCCGCCCAGGTGATGCTGGAGATCACCGAGCGGCGGCCTGCGCGCTTCCAGCGCAGCCGCGCCAGCGTCGAGGCGCAGCAGGCCGTTAGCCCTCAACCCTCTCCTATGGGGGCTTTCGGCAACCCGCCGGTATCCGCTCATCCCGCGGCGGCGGAGGAGAGTGCTGCCGAGCAGATCACCAGTGGCGAACTGGCGCTGACCGACCTGCGTTCTCCGCCCACCCAGCGACCGGCGCCGGAGCCGGCGCGCAATGTGGAGGTGGAGGGCGCCATCAAACACGGCAGTTCCCTGAACCGCAACTTCACCTTCAAGTCCTTCGTCGAGGGCAAGTCCAACCAGTTGGGCTTGGCCGCGGCGCAGCAGATCGCCGACAACCCCGGAGGCGCCTACAATCCCCTCTTTATTTACGGCGGCGTCGGCCTGGGCAAGACCCACCTGATGCACGCGGTGGGCAATGCGCTGCTGGAGCGCAATCCGAATGCCAAGGTGGTCTACCTGCACTCGGAGCGCTTTGTCGCCGATATGGTCAAGGCGCTGCAGCTGAACGCCATCAGCGATTTCAAACGCTACTATCGCTCCGTGGACGCGTTGCTGATCGACGATATCCAGTTCTTCGCCGGCAAGGAGCGCTCCCAGGAGGAGTTCTTCCACACCTTCAATGCGCTGCTCGAGGGCGGCCAGCAGATCATCCTGACCTGCGACCGCTACCCGAAGGAGATCGACGGCCTTGAGGAGCGCCTCAAGTCCCGCTTCGGCTGGGGCCTGACGGTGGCGGTGGAGCCGCCGGAGCTGGAGACGCGGGTGGCCATATTAATGAAGAAGGCCGAGCAGGTGGGTGTGGACCTGCCTCACGACTCGGCCTTCTTTATCGCCCAGCGCATCCGCTCCAATGTGCGCGAGCTGGAGGGCGCCCTGCGGCGGGTGATTGCCAACGCCCAGTTCACCGGCCGTCCCATCGACGACCTGCTGGTGCGGGAGGCGTTGAAAGACCTGCTGGCGCTGCAGGACCGCCTGGTGAGCGTGGACAATATCCAGCGGGTGGTGGCCGAGTATTACAAGATCAAGGTGGCGGACCTGCTGTCCAAACGCCGCAGCCGCTCGGTGGCGCGGCCGCGCCAGGTGGCCATGTCCCTGGCCAAGGAGCTGACCAACCACAGTCTGCCGGAAATCGGCGACGCCTTCGGCGGGCGCGACCACACCACGGTGCTGCACGCCTGCCGCAAGATCCGCGAGCTGCAGGAGTCGGACGCGGATATCCGCGAGGACGTCAAGCTGCTGACCCGCTCGCTGACAACCTGACAAGTAAACCGAACAACCGACGAAATTGATAACAAAGTAAGGCGAAACTACCGATGAAATTCAATGTGAGCCGGGACGCCCTTCTGAAGCCGCTGCAACTGGTCGCCGGTGTGGTGGAGAAGCGCCAGACGCTGCCGGTATTGGCCAATGTGTTGATGCAACTGCAGGGGCAGGAACTGTCCCTGACCGGTACCGACCTGGAAGTGGAGATCGTCGGCCGCCTGCCGGTGGACGGCGTGGAGATGGAGGGCGAGGTGACGGTACCGGCGCGCAAGCTGCTGGATATCTGCCGCTCCCTGCCGGACAGCGCCGAGCTGAAGTTCGAGCGCGACGGCGAGCGCCTGGTGCTGCGCAGCGGCCGCAGCCGCTTCCAGCTGTCCACCCTGCCGGCGGCGGATTTCCCCAACCAGGAGGAGACCAGCGCCCAGACCCGCTTCTCCATTTCCCAGCGCGAGATTCGCCGCCTGATCGAGGCCACCGGCTTCGCCATGGCGCAACAGGACGTGCGCTACTACCTGAACGGCCTGTTGCTGGAATGCCGCCCGCAGCAACTGCGCGCCGTGGCCACCGACGGCCACCGCCTGGCGCTCTGCGACCGCGACGCGCCGGGCCTGAACGTGGAGTCGCCGATCCAGGCGATAGTTCCGCGCAAGGGCGTGCTAGAGCTGGGACGCCTGCTGGAGGACACTGACGCCCAGGCGGAGGTGGTGCTCGGCAACAACCATATCCGCGTCATCAGCGGCCAGTTCACCTTCACCTCCAAGCTGGTGGACGGCAAGTTCCCGGACTACGAGCGGGTATTGCCGCGCTCCACCGGCAATGAGATCTACGCCGACCGCCAGGCCCTGCGCCAGGCATTCTCCCGCGCCGCCATCCTCTCCAACGAGAAGTATCGCGGCGTGCGCCTGCAGATCTCCGAGGGCCTGCTGCAGATAGTGGCCAACAACCCGGAGCAGGAGGAGGCGGAAGAGCAACTGGTGGTGGACTATGTTGGCGAGCCGCTGGAAATCGGCTTCAATGTCTCCTATCTGCTGGATGTGACCGGTGCCATTCACAGCGAGCAGATCCGTATCGGCCTCGCCGATGCCAACAGCAGTGCGCTGGTGCAGCAGCCGGAGGAGGGAGACGCCCTCTATGTGATCATGCCGATGCGGCTCTGATATTCCTCTGTGCTGATACCCTTCTATCCTCATGGAACCGCCATTCCCCTGGGCATGGCGGTCTTTCTGTCCGGGCCTGTCCCGGTTGGGCTGCGGCTGTGGCCCTGACCCGTCTCGCTCTCTCCAACTTCCGCAATATCGCCTCCGCCGAGCTGTCCCTGGCTCCCGGTGCGAATCTCTTCTGCGGTCCCAACGGCAGCGGCAAGACCTCGCTGCTGGAGGCGGTTCATATGCTCGCCACCGGGCGCTCCTTTCGCTCCCGCCAGCACAGGGCGGTGATCCGCGAAGGGAGCGGCGGCCTGACCGTGTTCGCGCAGCTGGACAGCGGCTACAGTCTCGGCGTGGAGCGTCTCGGCGATGGAGGCGGGCGTATCCGCATCAACCAGGCGCCGGCGGAATCCAGCTCGCAGTTGGCCAGCTGCCTGCCGTTGCAGGTGATCAACAGCGACAGCTTCTCGGCCCTGGATGGCGGGCCGGGTGTGCGCAGGCGCCTGCTGGACTGGACGGTGTTCCACGTGGAACATTCCTTCGCCCTGGAGTGGAAGAACTACCAAATAGCACTGCAGCAGCGAAATGCGCTGCTGCGACGTGGTAAAATGGCCCCCGATTTGCTGTCGGTTTGGGAGCGCAGACTCGCCGAAAGCGGGGAGCGCGTAGATAGTTTGCGCAGGGAGTTGTTCGAGCAGCTGCGCTCCGCGACCTCGTCCCTGATCGCAGAGCTGTCCCAAACGTCCGGAGAGTCGCCCCTGACGCGGGTGGAGATGTCCTACCGCCGCGGCTGGCGCAAGGAGCTCGACCTGCTGCAGGCGCTGGAGGAGTCCCGCGAAGGCGATCTGGCCCAAGGGCATACCCGCACCGGTCCCCACCGGGCCGACCTGCGCTTCAGCGTCGGCGGCGAGGCGGCGCACAACATCCTCTCCCGGGGCCAACAGAAGATGCTGGTCTGCGCGCTGCGCACGGCCATGGCGGAGCTGGTTTGTCACCATCGGGACAAGCCGGTGTTTCTGGTCGACGACCTGCCGGCGGAACTGGATGAGAAGAATCAGTTGCAGTTTGCCCGCTGGGTGAGCCGCTGTGCCAGCCAGGTGCTGGTGACCGGAATAGAGGTGGAGGCCACCAGCCGTCCCTGGCTGCAGTTGTCCCCGCCCTGGAACAACCCGAAGGTGTTCCACGTGGAACATGGGAATATCAGTGCCGATCCATCGGCCACCACATAAGTTTGATGGAGTGAGTAAATGTCAGAGCAGCAGAGCTATGACTCCAGCAGTATCAAGGTGTTGAAAGGCCTGGATGCGGTGCGCAAGCGCCCCGGCATGTATATCGGCGATACCGACGACGGCACCGGCCTGCACCACATGGTGTTCGAGGTGGTGGACAACTCCATCGATGAGGCGCTGGCGGGTCACTGTGACGAAGTTCGGGTGACCATTCACCCGGATGAGTCTGTCTCGGTATCCGACAACGGCCGCGGCATCCCCACCGAAATACATTCGGAAGAGGGGGTTTCCGCGGCGGAAGTGATTATGACCGTGCTGCACGCCGGCGGTAAGTTCGACGACAATACCTACAAGGTATCCGGCGGCCTGCACGGTGTGGGCGTGTCGGTCGTGAACGCCCTGTCCGAAGAGCTGAAACTGACCATCCGCCGTGGCGGCAAGGTACACGAGCAGGTGTACCGCCACGGCGTGCCGGACGCGCCCCTGGCCGTGATCGGCGATACCGACGGCACCGGCACCACGGTGCACTTCAAGCCATCCGCGGACACCTTCTCCAATATCGAATTCCACTTCGATGTACTGGCCAAGCGCCTGCGGGAGCTGTCCTTCCTGAACTCCGGTGTGCGCATAGTCCTGAAGGACGAGCGCAGCGGCAAGGAGGAGGTGTACGAGTACGAGGGCGGCCTCAAGGCCTTCGTCGAGTTCCTGAACCAGAACAAGACCCCGATCAACAAGGTGCTGCATTTCCAGAGCCAGCGCGAAGACGGCATCGCCGTGGAAGTGGCGCTGCAGTGGAACGACAGCTTCCAGGAAAACATCTTCTGCTACACGAACAACATCCCCCAGCGTGACGGCGGCACCCATCTGGCGGGCTTCCGCGCCGCCCTGACCCGCGGCCTCAACAACTACATAGAGAAGGAGGGCCTGGGCAAGAAGGAGAAGGTCAGCACCACCGGTGACGACGCCCGCGAGGGCCTGACCGCGATCATCTCGGTCAAGGTACCGGACCCCAAGTTCTCCTCCCAGACCAAGGACAAGCTGGTTTCCTCCGAGGTAAAGCCGGCGGTGGAGCAGGAGATGGGCCATCACTTCAACGACTACCTGCTGGAAAACCCCCAGGAGGCCAAGGCTGTGGTCGGCAAGATGATCGACGCCGCCCGCGCCCGCGAGGCCGCGCGCAAGGCCCGCGAGATGACCCGCCGCAAGGGCGCCCTGGACATCGCCGGCCTGCCCGGCAAGCTGGCGGACTGCCAGGAGAAGGACCCGGCCAAGTCCGAACTCTACCTGGTGGAGGGTGACTCCGCCGGCGGCTCCGCCAAGCAGGGCCGCGACCGCCGCACCCAGGCGATCCTGCCGCTGAAGGGCAAGATCCTGAATGTGGAGAAGGCGCGCTTCGACAAGATGCTGTCCAGCGCCGAAGTGGGCACCCTGATCACCGCGCTGGGCTGTGGCATCGGCAAGAGCGAGTTCGACCCCGACAAGCTGCGCTACCACTACATCATCATCATGACCGACGCCGACGTGGACGGCGCCCATATCCGCACCCTGCTGCTGACCTTCTTCTTCCGGCAGATGCCGGAGCTGATCGAGCGCGGCCATATCTACATCGCCCAGCCGCCGCTGTACAAGATCAGCAAGGGCAAGCAGGAGCAGTACCTGAAGGACGAGACGGCCCTGACCCAGTTCCTGACCAACGCGGCGCTGGAGGGCGCCAGCCTGTTCGTCAATCCGGACGCGCCGGCCCTGTCCGGTGAATCCCTGGAGAACCTGGTGGGGGAGTACCGCGCCGTGCTGGCCACCATCGATCGGCTGTCGCGACTCTACCCGGAGGAGGTGCTGCGCAGCATGATCTACCTGCCGAGCCTGGCCCAGGCGGACCTGCAGTCGAGGGACAGGATGGAATCCTGGTGCGCGCAGCTGCAGGAGAAGCTGGCGGAAGAAGAGGGCAACGGCGGCGGTCGCCGTCATCGTGTGAGCGTGCACGAGAACACCGAGCGCGGCCTCTTTCTGCCCCATATCCATGTCGTCGCCCACGGTGTCGGCAGTGACTACCAGTTCAGCCACGAGTTCTTCGAATCCGCCGAGTACCGCGCCATCTGCGCCCTGGGTGAGAAGATGGTGGACCTGCTGGAGGAGGGTGCCTATATCCAGCGCGGCGAGAAGCAGCAGCCGGTCGACAGCTTCCCCGAAGCCCTGGAGTGGCTGATGAACGAGAGCCGCCGCGGCTACGGCATACAGCGCTACAAGGGGCTGGGCGAGATGAACCCGGACCAGCTGTGGGAGACCACCATGAACCCGGAGAGTCGCCGCATGCTGCAGGTGACCGTCGAGGACGCCATTGCCGCGGACCAGATCTTCACCACCCTGATGGGCGACCAGGTGGAGCCGCGCCGGGACTTTATCGAGAGCAATGCGCTGGCGGTGGAGAACCTGGACGTGTAAGTTGTTTCGGGACTCGGGACTCTCGGCTGCCCCTATCTGCTCCCCTCTCCCGCTTGCGGGGGAGGGGGCAAACAAAAACGGCCGCAACTGCGGCCGTTTTCAGTTTGAGACTGGAAAAGTCACTTCTCCAGCAACAATCCGCACTCCCTGTGCTCCTCCCCCTTGGTCGGATCGAAGTAGACGTCGTTGTCCGGTAACTCGTTCTCGTACACATACTCCTCCACGTCCAGTTCGCTGAGGTGAAACATGGGGGCGACGCGGATGGTGCCGTGGTTGCCCTTGGTGAAGATATCCAGGTTCTTGCGGTGGGCGTTCTGGTCGTGGCGGATGCCGTTCAGCCACACGTCCGGCTGCAGTTCCTGCATGGCGCGGTTGAAGGGCTCCAGCTTCACGGTGCGGGAGAAGAAGTCGTGCTCCGGTGTATCCAGTGGCGGAATGCCACCGTAGACGGCGTTGTAGTGGGCCGCGGACATCTTCGGCGAGTAGGTGCGCAGGTTCAGGTCGAACTCCTTCACCACCCGCTCGATATGGCGGTAGGTCTCCGGCGTGTTGTAGCCGTGGTCCACCCAGATCACCGGGATATCCGGTTTGGCGCGGGTCACCAGGTGCAGGAAGGCCACCGCGAGCGGGCGGAAGTTGGTGAAGACCACCGGGTTCTCCGCCTGCTCCATCGTGAACCGCATTATCTCGCTCGGCTTGGCCCCCTTGAAGCGCTGGTTCAGCGACTCCAGGTCGGCACCGTGGTGGAAGGTGCGCGTCGGGTAGGAGCGAATGGCGTTGCTGCTGGCGTTAAGTCCCATAAAACACTCGAGGCATTGGATCTGTAGGGTGAAAAGCATGCTACCCGCTGCAGGAACGAGTGAGAAACAATAAAAAGAAGTGAATCCATAAGATCCGGTTATAAGAAAGGGGCAAACCACAGCTGGCGGATGATTCAGCCGGCCGCCGCGGCGCCACTGGCGCAGTAGCACATCCGTATCTCCGCCTGGCCCGCCGCGGCACTGGGCTGCCGCCCAATCTCCACGAAGCCGTGCTGCTGCAGGAAATAGCGCGCTCCCAGGTTCTCCTGCAGAACCAAGGCCTCCAACTGGGACCTGCCGCGCTTGGCCGCGCGCATCAACTCGCTGCCGGCGCCGCGGCCGGCAAAAGCCGGGCTGACACAGAGGCACTCCAGCCGATCGAGATCCCTGACCGCGGCAAATCCCTCCGCAATACCATCGTCCACCTCCGTGTACACCATGCAGTCCGCCTCGCGGCAGTGGCGGCGGAACTCCGCCGCGCGGGCTTGCCAGTAGTGTGTGGGCAGGGAAGGGTGTGCGCTTGTCACCGAGTAGAACCAAAGCTGCTCCAGTCTTTGCAGGTCCGATTGACGTGCCGTTCGAATCATTCTTGCAACCTAAGTGAGCACTTGCTCGCAATCCTAGCCAGTGAAAAAGCCAGCTCCTAGTCTGACTCGCCGGCCTTCCGGGTAGGCCGGGAAGAAAAGAAGGGGGACCCGGGGATAGAAACCCGCTCGAACCCGTAAAGTTTTGTTAACTCAAAACTCCGTTAAATGTTAAAATAGAATCATTATTATTAACAAATTCAATCATATAACAGCCAGTAATCCATGGAGGATTCATGAAGCTCTTCTCCCTGTCCCCTCTCGCCCTGGCGTTGGCTGCCATTGTGGCCGCACCAGCCCTGGCTCAGGACCGCGATGTGCGCCTGGAAACCATTTCCGTGATCGGCGATGCCGAGGCCATCGACCAGCTGCCGGGCTCGGCCCACCTGGTCAGCGCCGAAGAACTGGCCAAGTTCGAGTTCGTCGATATCAACCGCATGGTGCGCGCCGTACCGGGCGTGTATCTGTTGGAAGAGGATGGCTACGGCCTGCGCCCGAACCTGGGCATCCGCGGTTCCGGCAGCGGCCGCTCCAGTAAGCTGTCCCTGATGGAAGACGGCGTGCTGATAGCCCCGGCACCCTACTCTGCGCCCGAGGCCTACTACTTCCCCACCGCCGGCCGGCTGGACAGCATCGAAGTGTTGAAGGGGCCGGGTACGCTGAAATACGGCCCCTTCACCGTCGGCGGCGCGGTCAATATGCTGAGCACGCCGATCCCTGAAGCCTCCGAGGGCATGGTGCAACTGGAGGCCGGCCAGCTCGGCGAAACCCGCTTGCACAGCTACTACGGTACCAGCTCCGATAACACCGGCTGGCTGCTCGAGACCCACCAGCAGCAGGCGGATGGCTTTCGCGACATCGACCGCGCCGACAGCGCCGATATCGCCAAGGAAGACTACCTGCTGAAGGGGCGCCTGAGCTCCAGCGCCGACGCTGCCTACCAGCAGCAACTGGATATCAAGCTGCAGTACTCCGAAGAGGAGTCCGGCATGAGCTACCTGGGTCTGACCGACGCGGACTTCAACAGGGATCCCAACCGCCGCTACGGCATCAGCGCCCTGGACGAGATGCAGAACCGCCACAGCACCGTGCAGCTGAACCACAGCATCGCCCTGAGCGACAGCTTCTCCGTGCACACCCAGGCCTACTACAACAAGTTCAAGCGCGACTGGTTCAAGGTCAGTCTCGGCGGGCTGATCGAGGACGCCAACGGTGGCGACGCCGACGCCCAGGCTGTACTGGACGGCCTGGCGGACTACGACTTCGGCATCAAGCACAACAACCGCAAATACGAGGCCCGCGGCCTGCAGCTGAGCGCCGACTGGCAGCTGGCCACCGGCGACATCGATCACGAACTGACCTTCGGCCTGCGCCGCCACTGGGATGAGGTGGACCGCTTCCAGCCGACGGAAAACTTCAGCCAGATCGACGGCGGCCTGGTATTTCAGGGCATCAGTGCCCCAAGCTCGAGCAACAACCGTGTCGAGGAAGCGGAAGCCACCTCCTTCTTTATCTATGACGATATCCAGCTTGCAGAGAAGCTGACCCTGACCGCAGCCCTGCGCTACGAGGACGTGGAGACCGAACAGCAGCGCTACAACGATCCGGAGCGCAGTGAAAAGGGCAGCAGCAAGTCCAACAGCCTCGACGAGTGGATGCCGGGCCTGGGCCTGGTATACGACGTGAATGAGCAGTGGAGCCTGCTGGCCGGTGTGCACCGCGGCTTTGCGCCTCCCGGCGCTGGGGCCAGCGACGGCGTGGGTGCGGAAGTGTCCACCAACTACGAGGTGGGCGCGCGCTTCAGTGACGGCAACCTCTATGGGGAGGCCATCGGCTTCTTCAGCGACTACGAAAATACCGTGCAGAACTGCTCTATCGCCGTACCCTGTCCGGACGGCGCCGACGGCGGCAGCTACCAGCTGGGCGAGTCTGAAATCAAGGGCTTGGAGGCTTCCATCGGAAGTGAGTGGGCACTAGCCAACGGTTGGAACCTGCCGGTGCGGGCCAGTTACACCTACACGGATGCGGAAATCACCAAAGACAGCGATGGCGGCGACCTGTTCGCGGGCGACAACTTCGCCTACCTGCCGGAAAACGTTTTCGCCCTGTCCGCCGGCCTGGACAGCGGCGCCGCCTGGCGCCTCAACCTGACCGCCGCCTATCAGGACGAGATGTGCGTCAGCACCGAGTGCAACCGCGGCGGCACCGACAAGTTCGACCACACCGAATCCCTGTGGGTGCTGGACGCTGCCGCCCACTACGACTTCAGCGAGGATCTGAGTGGCTACCTGAAGGTGGACAACCTGCTTGACGAGCAGGCCATCGTCAACCGCGGCCCGGACGGCGCCCGCGCCAACCGCCCGCGCACCGCGACCCTGGGCATGAAGTTCGTCTTCTGACCCGGTCGCTACCGGCAAACGAAAAAGGCCGCGGACCACATTCTAAAAGAGAGTGCCCGCGGTCTTCTTCATTCTGTAGGAGCGGCCGTTGGCCGCGATCGGATTCCGGAGAAGTCGAGAAGCTCGATCGCGGCCAGCGGCCGCTCCTACAAGGGCAGGTCTTCCTTCATCTATTACCTACTTGTACAGGTGCACGAAGTGCGCCTTCAGGTAGCGCGTCTCGGGAATCGCCGGGTGCACCGGGTGATCCGCCCCCTGGCCGCCGCTGGTCAGCAGTGCCGCTGGCCGGCCCAGCCTGTGCGCGGCGCCGCGCACGCAATCCAGCAGTTCGTCCGCCTGCAGGTGCATGGAGCAGGAAGCGCTCACCAATAGGCCGTCCGCCGCCAGCAGCCGCATCGCCAGTTCGTTGATATGGCGGTAGGCGGACAGCCCCGCCTTGTGGTCCTTGCGCCGCTTGATAAAGGCCGGCGGATCCAGCACCACCACGTCGAATTGCTCGCCATCGGCCACCATGGCTTTCAGCACATCCACCGCCTTGCCGCGCACCGTCTGCAGCCTGTCCGCCAGTCCGTTGTGGGATGCGTTGGCGCGGCACCATTCCAGCGCCTGTTCCGACGCGTCCACGCAGGTGGCGCTGTCGGCGCCGCTGGCCAGGGCCTGCACGCCCCAGCCGCCGGCGTAGGAAAACAGGTCCAGTACCTTCCGGCCTTTTACCCACTGGTTCAGCCGCGCGCGGTTGTCGCGATGGTCGTAGAACCAGCCGGTCTTCTGCCCGGCGTGCACCGGCGCCAGCAGCGCCACGCCGTTCTCCTCGAAGGGCGCCATCTCCGGCACCTCGCCGTAGGCGACCTCGTTGACCAGCGGCATCTCCTCCAGGGCGCGGCCCTGGTGATCGTTGCGCAGCAATATACCCTTCGGCTCCACCAGCCGCACCAGGGTGTCGACCACCTGGGGCAGCAGCTTCTCCATACCCCAGTTGCTCACCTGCACCACCAGGTAGTCGCCGAACCTGTCCACCACCAGTCCCGGCAGCCAGTCGGAATCGCCGTACACCAGCCGGTAGCCGGGGCGATCGAAATAGCGCTCGCGCACGGCCAGCGCGGTGTGCAAGCGCTCACTCAGCAGGGCTGCGTCCAGCTCGGGGCCGCGGGAGACCAGGCGACCGCAGATCAGCTGGCCCGGATTGACAAACGCGGTGCCCAGCGGCTTGCCCTGGCTGTCCAGCACCCGGCACTGGCTGCCGGGCTCTATGCCCTTGAGCGGCGAGCGTTTGGTGTCCACCTCGTTGCTGTAGATCCACAGGTGACCGCGTTTCAGGCGGCGCTCGGCGCCGCGGTTCAGTATCAGTTCGGGCAAGGGGGCTCTCCGTTGGACTTTCTGGGCTGGGCGGCAATTGTGCGCCTCGGTGGCTCCAGGTCAAGTTATAGACTGTCGGCCTGTGGCCGCTTTCCAAGCGCGCGCGGCGCCGTTAGAATTGCCCGCTTTTTAACCAAACTGATAGCACTCCCCTGGAGCCTCCATGACCAGCACCACTCCAAAAGTTGGATTCGTTTCCCTCGGCTGCCCCAAGGCCACCGTGGACTCGGAGCGCATCCTGACCCAGCTGCGCACCGAGGGCTACCAGCTGGTGCCCACCTACGAGGACGCCGACGTGGTGGTGGTCAATACCTGCGGCTTTATCGACAGCGCCAAGGCCGAGTCCCTGGATGCGATCGGCGAGGCCATCGCCGAGAACGGCCGGGTGATAGTCACCGGCTGTATGGGTGTGGAGGAGGCACATATCCGCGAGGTGCACCCGAGCGTACTCGCGGTCACGGGTCCCCAGCAGTATGAACAGGTGGTCAACGCGGTCCATGAAGTTGTTCCGCCCGTGGTGAACCACGACCCCTTCGTCGACCTGGTGCCGCCCCAAGGCATCAAGCTGACCCCGCGCCACTACGCCTACCTGAAGATCTCCGAGGGCTGCAACCACAGCTGCAGTTTCTGCATCATCCCCAGCATGCGCGGCAAGCTGGCCAGCCGCCCGGTGGGCGAGGTGCTGGGCGAGGCGGAGCGGCTGGTCAAGTCCGGCGTGCGGGAACTGCTGGTGATCTCCCAGGACACCAGCGCCTACGGCGTGGACCTGAAGTACAAGCTGGACTTCTGGGACGGCCGCCCGGTCAAGACCCGCATGCTGGAACTCTGCGAGGCGCTGTCGTCAATGGGCGTCTGGGTGCGCCTGCACTATGTGTACCCCTACCCGAATGTGGACGACGTTATTCCGCTGATGGCCGCGGGCAAGCTGCTGCCCTACCTGGACATCCCCTTCCAGCACGCCAGCCCGAAAATCCTGAAGGCGATGAAGCGCCCGGCCTTCGAGGACAAGACTCTGGCGCGCATCAAGAAGTGGCGCGAGATCTGCCCGGAGCTGACTATCCGCTCCACTTTTATCGTCGGTTTCCCCGGCGAGACGGAGGAGGACTTCCAGTACCTGCTCGACTGGCTGACCGAGGCGCAACTGGATCGCGTCGGCTGCTTCAAATACTCGCCGGTGGACGGCGCGCCCGCCAACGAATTGGAAGGCGCTGTGCCGGAGGAAGTGAAGCAGGAGCGCTGGGAGCGCTTTATGGCCCACCAGCAGCAGATCAGCGCCGCGCGCCTGCAGCGCAGGATCGGCAGCGAAATCGAAGTGCTGATCGACGAGGTGGACGAGGAGGGCGCCATCGGCCGCTCATGGGCCGACGCCCCGGAGATCGACGGCGCCGTCTACCTGAATGGCGAAACGTCGCTCGCGCCCGGCGACAGGATCCGCGCCCGCGTGACCCACGCCGACGAGTACGACCTCTGGGCGGAAGTGCTCTGAGCCTGTTCCGCAACAGCTGTTCCAGCGGCCACTCACCGAAGAAAAGCCGGAGCTGGCCGCACGCGTATTTACTCCCTCTGTTGAAACATGCGATAAGCAGGCGCTGGGACTACGATGCCATGCCGGTGTTGAGTGCGCTCTCGGTGCTGGTACTCGATAGTTGCCGGCAGCGATCGCGCGGCGCCGCCGGCTACGCGAAGGACTATTTCCGTTTGCTGGCCGACTGGTCCAGGGGCTGCCTGTCCCCGCCCTACGGCAGGGCCAGTTCCTCCGAACTGAAAAGCCCGCTGAAGCCCTGCCGCTAGCAATCTTAAGGAAAAACAAACAAGGAGAAAGGATGCGTTTCAGTTTATCGGTTTCCCTGTTGGCAAGTCTTTGCACTATTTGCAGCTTTACGCAGGCTCTACCCCAAGCGGAGGTGAAGCGTTGGTCCGAGGATATCGACAGCTATAGGCAACAGCTGGAAGCAAAGCATATCAACCTGTACCACAGCGTAAGCAGGGAAGCGTTTGCCGTGGAACTGCGCCAACTGAAAGTGTCGCTGCCCGAACTCAATCACCAGCAGCTTCTGGTCGAGATGATGCGAGTCAGCCGGTTGGTGGAGGACGGGCATACACAGTTCGCCTGGTGGGAAGGGGATATCGATTTCTTCCCGTTCCATTTCCTGAAAATCGACGGGGAATTTCGCTTGGTCGCCACCGGCGCGGATCACCGGCATCTGCTCGGCCGCAAACTTCGGGCTATCGACGGCATTCCCACCGAGGAAGTGATGTCGCGCCTATCCCCGGTAGTACAAGGCGTGGAGAATGCGCACTCGCTGAAAGTGCGGCTCTCCGGGCAGATCAATGCAGTGCAGATCCTCTACGGCCTGGGCATCACCGATCGGCTCGACCTGGCCGAATACACGTTTGAGGACGACGGCGGGCGCGTGGAGAAAGTTTCCGTGCAACCGCTGTCCATGGGGCAGTACCACAAGCAGGTCACCCACTCTCTACTTCCAAAAGTGACGCCGTTTCGCGAAAGGCGAGTGATCGAATCCGAGGATCTCTGGCTTTCAGCCGACGAAGCAAGCCAAACGGCTTACCTCTACTTCCGCAGATACCCGAGTTTTTCGGACATGGAGGATTTCGCCGAAGACGTCAAAGACTATCTGGACGACCAGCGCATCAGAAACCTGATTATCGACTTGCGCGACAACGGCGGCGGCGACTTCTTTGTCGGCCTCGGCTTGGCCTGGGGGCTGGTGCTCGTGGATGGTCTGGACTGGGAGCAGGGGGTCTATACCCTGATCGGCAACAGAACTTACTCCGCCGCCATGAGCAACGCGGCCCAGTACCGACAGATACTGAATGCCAAATTGGTGGGAGAACCGACCGGGGGCAATCCGGTCGGCTACCAGGACATGGGTCGGTTTTCCCTGCCCAACTCAGGCTGGACCGTCACTTACTCCAAGCGCAGCTACAAGTTCCAGGACAAATTTTCCGAGGGGGTCCAGCCGGACGTGTTGATTGAGGCGGACTGGGAGAGCTACCGCCGGGGAATAGACAAGCCCCTGGCCTGGGTGATGGACGATATTGCCGAGAGAAACGGGATGTCGCCGCTGGCTGTGGACAGGCGCGACGAGTCCCGCAAAAAATAGCCGCTTTTAAACAACCGCAATTTGATCGGCGACTAGGATCTCGGCAATGCTTCGATCAGATTTGTCAGTGCGTCTTCCATCGTGGTGTCGCCCTGTAGGTAGGGCGCCCAATGCTTTTCCATCAGGGGTACATAGGCTTCCCAGCCGCCGTCGTAAACGCCGTGGCTCATTGCGTAGGTCTCATAGTCCACCCCGGCCGTTTGCAGGTGTGTTCTGACCACCTGCCCCACGGTGTAAAAATGCAGTGCATGCCAGAGGCTCCGGTGGGCGCGGGCCTGTCGGTCATCGAGTCTTCTATTCAATGCCTCTCTCAAAGGGCTTCCCCGTCCGCTGGCCCGGACATGGACAACTTCGTGAAACAGCATTTCCAGGGCGAACCAGTCCTGGTACTCCTCTGACTGGCTGGTGATCAGGGTATGGGCGCTGCGTCCCGAGGTGGTGGCGCCCTGGGGTAAGCCGGGCACAATATCCACCTGGTGGCGGTGCTCGATCAGCGGAGTCTGGAGCAGTCGACTCAACCGCTGCGCGATTGCTTCGCCGTGCTTTTCCAGTTTGGGTATCAATGTTGCCCCCCACTGTTCATTCATCTGATGATGCTGCGGCCAGAACCCGGTCCGGTAGACAGCGGTGGCCTCGCGATAAGGCTTGCACAGGATCGGGCACTCGTCGGGCAGGCTTTGCCGGGCCATAAGCGCGGCGGTGACCTCCGACAGCTCGGTGTCGGAACGCAACACATGAATACGCCGGTTGGCAGCAAATGGCCGGTAGGCCGTCACGGCCACGACAAGCGCTTGTCTTTGTGCCGGCGTCAACGCGGGATTGTCGGTTACCTGTTCGGCAAACAATATCTCCGAGCGGGCCAATTCATACAGGAAAAAGTGCTGATTCAGCGCCGGATCACTGTCGAAATCAAGCTGCTGCCACTGGCCCAAATGCACAGGTGTTGCATTGGCCATCGTGCTTCCCAACAGCCAAAGGACGGCCAAAAAGAGTATTCGCATGGGCTTTCCATTTCTTTGCGTGGTTCTTGTCAGTACGAGTTTCCCAGCCTGCCGGCCACGCCGGAGAGGAATTCCCGACGGCGAGGCACGGCACCTAATTTTTTAAATTACTTAATTTTGCCACCGCGAGCGAGCGGCCCATGGATACAGCAAAGGCGGCAGGCGCTGCGGCATACTGGATTGATCCGGGCGCCAAACAGTTACCGTTACCAGGCCTTTCATTCGCAAAAATGAACTCTCCAGTCACTCATGAAAAACTAATTAATTAGTTGACAACCGGAATCTGTGCTCCTAGAGTTAAAAAAACTAACGAATTAGTAGACTGACCCATGGCCAGAAAGAAATCCGATCAGCTCACCGACGGTGAACAGGGCATCATGGAAATACTTTGGGAGCGGGGCGAGAGTTCGGTGAAGGACATTGCCGGTGCGCTTTCGACGGACAAGCCAGCCGCCTACACCACCGTGCAGACCATGTGCAAAATCCTGGCGGAGAAAGGCTACGCCGACTACCGCAAGGAGGGGCGCGCCTTTATCTACCGCGCCCGCATAAGCCGCACCGAGGCGCGCCAGAGCGCGCTCAAAAGCCTGCTGAACCGCTTCTTCGGCAGCTCCCCCGAACTGCTCGCGCAGCACCTGATCCGGGAAACGGATATCGACCTGAAGGACCTCGAGGCCCTGCAGCGGAAAATCGACGAAACGGACTGAACGGCGGGTGCTCCATGCTCTTTGAACTGACACTCTTCACGACCTTTACCCTGCACCACCTGCTGGTCGGGGGCTGCCTGATACTGCTGCTGGCCACCGCGGTTCGGCTGTGGCGACCGAGCGCCGAACTGCAGAGCTGGCTCTGGACCACCGCCTTCGCAATATGTCTGTTGGTTCCCTTTGCGTCGCTGGTATCGAGCGCGGAGCCACCGGTGGCTGAGCACGACGCGGTGGTCGCGCAGACAGAAGATGCCGCAGTGGCCGCGTCGCCGGCGGCCAACGGCAGTGTCGCGCTCCCCGAAACTGCGCCGCGCCCCTCTGCCACCGGCGACAAATTCCAGTGGCAGCTCTCCGCGCTCTGGGTGAGTGAGGCGAGCACAGGCCTGTACATTTTCCTGCTGATCTGGCTGCTGGGCAGCGCCTGGCGTTCGGTCGGTGTGGTGCGATCGATTCGCCGCACGCGCCGGCTTGTTGGAGCCGCGGTGCCCTACAGGGATTGCGGGAAACAGCTGGTCCCCTGTCCGCTGCTCGTATCCGCGAGCGCCAGGGCGCCGATGGCCGCGGGCCTGTTAGAGCCGGTAATCCTGCTGCCAAAAATCCTTGTCGAGCGATTCGATAGCGAGCGGCTGGCGCCCATCATCCTGCACGAGTGGGCCCATATCCAGCGCCGGGACCTCTGGGTGGGCACCCTGCAGGAGCTGGTTGCCATCGTCTTCTGGGGGAGCCCGGTGATGCGACTGATTGAGCGAAAGATCCATGTTTCCAGGGAGTTGGCCTGTGACATGCGCGCGGCGCGCGCATTGGAGAGTGGCAAGCGCTATGCGCAATCCCTGCTCGACTGTGCCGAGCTGATGATCACCCGGCAACAGAACCTGGTGGCCATGGGGCTGTTCAGTAAAAAGAAGGACCTGACCGAGAGGATAAACGCCGTGCTGAAACTCAAAACCGCTAAGACACCGAAACTTCTGGCCACCGCAACCGCCTGTGCCGTATTCGCCATCGCCAGCCTGGGCGCCGCACAGGAATACGCGCCGCGGATCGACCTGGCTTTCATCAAGGGCGAAGCCCTGTCGCGCGCCGCAGGCGAGCGACTGATGGAAGTCATCCGCAGAAACGACCTGCCGGCGCTGACGGAAATGCTGAACAACGGCCTCGACATCAATACGCCGGTACCGGGGGAGGGTAGCGCCCTGATAGAGGCGGTCCGCCATAACAGGCGCGAGATCGCGGAGCTGCTGATCGGTGCCGGGGCGGACGTGAATTTATCGTCCCCGGGTGATGGCAACCCGATGATCGCCGCCGCGCAGCACAACCGCATGGAACTGGCCGAACTGCTCCACCAGCGGGGCGCGGACCTGGACACTGTAGTACCGGGAGACGGCACACCGCTGATTGTCGCCATCCGCTCCGGCCACGATGCCATGGCGGAGCAGCTGATCGATTGGGGTGCCGATGTAAACCGGGCCGCAGAGCGGGACGGCAGCCCACTGATTGCCGCAGCCATGACCGGCAACCTGGAAATTGCCCAACGGCTTTACCGACAGGGGGCGGATATCAACGGAATAGTGCCGACCGATGAGACACCGCTGATCAATGCCTCGCACCACGGCCATCTGGAAATGGTCAGGTTCCTGGTGGAGAAGGGAGCCGATGTAAACCTCGGTGTCATGGCCAACGGCAATGAATTCAGAACGCCGCTCAACCGGGCGCGCAATGCGGCGGTACGCGAGTACTTAATCGGCGCGGGGGCGACGGAATAAAAATCCCTGTCCCAGTGTTCCTGCCGAGGAACCAATGAAAATTTAAAAGGGAATTGGCGTGAAAAAAATAAACAAGCCGCTGCTGGCCACGGTGGCGCTGGCGATATTTCTCGGCTGGCTGCTGTGGCCCGCCTACCAGTTCTTCGCCTACAACAAGGGCTCGATGCCGCTGCCTCCTTTAGGCTGGCTGGAGCTTCCCGGCGATAGCCCGTCAGTGCAGGAAATCCGCGATCCGGCCTACGCGGAGGCCGGACAGCTCTCCTTGATGGCGATCGAAAAACACCGGCAGAAAATTGCATCTCCGGCAATCTCCGCCGCCGTATCCGCCTGTGGCAGGCTGGTGTGGGCGGGCGCCGCCGGCTGGTCGGATATCGAATCGAAAACCCCGGTCAGCATCGCAACCCGCTTCCGCATCGGCAGTACCGCCAAGGCGCTGACCGGCACCGCGCTGGCGCGGCTGGTGCAGAGCGGGCACATGGAATTGGACGCACCGATTGCAAAATACCTACAGCCTCTGCCCAATACAGAGTGGGCCCAGATAACGCCGCGTCACCTCGCCTCCCATATGGGCGGCCTTCCGGACTACAAGGAAAACAGGGACTGGCTGGGCCTCTACCAGACCCTGGCGCTGCGGAGTCACTACGACAGCATGGCCGAAGCGCTGGACGTGTTCGACGACAGCCCCCTCCTGTATCAGCCGGGCACCCAGTTCCACTACACCAGCTTCCACACGGTTCTGCTCGGCGCGACCATGGCCGGGGCGGCGCAAAAGCCCTATCTGCAGCTGATGCAGGAGGAGGTCTTCGGGCCGGCGGGAATGACGGCGACAATTCCCGCACCGACCGGCGGCGATTACCAGAATGAAATCGCCACACCCTACAAAAGCAACCGCAGGGCCGGTGCGGAACACCGGCTGCGCGAGTGGCGGCCGGTGGACCTGAGCCACCGCCTGCCCGGAGGAGGCTTTGTTTCCACGCCGTCGGACCTGGTGAAACTCGGCAGCCGCTACCTCGACGATGAATACCTCTCCCCGCAAACCCGCGAAATTTTCTGGACGCCGCAGAAACTGGCCAGTGGGGAAGTGAATCCCCAGCACTACGCGCTCGGCTGGCGCTTCCTCGAAGAGGAGTTTGCACAGGCGGGCCCTGTGCGTTACGCCAACCACGGTGGCGTCTCCCGCGGCGGCCAGAGCTGGCTGATGGTACTGCCGGATTACCGGATGGCGGTGGCCGTGAACATCAATCGCAAGACGGAGGTGTTCCGGGATTTCAGCAGTGTATCGATGGATATTGCCGATGCCTTTATCCGTACCCAACGGGTGGAAGGCTGTGACGGAGGCTAAAAATAGTAGGGGGGGCACGTGACGACAGGAGTGACACACCATGCCTATCCGCTGGATGAGTCTGATCGCCATTTTCGTTTTCAGTGCAGGCACCGCGGCGCAGGAAAAGGAAGAAGACAGCGCGTCTCAGTTGGCGTTGTCTATCGCGGCTGAGCACCTGGATGTCAGTTCCGGGGATTTAAACCTGGTGGTGCTGGAGGAAGTGCAATGGCAGGATAGCAGCCTGGGTTGTCCCAAGCCGGGTCGGCGCTATCTGCCGGTGATTATTTCCGGTTATAAAGCAGTAGTGGAATATTCCGGCAAACACTACAAAGTGCATATCGGCAGGGGAAGGGGACTGGTATGCGAGGGCATACTGCGCAAAGGGCCCTGATTGCCCGCGGCGAGAATCGATGGACGGGAAATCCGGGGCCGATGGAAAGCTCCCCCTCCGCGCGGGAGGGGGATACGGGCACGGTTACCGGGTATCGATAAGCAGTTCCGTTTCGGCGAAAGTCTCGGTGCCGTTGCCGTGACTGAGCAGGCCCAAGGCGCGGCTGCCGGGTGCCAGTCCCATCCACTCCACTGAGACACTGCCAGTGCCGCCCACTTCAGCCGTCGACGGCGCGCTCAGCACTGTGTTGCCGCTGTCGCCGGTCAGGTTGAAGCTGAACAGTGTGTAGGGCGTCGGGCCGGCGGCCGAGGCGTAGTCGATCACGAACACCGCGTACTGACCGGCCTGGGGATTGCGCATGGTGACGGCTTCTGCCGAGGTGGGCGAGCCGCTGCTGCCGACCAGCGGGTAGTCCGGCGCCGGGCCGTACACCTGCAGGTCCAGGTCGTCGGAGCCGTCGCCGGCACCCACATCCGCATCGAACAGTGCCACCCGCGAGAGGCTGGTGCCCTCGGGCACCTCGAAGAAGATCAGGTCATCGGCGCCGTCCTCCACTGCGCCCGGATAGGGCACGCCCTCGGCCAGGCCGTTCATTGCCACCTGGTAGGCGCCGCCGTAGCCGAATTGCACATCGAAGCTCAGCGAGCCGTCGCTGCCGCTGGCGCCCAGTGCCGCCGGCGCGGCGATGGGCACCGGGCGCACCGCGATGGGGCTGCGCGCGGCGTGGTGGCTGGTCAGGGACTGCCAGGTCAGGGCGCCGAAGGCCCAGTTGCCCAGGTCCGCGGCCCCGGTGGCGGTAAAGGTGACGCTATAGCTGGCGCTCTCACCCTCCTTCAGCCGCAACACCGCCGGCTCAACCCGTACATCCACGCCCGCCGGGGCGTCCACCGAGACCCAGAACCATTTGTTGCCCCGAGCCACGTTGGTCACCCTGCGGGTGATCGTCTGGCTGCCGGCCAGCTCGGCAATGCCGATGGAGGCCAGGTTCAGGTCGCTGGAATCCAGGGAGAAACCGCTGGATTCCAGTTGGCCGCAGCTGGCCGGGTCGAGCATCTGCGGCTGCCGCTCCGCGCCGCACAGGAAGGCGAAGTAGTCCGCCAGTCCCGCGTCGTAGACCAGGCCCGGGTTGAAGGCCGCGCCTGGATCTATGGCGCCGGCGCCCATATCGAAGGGATCGGCGGCAGCGGGGCCGAAGGACTTGCGCATGTCGCTGCGCGCGGTGGTCATCAGCGCCGACTTGGCCATGGCCGGGGTCCAGTCCGGGTGCACCTGCTTCAGCAGCGCCATCACACCGGCCACGTGGGGGCTGGCCATGGAGGTGCCGCTCTTGGCTCCGAACAACTGGCCGCCGCTCAGCACCGGGCTGTCTCCGGCGACAATGCCGACGCCCGGCGCGGCCACATCCGGCTTGATGATGTCCGGCGCGCCGGCGTTGGCGCCGCGGGAGGAGAAGCCGGTGATACGGTCCACTCGCGGCACGGAGATCTCCGGGCTCAGGGTGCCGGCGCTGTCGGCGCTGGATGCGATCAGGTTGCCGTCCGGGTGGCGGATCATGATACCGGGAATGGTCGTGTCCGGCGCCGACATCACGATCGGATCCATGCGGTCCGCGGCAGAGCCGTCGTTGTAGACCACTATGGCGCGGGCGCCCGCGGCGGCGGCGTTGTCGTACTTGCTGCTGAAGCTACAGCCACCGCGCATCACCAGGGCTATCTGCCCGTCCATCTCCGCGGCATTGGCCAGCGGCTCACAGGCGGTCAGCGGCTCCGCCACCACAACCGATCCGGAGATGGCACCTGAAACGGCCAGGGAGACAGGGCCATTGCCCTCCAGACCCTCATAGGTGGCGGCGATATCCGCCGGCGCGTCCAGCTGCAGACCGGTGCCGAAGTTCTGGTTGTCCTCGGCGGCGGCCACCGAGGTGACCCAGGGCACACCAGACGGGGTGCCGATGGTCTCGGCGCCCGGGCCGCTGTTGCCGCCGGAGACGGACACGAAGACACCGGCATCGGCGGCGAACAGGAAGGCGATATCGTCCGGGCCGTTGAACCTGGTGCTGCTGCCGCCGATGGAGAAGTTGATCACGTCGACGCCGTCGGCCACCGCCTGGTCGATGGCGGCCATGGAGTCGGACGAGAAGCAGCCGCTGTCGTCCGGATCCGGCGCGTCCCAGCACACCTTGTACACGGCCACCCGCGCCCGCGGCGCCATGCCGCTGAGGATGCCGCCGTTCGGCCCCTCGACGCCGTAGTTGCCGCCGGCGGTGGTGGCGGTGTGGGTGCCGTGGCCGTCCGCATCCCGCGCGGACAGGAACTCGTAGTCCGCCAGGGTGTTCACGGTCAGGAAGGATTCGGAGAAGGACTGCGCCTTGACCAGCTTGTTGTTGCACTCGAAGGGCGCGTCGCCGGGGTTGAACTCGCTGTTGCCGAAGTCGCAGCCCTCGCCGACGAAGGTCTCCGGCACCGGGCCGAAGGGCAGCGCGCGCCCGCGGTCGCCGCGCTTAGGCGTGGGCACATCGGCGAGGCTGGGGTGCTCCGGATGGATGCCGCTGTCGATCACGCCGATCACCACATCCTCGCCGGTGATGCCCCAGAGCCAGGGGCCGGTGAAGCCGGTCAGGCCGAGGAAATCCCGGGTGGAATCCGTCTGTGGTTTGAGCAGTTCGTCCTCCCAGACCCCGAGCACGTCCTTGCGCGCGCGCAGCGCCTCGGCCTCCCTGGCGCTCATCAGCGCGGCGAAGCCGTTGAAGGCCACCTTGTACTCGTGGACCTTGCGCGCGCCGGGTACCGAGGAGAGCACCCTGTCTCGGCGGGACTTGAGGAAATCCGCGTAGTTGCGGTACTGGCTGCTCTGCGGATCCAGCTTGCGGCTGGCGCGCGGCCTGGTCGCCGCCAGGCCGGGGATATGGCCGCCGTAGGCAGCCAGCGGTTCTTCCGCCAGCTGGACGATATAGACCTTCTTCTCTTTGTTGTGGTCGGGTTTCAGTGCCCCCCTGCCGGGTTCCGCCGCGCTGCCAAATGACAGCAGCAGGCCGGCAATCAATGTCGAAACTACCGTTATTCTCATGGTGGATGCCCCATTGTTTTTGATGGCTTTCCAGGAACGGAAGTGATCAAAAGACGGGACTATCCGCTGGGCTCCCCCGAGGTGGCTGGCGCAAGGCGGTACTGCGGGTCTGGTCCTTCAACCCTTCTCCGCCAGCTATGTGGTACTGCTTGATAGCAAAATGACGGAATTCCATTTCCTGAAATTCGCTTTTATAGGAATGGGGCGCGCAATTCAATTCGTTGGCGCGGCAATGGTTTTTTTTGCCCGATTACTGGGACCCAGTGGGCGAAAGGGGAGCCGGGACCGGCTCCCCGATAGCGGCCGGTCAGGCAGTCGCGGTTTCCCGTTCCCGCTCGACCGCCTGCGCGAAGGCGGGGTGCGCCTGCACCCGCGCGATCATGCTGCGGGTCCTGTCGCCCAGTTCGATTTCCAGCGGAAAAGCCTGACCCCAGCCGGAATAGACCGCCAGCATCATGTCCACGGCGCCGAGACTCTCGCCGCAGACGAAGGGCCTGTCCTGCAGCCTGTCCTCGACGATGGCCCAGAGCGCGGACAGCCGCGCCGCCCCCTTGGCCAGCACCTCCTGCTTTGCCGCGTCGCTCTCCAGCGCGCGGGCGCCGAAAAACAGCAGGCTGTAGGCCGGGTGCAGGGTCGCGTTGGCAAACAGCAGCCACTGGTAAAACCCGGCCCGTTCTGCCGGATCCGCGGGCAGCATCGGGCTGCGGTGCTTCTCCAGCAGGTGCAGCACTATGGCGATGCCCTCGCGCAGAACCAGGTCACCGTCCACCAGCACAGGCACCTGGTTGGTGGGGTTGATCTGGCGGAAGTCGGCCACCGAATCCCGCGCAATCAGTTCGACCGGCTGCTGCAGCTCGTTGAGCAGGGCGTGAATGGCGCGGGAACAGGCGCCGGGCATGTAGTAGAGCTTGTACATGGTATTTACTCCTCGTGGGTTTTTCCTTCGGATGAGGCTGTTTCGGGAGAGCCGCCGGCCACCAGCGACGCCATCAGTTCGGCGGCACCGCGGTGGCGCGACAGGCCGGCGACCTGGCCCGCGGCCATGGTGGCGAAATCGGCGCTGCCGCGCGCGGTGGAGGCCTTCGCCAGCGGTCGCGTCAGTGAAAGCTGCAGCGGATAGGGCAGGGCCGGGTCTGGCCAGCGGGCGCTGGCTTCGGTCAGGCGGTTGCGGATATAGCGCGCCATGCGGCCGGAGACGGCGCGGGTCAGCACTGTGTCGCAGCCCTCGGGATGGCGCAGCAGGGACCGGTGCAGCGGGCTGGCCCCGGATTCGTCGCAGGCCAGGAAGGCGGTGCCTATCTGCACCGCGTCCGCACCCAGGGCAAAGGCCGCGTCCAGGCCGCGGCGGTCGGCGATGCCGCCGGCGGCGATCACTGGAATGGAAATCGCATCGCGGATCTTCGGCAGCAGCGCAAAGGTGCCGAGCAGCGCGCGCGGCTGCGGTTCCTCGAGAAAGGCCGGGCGATGGCCGCCGGCCTCCAGCCCCGAGGCCACCAGCATGTCCACGCCGGCGCGCTCCAGCGCCACCGCCTCGGCGACACAGGTGGCCGCCCCCAGGGTGGTGATGCCCCGCTCGGCGCAGCGCTCGAGAATCTTTTTATCGGGAATGCCGAACACGAAACTGAACACCGCCGGGCGCGCCTCCAGCAGCGCCTCCACCTGCTCGTCGAAGTCGTGCAGCGGGTTCTCGATGCGCGCCGGAAGCGGCAGGTCCAGTTCCTCGAAGAAAGATTCTATCCGCTGCAGGTAGGCGGCTTCCCGCTCTGCGCTCGTCGGCTCGCCCCACTCGGACGGCCGCGGAATCCACAGGTTTAGGTTGAAGGGGTGGGGTGTCCCGGCGCGGATATCCGCCGCCAGCGCCAGTATCTGCTCCCCGGACAGGTGGTGGGCGCCGTAGGCACCGAGGCCGCCGGCGTTTGAAACCGCCGCCGCCAGCTCGGCGCTGGAGTGGCCGCTGCCGAAAGGTCCCTGAAGTATCGGGTACTGAATACCCAGTGCGCGTGTGACGGGGTTGTTATCCCACATGCCTGCCGACTCCCTAGCGATCTCTGATTCGCGGCTGAGTCTAGCCATGCGAGTTACCAAAGTATACTTGCGGAGACTTGGTAACTAAAATCAGTAGTTACCGGCGGGTAACCATGTGAATGCCCGGTAAGTCGAACCGACAACGCCACCCCGCGAACAGGAAATCTCATGCTGCCGCGCAGAAAAAATCCCGTAGAGCCGCCGCCGTCGACCTGCCCCATCGGCGAGTGCATGAAAGTGATCGGCGGCGCCTGGACGCCGAATATCATCTGGTACCTGAGCCAGCGCCCGCGGCGTTTCAGCGAACTGAAAGACGATATCCACGGCATCTCCGCCAAGATGCTGACCACGCGCCTCAAGCAGCTGGAATCCAGCGGCGTGGTGATCCGAGAGGTGATGCCCACCTCGCCACCGAGCGTGGAGTATCGCCTCACCGAACTGGGCGCGGAACTCAAGCCGGCGATAGAGGCGATTGTCCGGGTCGGCCACTGCCTGAAGGAACGGCGCCGCGCGGACTGAGCAATATCGATCAGGTATCTCCGGGCCAGGCCCGCTACACTCGACGGTGTTGTGAGGAGGCCAGTTTTGACCGAATTGAAATCGGAAATTTACCGGGACAGATTTCGCAGGGTAATTGCCTATATCGATGCGAACCTGGATCGGAAACTGACTCTGGAACGGCTCTGCGATATCGCTGCATTATCGAAATTTCATTTCCAGCGGCAGTTTGCAGCGCTGTTTGGCATCAGCCCGCACGGCTATATCCAGTTGTGCCGGCTGAAGCGGGCGGCCTATCTGCTCGCCTTTCGCGCAATACCGGTGACGGAAATAGCCCTGACCTGTGGTTACGAAGGGCCCGAGTCCTTCGCGCGGGCTTTCAGGAGGTGCGCCGGCCAGTCGCCGTCGGAGTTCAGGAAGGCGCCGCGCTGGGGCAACTGGTACTCACAGTATCAATTATTGAGTGTACTGAGAGGCAGCCAGGTGAAATCTGAGAGAAAGCAGAAGCAGGTCGAGATAGTGGCGTTCGCGGAGACAAAAGTTGCAGCGTTGGAACATCGCGGCGATCCGCGGATCATCGGCAGCACGGTGCGGAAATTTATCGAGTGGCGAAAGCAGCAGAAGCTTTCGCCGGTTGTCAGCGCGACGTTCAATATCGTCTACGACGACCCGCAACAGGTTGCCGCAGAAGACTATCGCCTGGATATCTGCGCGGCGACGGACAGGGAAGTGGAGGAAAATGCCTACGGCGTGGTCGGCAAGATTATTCCCGCCGGCCACTGTGCGGTGCTTCGGCATACGGGGTCCGACGACGGACTGGGCGAAGCGGTGAAGTATCTCTACTCTGAGTGGCTGCCCCGGAGTGGGGAGGAGCTGCGGGATTTTCCGATCTATTTCCAGCGCGTGAAGTTTTTTCCCGATGTGCCGGAGGCAGAGGCGGTTACGGATATTTTTCTGCCGCTAAAGTAGGGAAAGCGCAGCGCCGCGCAGCTACTGTTTATCAGGATTGCCGCAGCAGAAAATCCGCGAACTGGGCCAGGTCGTCGAACACGGCGGTGTCGGCCAGACGCTCGTCCGGTTCACTGATCAGTTGCTGCAGCGTCTGCTTCCCCGCGCCGGTCTTTACCAGAACCGGCTTGCAGCCCTTCTCCAGTGCCGCCTGCAGGTCCTTGAGCTTGTCGCCGACCATATAGCAATCGTGCAGGCTGGTATCGAATTCCGCCTCTATCGCATCCAGCAGTCCGGCCTTGGGCTTGCGGCAGCGGCAGTTGTCGTCATCGCTGTGGGGGCAGTAGAAGACGGCCGCTATCTCGCCGCCGGCGTCCTCCACCAGCGCACGCATTTTTGCGTGCATGGCTTCCAGGTCGTCCAGGTCGAACAGGCCCAGGGCCAGGCCGCTCTGGTTGGTGGCGATCACCAGCTGGTAGCCGGCGCGGCTCAGCTTGGCCATGGCCTCGATGCTGCCGGGCAGGGGGTTCCACTCGTCGGCGGATTTGACGTAGGCGTCGGAGTCGTAGTTGATGACTCCGTCCCGGTCCAGCACGATGATTGCCATGAATATTTTTCCGGGCTCTGAAAATTGCGGAAGCCTGTTTGCCAGGCTCCCGCTAAATTGACTGCTCGATTTACTTGGCCGGCACCAGCAGCGAGATATCCGCAACTTCCAGGAAGAGCGCACGCAGCTGCGCCAGCAGTGCCAGGCGGTTGCCGCGCAGCTTCTCGTCGTCCGTCATCACCATCACGTGGTCGAAGAAGTTGTCCACCGTTTCGCGCAGTCCGGCGAGGCCGGCGAGGCCCTCGGCGAACATCGCTTCCTTATACAGCGGCTCCACTTCGGTGCGCGCCACCTGCACGGCCGCGTAGAGGGCCTTCTCCGCCTCCTCCTGCAGCAGGCTCTCGTCCACCTTGCCCGGCACGGCTCCCTCGAACTTGGCCAGGATATTGGACACCCGCTTGTTGGCCGCGGCCAGGGCCTCGGCCTCCGGCAGCTGGCTGAAAGCGTGCACCGCGTGTACCCGGTTGTCGATATCCAGCGGCCGCGACAGTTTGCGCGCGGCCACGGACATGAAGACCTCGGCGGCTATGCCCTGATCCTCGTAGCGGGCGCGGAAGCGCTCCAGGATATAGTGCAGCGTCTGCTCGACCACGCTGTTGTACTCGCCCAGCGCGGTGCGCGGGAAGTTTTCGCGGGCGAGCTCCAGCAGTTCGCGCAGGTCCAGGTCGAGTTTCTTCTCCACCAGCAGGCGGATAACGCCGAGGCTGGCGCGGCGCAGCGCGAAGGGATCGCGGGAACCGCTGGGTGGCTGGCCTATGCCGAAGATGCCCACCAGGGTATCGAGGCGGTCCGCCAGCGCGATGACGGTGCCGGTCTCGCTCTGCGGCAGTTCGTCGCCGGCGAACTTGGGCATGTACTGCTCGTACATGGCCTTGGCCACGTCCAGCGGCTCGCCGTCGTTCTCCGCATAGTAGTAGCCGGCGATGCCCTGCAGGTCCGGGAACTCGAACACCATCTCGGTGACCAGGTCGGACTTGCACAGGCGCGCGGCGCGGGAGGCCCACTCGGGATTGGCATCTATCCTGTCGGCGATCTTTGCCGCCAGCACCGCGAGGCGTTCGGTCTTGTCGTAGACGGTGCCCAGGTGCTGCTGGAAGATGATCTGTTTGAGCTTCTCGCGCCGTGCCTCCAGGCTGGTCTTCTTGTCGGTGTCGAAGAAAAAGGCGGCGTCGGCCAGGCGCGGGCGTATGACCCGCTCGTTGCCGTGGATCACCTGGGCCGCGTCCCGGCTCTCGATATTGGACACGGTGATGAAGAAGGGCAGCAGTTGGCCGTCCTCGTCCACCACGTGGAAATACTTCTGGTGTTCCTTCATCGACGAGATCAGTGCCTCCGCCGGCACTTCCAGGAAGCGCTCCTCGAAGCGGCCGGTCAGGGCCACCGGCCACTCCACCAGTGCGGTGACCTCGTCGAGCAGATCCGGGTCTATCACCGCCTCGCCGTTGACGTTGTTCGCCTCGGCCATCACCTGTTCGCGGATGATCTCGCGGCGCTCGGCGAAATCGGCGATTACGAAGCCGGGGTCGCGCAGCTGTTGCACATAGTCGTTGGCGGAATGGATCTCCAGCTCACGGTTGCAGTGGAAGCGGTGCCCGCGGCTGGTGTTGCCGGCCTTCTGGCCCAGTACTTCGCCGTCCACCACTTTGTTGCCGAACAGCATCAGCAGCCAGTGCACCGGGCGCACGAATTCCTCGCGGCGCGCGCCCCAGCGCATGCGTTTGGGGATCGGCAGCTGGGCCAGGGATTTCTCCACGATTTCGGCAAGAAGCGTCTCGGTGGCGGCACCCTTCTGTTCGCTGACGAAGACGAGGCGCTCGCCCTTGTCGGTGTCGACGCGGCCCAGTTGGTCGACGGTGACGCCGTTGCTGCGCGCGAAACCCTCGGCGGCCTTGCTCGGTTTACCCTCCTTGTCGAAGGCCGCGGCCACAGCCGGGCCCAGCTTCTCAATCTGCTTGTCCTGCTGCTTCTCGGCCAGGCCGGATACCGCCACCGCCAGGCGGCGCGGTGCGGCGTAGGACTTCACCTCCCCGAATTCCAGTTCGGCGGCCTTCAGGCCCTGGGTTATGCCGTCGGCGAAGGCGTCCATCAGCCTGTGCAGCGCTTTCGGCGGCAGTTCTTCGGTGCCCAGCTCTACCAGAAAATCCTGCGCCATTACTGCTTCTCCTGTTGTTCGGCTGCGGGTGCAACTTCTTCCGCCAGTATCTCTTTGCGTATGCTCTCTGCCGCCAGCGGGAAGCCGAGGGCGCGGCGCGCATCGTAGTAGGCCTGGGCTACCTGGCGCGCCAGGGTGCGCACGCGCAGGATATAGCGCTGGCGCTCGGTGACCGAGATGGCGTGGCGCGCATCCAGCAGGTTGAAGGCGTGGGAGGCTTTCATCACCTGCTCGTAGGCCGGCAGCGGCAGGCCCAGCTCGATCAGGCGCCCGCTCTCGCGCTCGCAGTGATCGAAGGTGGCGAACAGGAATTCCACGTCCGCGTGCTCGAAGTTGTAGCGGGACATCTCCACTTCGTTCTGGTGGAAGACGTCACCGTAGGTGACCGGGCTGCCGTCCGGGTTGCGGGTCCACACCAGGTCGTAGATCGACTCCACCCCCTGCAGGTACATGGCGATGCGCTCCAGGCCGTAGGTGATCTCGCCGGTGACCGGGTAGCACTCCAGGCCGCCCACCTGCTGGAAGTAGGTGAACTGGGTCACCTCCATGCCGTTCAGCCACACCTCCCAGCCCAGGCCCCAGGCGCCCAGGGTCGGGGACTCCCAGTTGTCCTCGACGAAGCGGATATCGTGAATCGCCGGGTCCACGCCCATGGCGCGCAGGCTGTCCAGGTAGAGTTCCTGGATATTGTCCGGGGACGGCTTCATCACCACCTGGTACTGGTAGTAGTGCTGCAGGCGGTTGGGGTTCTCACCGTAGCGGCCGTCGGTGGGGCGGCGGCAGGGCTGTACATAGGCCGCGTTCCAGGTCTCGGGACCCACGGCGCGCAGGAAGGTGGCCGGGTGAAAGGTGCCGGCGCCCACTTCCATATCCAGAGGCTGTAGAATGACGCACCCTTGGCGCGCCCAGTAGTCCTGCAGGGCAAAGATCAGGCCCTGGAAGGTGCTGAGGTCGTATTGCTGTTGTTGGGGCTGGGACACCGCTATCTCCGGATCAGTAAGTGCTTGTGTTTTGCTGACTGGGGGGCAAAGGGACGCAATTATAGCGGCAGCGGGTGGCGCACTAAAGGCGCTGCGGCCGCTCGGGGCCGATTGAATGGCCATACTTGGAGCTGCCGCACTCGAATCTGGATTGGGAAGTAGTCGCATTGGATATCAAAGGTCGCCTGGCGGTCACCGCACTGAAACTGGTGGGCAAGCTGCCACTGCGCTGGTCGCGCCGCCTCGGCCGGCTGTTCGGCCGCATCGCGGTGCTGGGCCGCGGCGACAGCCTGCGCATCAGCCGCATCAACCTGGAACTCTGCTACCCGGCCATGGAACCGGCGCGGCGGGAGAGGCTGGCGCGGGAGAGCGTCGTCCACACCGCGATGACCGGCTGCGAGGTGGCCACCCTCTGGCACCAGCCCTGGAGCCGCAGCGAGGACCAGATAGTGCGGGTGCGCAACCAGCAGCTGCTGTGCGAGGGCGTGGAGGCCGGCCGCGGCGTGCTGGTACTGATGCCCCACACCGGCAACTGGGAGATCTTCGGCATGTACCTGGCCACCCTGGGCCCGTCCACCGCCCTCTACGCGCCACCGAAAATCGCCGCCCTGGACCCGATCATCCGCAACGGCCGCGAGACCACCGGCGCGCAGATGGTGCCCACCAATGTGCACGGCGTGCGCTCGCTGTTGAAGGCGCTGAAGGCCGGCAATATTGTCATGGTGCTGCCGGACCAGGAGCCGGATATGGGCGGCGATTTCGCGCCTTTCTTTGGCAAGCCGGCACTGACTATGACCCTGGCTCACAACCTGCTGCAGCGCACCGGCTGCCGCTGTGTGTTCGGCTTTGGCAAGCGGGTGGAGGGCGGCTTCGAGCTGGTGTTCCTGCCCGCCGAACAGGCCATCTACAGCGACGAGCAGAAGGTGTCCCTGGCGGCGATGAACCGCGGTGTGGAGGCCTGTATCGCCGAAGCGCCGGAACAGTACCAGTGGGAGTACAAGCGGTTCAGGAAGCAGCCGGAGGGTAAGAGCCGTATCTACCAGAAAAAAGGGCGCTGATCAGGCGCGGGGCAGGCCGTTGCGGTGCCATATGTCTCGCAGCGGCTCCAGCTGATCGACCCGCTGTGCAATAGCGGATAGCTTCGGGCACTCCCGCGCGAACCACTGCCGCCGCGGGCGCCAGCAGGTCATCACCGCGACGAAGACATCCAGCGCCGTCATCTCCGCGCCGCAGGCCCAGGGGCCGTCGAGCTCCGCTTCCAGCTGGCGCCACAGCCTCTGGCGGCGCTGTTCGGTCGCCTCATGCAGCTGCGCCGCGCCCTTTTTGCCGGGGACGAAGCGCTCCGGGTGATCGCCGTAGGTGAAGGTGGGATATACGGCGGACACCAGCCACACCAGCCGGCGCAGGAACTGCGCGCGACGCGGGTCGGCCGCCGGCGGCACCAGGCCCCTGGACGGAAAGTGGTCCCCCAGCCACAGGGTAATCGCCGCTGTCTCGGTGAGTATCTCGCCGTTCTCCAGGCGCAGGGCGGGGATCTCCCCCAGCGGGTTAACCGCCAGCAGCTCCTCGTTGGGGAGTTCATCCCAGGAGAAATAGCGGATCTCGCAGTCCAGTCCCGCCAGCGCGAAGAGCGCCTCGACGATGGTCGAGCCGCCGGCTCTTGCGGCGTACAAAACGAGTTCGCGCATAGAACCTCCTTAACGCAGCCAGCCTTCTGGGTACTTCAGGCGAATTTCCCGAAGTAGTTTACAGGGCTTCCGTCGCGACAACTTCGCCGGAGATAAAGTAAATGGTGGTTATCCCCTCGTAGCCTGAATCGGTTCCGAACATCAGCCACAAATCCCCACTGGAATCGGTTTCGACAAAGAAGGAGTATTCCTCGCTCTGGAGTGTTTTCAGTTCGTAGGAATAGTCGGGGCCATCATCGCAGTCTTTGGAGTTGGCAAAATCCCCGAGAGTGATTGCGTCGCTGCCGCCGTCGCCCTGACCGCCCTTGTCGAGGTTCATTAGGATATAGCCGGTGCCGTCATTTATCGCCATGGGCTCGAAGGCGGTAGCACCGCCTTTGATTGCAACAGCTTCGCCCGGTGCCCCTCCGGCGCCAACACAGTTCGCCGGGGAGTTGGTGGCGAAGGTGATCTCCATTTGCAACTGATAGCGCGTATTGGCTTCGAAACCGGAAAAGCGCTTTTTGATAAACATATACAGATCATCGCTGTGGTTGTTCCCTGTGACCCTGAGGCCACTCAGATCTTCCAGTGGCGCGGGCAGCTGTTGCTCGAAACCATAGGTCAGGTCGCCATCCGCCATATTTACAATGTCGTAGTCGGCGAAGCCCACGTCCCAGCCGTGCTCGGCCGTATCCATAGCGAAGGAAATGGTCTTGCTGGGAATTTCCTGTGGGGGATTGCTGCCTGAGTTTCCGTCGCAGGAAGCGAGATTGAATGCCAGCAATCCGAGACAGACGATTTTTTTCATTACACGAGCTCCCTGCTGTGTCAACTGTAAGTCAAACTGCGTTGCGAAATGCCACTACCACCGGCATCCGCGCCGCGCGCCAGGCCGGAAAAAAGCCGCTGACGAAGCCGATCAGCAGTGCCAGCACCGCGCCCTGCACAAACAGATCCGGCGACATCTCGAAGCTGAACACCACCTGGGTAAAGCTGCCGCCCAGGGTGGACGCGTTGAGGCCGTCGAAGAATACAAAGGCGGCCAGGGAGCCGAGCAGGCCGCCGACGGCAGCCAGTACCAGTGCCTCCGCGATGGTGCCGCAGAAGGCGGAGAAGTTGCCGAAGCCCAGGGCGCGCAGGGTGGCGATTTCCTTCGCCCTGTCCGCCACCGAGGTGTACATGGTATTTAGCGCTCCCGCTAAAGCACCCAGGGCCATGATAAAGCTGATCACCCGGCCGAAGATGGCCATGTACTGCAGCTGCTTGCCCTGTTCGGCGAAGTAGGCCGCCTCGGTCTTGAGCTCCAGGTTGAGCTGCGGCTCGGCATCGATATACGCCTTGAGTGGCTCCAGGTCGCCGGGATTTTGCAGTTGCGCGCGGATGGTCTGGTAGCTGCTGCCGCGGTTGTAGTGGCTCTGGATCATCTTGGCATCCGCCCAGAGTTCGCTCTCGAACACATTGCCGCCGGTGGAGAAGACGCCCACCACCGTCCACACGTTTTTGCCGAAGCGTATCTCGTTGCCGAGCTGGAAGCCGTCGAACTCGCGCAGGATTCCGGCGCCCGCGATCATCTCGTTGGTGCCGGGGGTGAACATGCGGCCCTCCAGCAACTGCATATTGCCGCGCATGGCCATGCCGCGCGCATCCAGGCCGCGCAGGGGAATATTGGCCTTGGTGCCGGTGCCCTTCTTGATGCCGTCGACGATCACATAGAGTTCGGGGGACACCAGTGGGCCCTCGGCGTCCCGCGCTATGCCGGGCGCCTCCTCGATCAGGTTGACCTGGTCGCGGCCGATCACACTGTTCAGCTCCGCCTGGGAACCCTCGCGCATCATCAGCGCCACGTCGTCCGAACCGGCGCCGCTCATGGTGGCCTCGAAGCCCTTGGCCATGGCCAGGAAGGCCAGCAGTATGGCCACCACCACGGCGCTGGCCAGCACCATGGCCAGGGACATCCACAGGCGCCGGGGCAGGCTGCGGATATTCATCAGTGTGACCGCAGCCGTCTGTGTAAACAAAGAGCGTGAAAACAGTGATCCCATTGGTTTATCCCCGGTTGAAAGCTGTGACGATGTTGAGGCGCAGCGCGTTGAGCGCCGGCAGCAGGCCGGTAACCAGCCCCAGCAGCAGCATGAATGCCAGCGCCTGCAGGGCTATGCCGGAATCCAGCACCAGGTTGGGCAGGAACTGGGCCATGGTGGCCTTGGCGCCTTCGACAATCAGCCAGGCAACGCCGAGGCCGGCGAGGCCGCCGATCAGCGCAATCATCAGGGATTCCGCCAACACCATTTTGAAAATGCGCGGGGCGGCGAAGCCCAGGGTTTTCAGCACGGCGATTTCGCCGGTGCGCTCGCGCACCGCCAGTGCCATGGTGTTACCGACCAGGATCAATATGGTGAAGAAGGCCATGAACACCACGCCGAAGATGATCAGGCCGATATTGCCGATCTGTTCGATAAACGCCTTGCTGAAGGCCGCTTCGGTACTGGTATCCGTCTCCGCCTGGGAATTGGCGAAGCCATTGTCGATTTCGTCGGCGATGCGCTGGTTCTGCGCCGGGTCCACAGTGGTGAGGGTGATCCAGCCGATCCAGTCGCCGCCGAAGCTCTGGGTCTCCATAAAGTACTTGTAGTGAAAGTACATGCTGTTGGTGTCGTGCTGCGGGTCGCTACCGGTAAAAATACCCTCCACGACGAAGTCCCAGGTGTGGCCGCCGTCCTTGTGGGAAAAAATATTGGAGGAGACCGGCACCCGGTCGCCGACCTTCCAGCCCAGGCGCTGCGCCAGGTTCTTGCCGGCGATCAGGCCCTGGCGGTTGCCGAGCCAGGCGGCGCGCTGCTCCGGCGACAACACGATTTCCCGCTCGTACACCTGCAGCAAGCTCTCCGGCTCCACGGCCATGGCGACTATCTGGTTGCGCGCCTCCTGGTAGTAGCCGCCGAACCAGTTGGCGTAGGTGACATTCTCCACGCCGTCCACTGCCGCCACCTTCTGCGCGTAGGCAATCGGCAGCGGCTGGGTGAAGTTGATCTTGTTGACCACCACCAGGCGGTTGTCCGCCGCCAGGTCGATGCCGGCGTCCAGCGCGCTCTTGAGGGTGGTCACCGCGCCGAAAATCAGGAAGGCGATAAAGATCGCAAAACAGGTGAGGAAGAGCCTGAGCGGCTTCCTCGTCATGTTCTTGTAAATCAGATAGAGATCGCTCATGCCACCAGTTCCCTCTGCACGAATTTTCCCTTGTCCAGATGCAGTGTCTGGTTCGCGTACTTGGCCGCGGCCGGGTCGTGGGTGACCATGACGATGGTCTTGCCGTGCTCGCGGTTCAG
This sequence comes from Microbulbifer sp. SE14, assembly GCF_059834885.1. Classification (NCBI taxonomy): domain Bacteria; kingdom Pseudomonadati; phylum Pseudomonadota; class Gammaproteobacteria; order Cellvibrionales; family Microbulbiferaceae; genus Microbulbifer; species Microbulbifer sp. SE14. The sequence goes on along the minus strand of NZ_JCBAJA010000021.1, from coordinate 47,279 downwards.
CAGCTGCAGCATCTCGAGGATTTCATCGGCGGTGGTGCGGTCCAGGTCGCCGGTGGGTTCGTCGCACAGTAGCAGTTTCGGATCCGAGACAATGGCGCGGGCGATGGCCACCCGCTGCTGCTGGCCGCCGGACATCTCGCTGGGCATATGCTTGGCGCGGTCGGAGAGGCCCACCAGTGCCAGGGCCGTCTCCACATTTTTCCTGCGCTGGGCCTTGGACAGTTTGGTCAACAGCAGCGGCAGCTCCACATTGCGTGCCGCGTTCAGCATCGGCATCAGATTGTAAAATTGGAAAATGAAACCGATATTGTGCGCGCGCCAACGGGTCAGGGCGCTCTCGTTCAGGCTGTCCACTCGCGAGCCGTCGAACCAGATCTCACCACCGCTCGGCTGGTCCACGCCACCGAGCATATTCAGCAGTGTGGTCTTGCCGGAACCGGACGGGCCCATGATGGCGACGAAGTCGCCGCGGTCTATGGTCAGATTGAGGTCGTCAAAGATGGAAATCACCTCCTTGCCCTTGACGAAACTCTTGTTGACTCCGTTTAATTGAAACAATACGTCCTGTGACATCGCCTGATCCCTCAATCGTTTATTGGGTTTTTATTTCCTACAAATAATTTGCCGCTCTATTCGCCGTCGCCCAGAAAGGCCACCTTCACACCCATATCCGGCAGTATGCGTGCATCCTCTGCGTCTATGCCGATGCGCACTCGCACCGTGGCCTTGGCGCGGTCGGCAGTGGGAATGATGGCCACCACGGTGGCCGGAATATCCCAGTCCGGATAGGCATCCAGGTTGGCATTTACCTTCTGCCCGGGAGACACGCGGCCGATAAAGGCCTCGTTCACATCCACCTCGATTTCCAGGGAATCCATATCGACGATGGTGCAGATACCGGTGCGGGTGAAGCCGCCGCCGGCGGAGCTGGGCGCGACGATTTCGCCGGGCTGGGCATTTTTCTGTGTAACCACGCCGGCGAAGGGCGCGCGTATGGTGTGATCCTCAAGCCGCTCCTGTTGCCGCTGCACCTCGATTTTTGCCACCTCGATGTCCGCGCGCGCGCTGGCGAGCTCCGCCTGCAGGCTCTCGACGGTGGCCTCGCTCTGTGTCAACTCGGCCCGGCTGGAGTAGTGCTTGTCACTCAGGCCCGCGTAGCGAATGCGCTGGCGCCGGGCCTCCTCCAGGTTGGCGATAATGCTGGCCTGGCGCGCCTGCAGTACCTCGACCTGGGCCAGGGCGAAGTCCAGGTTGACCTTCGCCTTGGCATCGTCCAGCCGCGCCAGCACCTGGCCCTCGGTCACGCTCATGCCCTCCTCGACGTCCACGCTGGTGATCAGGCCCATTACCTCGGCGGATACCGTGGCCATGCGTCGCGCAGTGATATAACCGGAGGCGTTGAGCACCGTCTCGCGCTCGATGACAGGGGCAGGTTGGATCTTGGGGGCCGCCGGGGTTTGCGCAGTGGCCGTGGGAATTGGTTGCGGTGCCGGCTCCCCGCCGCTGAACAGCGATACGGCGAGGGCACCCAGCAGCAGGCCGGCGGCGGCACCGATGGCCGCAGCGATCAGCGTGTGCCGGGAGGAGGAACTGGATTCTGGAGCTGCATCGCGATCGATCTTCAACTGACCGAGCAGCTCGCTGGTATTTCTGCCCATACCGCCTGCTTCTTATAGTTACTTCCTGTAAACGGCTACTTTGGCAGAAAAAAACAAAATTGACTATCGCACGGAGGTACCGTTTGCGATGAATTGCAGGCTCAGTGGCGCCAGAAGGCGGGGGTCAGCAGTACCAGCAGGGTGAAGATCTCCAGGCGCCCCATCAGCATCGCCAGGATCAGGAACCACTTGGCGACCTCATTGACCGAACCGTAGTGGGCGGCGGCTTCGCCCAGGGCGGGGCCGATGTTGCTGAGGCAGGATGCGACGGTGGAAAAGGAGGTAACGAAATCCTCGCCGGTGGCCATCACCACTACCGTCAGTACGAAGAAGGACAGGATATAGACGGCGAAGAATCCCCACACCGCGTCGGTGACCCGCTCGGGCACTATCTTGCGGTTCACCTTGATCGGCACCACCGCATTGGCGTGCACCAGGCGGTTCAGCTCGCGCAGGCCGGATTTCATGATCAGCATCACCCGCACCGCCTTGATGCCGCCGGAGGTCGATCCGGCACAGGCGCCCATAATGCCGATCAGCAACAACACATAGGGCAGGAAGGCCGGCCAGACGTAAAAGCTTTCTGAGGAGAAGCCGGCGGTGGTGCCGATGGACACTACCTGGAAGAAGCCGTGCAGGAAACTGCTGCTGGGGGTGAAAAGACCCAGGTACCAGAGATAGCAGCTGATCAGCACGGCGGCGGAAAAAGTCAGTATCACATAGAAACGGAATTCGGAGTCGCGCCAGTAGTGGCGCAGGCTACGATTGCGGAAGGCGAAGAAGTGCAGGCCGAAGTTGATTGCCGCGGTGAACATGAACACGATGCAGATCGCCATGATGGCGCCGTTGTTGGCGTAGAAGCCCATACTGGCGTCGTGGGTGGAAAAGCCGCCGTTGGCCACGGTGGAAAAGGCGTGGCCAACGGCGTCGAACACCGTCATGCCCGCCCACCAGTAGCCCAGGGTGCACAGGAGGGTCAGGGTGATATAGATCACCATCAGTGCCCGCGCCGTCTCGGCGATGCGCGGTGTCAGTTTGGTGTCTTTCACCGGCCCGGGAATCTCCGCCTTGTACAGCTGCATGCCACCGATACCCAGCATCGGCAGAATCGCCAGGGCAATCACGATCACGCCGATACCGCCGAACCACTGCAGCTGCTGGCGGTAGTAGAGGATCGCCGGCGGCAGGTTGTCGAGGCCGGTAATGGTAGTGGCGCCGGTGGTGGTGAGTCCGGAGATGGACTCGAAAATGGAATCGGTAATGCCCAGCGCCGGCTGCGGGCTGATGATCAACGGCAGGGCGCCGAAGCTGCCCAGTACCAGCCAGAAGAGGGAGGTCACCACGAAGCCGTCGCGGGTGCGCAGCTCCTGGCGCAGGTCGTGCACCGGTAGCCACATAAGGAGGCCGGTGACCAGGGTGATTGCGAAGGCGGCGATGAAGGCGGTGTGGGTGCCATCGTGGTACCAGAAGGACACGGCGATCGGCGGCAGCAGAGTCAGGCTGAACACCGTCAGGAGGATTCCGAAAACTCGCGCTATTACCGCTATTCGCACACCGTCTCCCCCAGCCCCTCTCCCGCAAGCGGGAGAGGGGCGCTATTCTTTTGGATTTCGCGGCGCTGATCCGCCATACAATTTTTCCCGAGTCCCGAGTCCCGAGTCCCGAGTCCCGAGTCCCGTCTTTAGAAGAAACTGAAGCCCACCTGGAACAGCTGCTCCACATGGCGCGTCTGGCGGCGGTCGACCAGGAAGACGATCACATGGTCGTTTGTCTGCACCACCACGTCGTCGTGGGCGATCAGCACCTCGCTGCCGTTATCCGTCTCTCGCACTATGGCGCCAATGGCGGCGCCCTCGGGCAGATCGATATCCTCGATCCTCCTGCCCACCACCTTGGAAGTGCGCTGATCGCCGTGGGCGATCACCTCGATGGCCTCGGCGGCGCCGCGGCGCAGGGAGTGCACATTGACCATGTCGCCGCGGCGCACATAGGTCAGCAGGCTGCCGATGGTGTTCTGCTGCGGTGATATGGCGATATCGATATCGCCCCCCTGCACCAGGTCCACATAGGCGCGGTTGTTGATCAGGGTCATCACCTTGCGCGCGCCCAGGCGCTTGGCCAGCAGCGACGACATGATGTTGGCCTCGTCGTCGTTGGTCAGCGCCAGGAACACATCGGTATCGTCGATACTCTCCTCCAGCAACAGGTCCTGGTCCGAGGCGCTGCCGTGCAGCACGATGCTGTGGGTGAGTTCCTCGGACAGGAAGACACAGCGCTCGTGACTCTGCTCGATGATCTTCACCGAGTAGCGGTTCTCCAGCTTGTGCGCCAGGCGCAGGCCGATATTGCCGCCGCCGGCGATGGTGATGCGCTTGTAGCCGTGCTCCAAGCGGCGCAGCTCGCTCATGACCGCGCGGATATCGGCGCGCGCGGCGATAAAGAAGACCTCGTCGCCGGCCTCGATCACCGTGTCACCGGTGGGAATGATCGGGCTGTTGCGGCGGTAGATGGCGGCCACGCGGGTGTCCACCTTGGGCATATGCTCGCGCAGGTAGCGCAGCTGGTTGCCCACCAGCGGGCCGCCCTGCCGCGCGCGCACCGCCACCAGTTGCACGAGGCCATCGGCGAAATCCAGCACCTGCAGTGCGCCCGGGTGCTCCATCAGCCGTGCAATATACTCGGACACCAGCTGCTCCGGGCTGATCAGCACGTCGATGGGAATGGCCGGGGTGTCGAACAGCTGCGGGTACTGCAGGTAGGCGCCGGCACGCACACGGGCTATCTTGGTGGGCACGCGGAACAGGGAGTGGGCTATCTGGCAGGCGACCATATTGGTTTCGTCGTTATTGGTCACCGCCACCAGGATATCGGCGTCCTCTATGCCGGCTTCCAGCAGCATGTCAGGGTGAGAGGCGTGGCCGACGACTGTGCCGATATCCAGGCGATCGCGCAGTTCGCGCAGCTTCTTCTCGTCGCTGTCCACCAGCACGATGTCGTTGCGCTCGGAGGCGAGACTCTCCGCCAGTGAGCCGCCCACCTGGCCGGCGCCGAGAATGACAATTTTCATATCAGATAAGGCTCGCGGCTTATTACCGCTCTTATTCGGCTTTGCTCAGCAGAGCGTAGTAGAAACCGTCGCCACCATCGGGCTGCGGAAGCAGTTGCACGCCCGCCGTCTGCGGCTCACCCCAGGGCGTACCCTGTAGCAATTGCGGCGTATTGTCGCGCGCATCCCCCGCCTCCGCAACGAAGCGCGCCACCAGTTCGGCGTTTTCCGCCGGCAGTATCGAGCAGGTGGCGTAGAGCAGGGAGCCTCCCGGGCGGAGCAGCTTCCACATGGCGCGCAGGATCTTTGCCTGTAGCCGGGCCAGCTCGGCGATATCCGCCTCGCGGCGCAGCAGCTTGATATCCGGGTTGCGGCGGATGACGCCGGTGGCGGAGCAGGGGGCGTCCAGCAGTATGCGGTCGAAGGGCCTTCCGTCCCACCAGGCATCGGGCTCGGCGGCGTCGGCGCAGATGAGTTCCGCCTCCAGGCCGATTCTGTCGAGGTTCTCCCGCACCCTGTCCAGGCGCTCTTCCTCTATATCCAGTGCGCTCAGCGCTATCGATGGCTGCTGTTCCAACAGGTGGCAGCTCTTGCCGCCGGGTGCGGTGCAGGCGTCCAGCAGCCTTTCGCCCGCCGCGGGTGCCAGCAGCAGCGCCGCCAGCTGCGCCGACTCGTCCTGCACGCTGACCAGGCCCTCGTCGAAGCCGGGCAGCTCGCTCACTGCACAGGCTTCCCCCAGAGTGATGCCGACCGGTGAAAGGGCGCAGGGTGTTGCGGCGATGCCCGCCGCCTGCAGCTGCTGCAGATAGTCGTCGCGGGAAACTTTTGCACCGTTGACGCGCAGGGTCATCGGCGGATTGGCGTTGTTGGCCCGAAAGATATCGGAGGCCCTGTCGGGCCAGGCCGCCTTGATCCGTTGCTGCAGCCAGGTCGGGTGCATGGAACTGAACTGCGGGTCGCCGGACAGCTTGCGCTGCAGCTGCTCGCGACTGCGCTGGTAAGCGCGCAGCACGCCGTTGATCACGCCGGTGGCGCGGTCCAGTTTCAGCGCTCGGGCGGCGTTGACCGTCGCCGATATGGCGGCGTGATCCGGGATGCGGGTGTACTCCAGCTGGTAGAGGCCGAGCAGTACCAGCGCTTCCACCTCCATATCCGCCGGGCGTTTGCGCAGCAGCTTGTTGGCCAGCAGCTGCAGGCGCGGCGCGGTGCGCGCGCCGCCGTAGCAGAGTTCGCGCAGCAGCGCGCGGTCGCGCTCGCTCACTTTCGTTTGCGCTTGGGGTAACAGCCTCGCCAGTGAGCCCCGGCCCTCGAGCAGGGAGGCGAGGATTCGCGCCGCCTCGGCGCGGACGTCACTGTTCATCTATTGCCCCAACCGCACGCCGGGGGCGAACAGCTCCCGGTGGCCCTTGAGGATTTCCGCCGCCGGCAGCGCCTTCTTGCCCGGCAGCTGCAACAGCTGCAGGCGCAGCGCCTCGCGGCCGCAGGCCACCAGTATGCCCTCGTCGTCGGCGGCGAGAATGGTGCCCGGTTTATCGCCGTGGCAGCCGCGCTCCAGCTGTGCGCTGTAGATACGCAGTCGCTGCTCCCCCCCCCTGTCCGCGCAGGTGGTCCAGCAGATCGGGAAGGGATTGAAGGCGCGGATCTGCCGTTCCAGCTCTTCGGCGGGGCGCGTCCAGTCGATGCGCGCCTCCTCCTTGGTGATCTTGCCGGCATAGTTGGCCTTTGAGTCGTCCTGGGCCACCGGGTCGGCGGTGCCCGCAGCCAGCTGCGCCAATGCCCGCAGCAGCGCCAGGCCGCCGAGTTCGGCCAGCTTGTCGTGCAGGCTGCCGCCGGTGTCTTTGGGGGAAATGGTACAGCGGCTCTCCACCAGCACCGGCCCTGTGTCCAGCCCCGCCTCCATCTGCATGATGGCCACGCCACTTTCGGCGTCGCCGGCCTCAATGGCGCGCTGTATCGGCGCGGCGCCGCGCCAGCGCGGCAGCAGGGAGGCGTGCACATTGACGCAGCCCAGGCGCGGCGTATCCAGCACGGCCTGCGGCAGTATCAGGCCGTAGGCGACCACCACCATGATGTCGGCGTCCAGTGCCGCCAGTTCCGCCTGCGCCTGTTCGTCGCGCAGGCTCTGCGGCTGGTGGACGGGAATGGCGTGTTTTTCGGCCAGCTGCTTGACCGGGCTGGCCAGAAGCTTCTTGCCGCGCCCGGCGGGCCTGTCCGGCTGGGTGTAGACGGCGATGACCTTGTGCGGGCTGTCGAGCAGGGCCTGCAGGTGCACGGCGGCAAAGTCCGGCGTGCCGGCGAAGATGATGTTCAGTGGCTGGGTCATGGATTCTGGTGTGGAAGGGCCGCCGGGCGACCGGCGGCGGAACTCTTTACTTACTGGCGGCCGTCAGGCGCGCTGGCGATGGGCCTTTTCCAGTTTGGAGCGGATGCGGTTGCGTTTGAGCGGGGAGATATAGTCCACGAACAGCTTGCCGTTCAGGTGGTCCACCTCGTGCTGGATGCACACTGCCAGCAGCCCCTCGGCCTCTATCGCGAAGGCCTCGCCGTCGCGGTCCAGTGCCTTGACCCGCACCTTGCGTGGCCGCTCCACCGTCTCGTAGAAACCGGGCACCGACAGGCAACCCTCGTCGTACTGGTGGATATCCTCGTCCAGCACTTCTATCTCCGGGTTGATAAACACCAGCGGCTCGCTCTGGTCTTCGGACACGTCGATCACGACGATGCGCTGGTGCACATTCACCTGGGTCGCGGCGAGGCCGACGCCGGGGGCGGCGTACATGGTTTCGAACATGTCGTCCACCAGCTGGCGCAGCTCGTCGGTCACCTTTTCGACGGGTTTTGCGACCTGGCGCAGGCGCGGATCGGGGAATTCGAGGATCTCAAGTTTGGCCATAACACCTGTGACAAACTTCTAGTATTCGTGGAACTTGCGCTGATAACATAATGATCGCGCTCGATATTTGCCGCTAAACCATCATAAACCGCAGGGGCGGTGGCCTGGCGCCGTAAGATTATAGCGATAAAGAGCATAGGAATGCTTCAATGAGAAAAATTATTGTGGCCGCTGCCCTGCTGTTGGCGGTGGCCTTCGGCATTCAGGCGCAGGACCAGGTGCGCCTCAATCCAGACCACCCGGACGTCTACGTGGTGCAGAAGGGGGACACCCTGTGGGATATCTCCGGCCGGTTCCTCGCCCGGCCCTGGCAGTGGCCGGAGATCTGGCAGGTGAATCCCCAGGTGGAGAACCCGCACCTGATCTACCCCGGTGACCGCCTGCGCCTGGTGTACGTCGAGGGTCAGCCGCAGCTGCACCTGGAGCGTGGCCCCACCGCCTACAAGCTGACCCCCGCCGGCGACAGCCTGCACCCGCAGGTGCGCCGCGAGCCGGTGGGCGAGGCGATCCCGGCGATTCCGCTGGACGCCATCAACGCCTTCCTGTCCCGCACCCGCATCGTCGCCCCGGATGCCTTCAAGGGCACCCCCTATGTGATTTCCGGCGCCGACCAGCGCATCCTGATGGGCGCCGGCGAGAAGATCTACGCTCGCGGTGACTTCCGCGTGCCCCTGGCCTCCTACGGCGTCTACCGCCCGGGCCCGGTCTACGCCGACCCGGTCACCGGCGAGATACTCGGCCGCCAGGCGCTGGACGTAGGTTCCGTGGACCTGTTCCAGTTGGACCCGGACCGCCGCGAGGACTTCGCCGTGGCCACCCTGGAAGTCACCCGCACCGCCCGCGAGATACGCCTGGAGGACCGGCTGCTGCCGGTGGAGGAGCGCGCCATCGCCGCCCTGTTCCAGCCGGGCGCGCCGGCGGTGCCGGTGGACGGCGTCATCCTCGGTGTGGACGAGGGTGTGACCCAGATCGGCAAGTACGACGTGGTGGTGATCAACCGCGGCGAGCGCGAGGGCCTGCAGCCGGGCCATGTGCTGTCCATCTACAAGCGCGGCGCCACCGTGCGCGACCGCATAGAGCGCGACAGCGTCAAGCTGCCGGACGAATACGCCGGCGTGATGATGGTGTTCCGCACCTTCGAGAAGATGAGCCTGGCCCTGGTGCTGGAGGCGGATCGCCCCCTCGCGGTGCTGGACCTGGTGCGCAACCCCTGATTTAGCAAAGAAGAAGGGTGCCTCAAAAAATTAGGATTTTTGTGCGAGAGCAAGGAGGCACCGCGCGCAGAACCGGAGCGTACTTTAGTACGTGAGGATTCGAGCACGGAGCCGACGCCGCGCTCGTGCAAAAAGACAATTTTTGGAGGTGCCCGACGCATGGATGCGCTGACCGCCACACTGGCCTTGCTGCGGCTGGAGGGCATGGGCCCCGGCCGCTACTGGCAGCTGATCGAACACTTCGGCGACGCCCTGCGGGCGCTGCAGTCCCTCCCCGACAATCTTCTGGACAAATTTCCCGAGCGCGCCCAGGTGCAGTGGCGCGATCTTTCCCGGCGCGGCGAGCAGAGCGAACTGGCCGCCTGGGCGCGGGCGGAGCGCGAGCGCTGCGCCGCCGCCGGGGTACGGCTGCTGGCGTACGGCGACGACGACTACCCGCGCCTGCTGGCCGAGATCTCCCGCCCGCCGCCGGTGCTCTATGTGCGGGGCCCGGTCGAGGTCCTGCACCTGCCGCAGATAGCGGTGGTCGGCGCGCGCCGCGCCAGCCACGGCGGGCTCGACAATGCCCACGCCTTCGCCGCGGAACTGGCCGGCGCCGGCTTCGCCATCACCTCCGGCCTGGCCCTGGGGGTGGATGCGGCCGCCCACCGCGGCGCCCTCAAGGCCGGCGGCGCCACCCTGGCGGTGCTCGGCAGCGGCGCGGACCGGCTCTACCCGCGCCGCAACCAGGCCCTGGCCGAGGAGATAATCGCGGCCGGCGGCGCCGTCATCAGCGAACTGCCCCTGGGCAGCCCGGCGGACGCGGCCAATTTCCCCAAGCGCAACCGCATCATCAGCGGCCTGTCCATGGGCGTGCTGCTGGTGGAGGCGGCGCTGCGCTCCGGCTCCCTGATCACCGCGCGCCTGGCGCTGGAGCAGAACCGCGAAGTGTTCGCGATCCCCGGCTCCATCCACAACCCGCTGGCCCGCGGCTGCCACAGGATGATCAAAGACGGCGCCGCGCTGGTGGAGACCAGTGCGGATATCGTCGAGCAGCTGGGCGGCCTGCTGGCCCAGCCCTCCGCGGTCGCGACCCCGCAGGCGCGACAACTGGAACCGCGGCAGCAGCGCCTGGTAGAGGCCCTGGGCGGCGACCCCCGCAGCATGGAGCAGCTGGCGCGGGATACCCGCGAGGGCGCCGGCGAACTGATGGCGCTGCTGCTGCAACTGGAGCTGGCCGGCCTGGTGGAGCAGCTGCCCGGTGGCTACCAGCTGACTCCGGCCGGCGCCGCGCAACTGCAACTCGCCGAATAGACGAAATCCTCCGGCCGCCAGCCGCTGGGATACGCGGTGGCTCCGCCCACCGGCTGCTCGGGCTCCCGCCGGCGTGGTTGACACATCCTGGTGGATGCGCAGGCCCGCCCAGCCTTGTCTAGGCTGGTACTATCCGCTAAATTGCGGCGCTCCCTGAGAAGCGCAACTGCAGCGAAAGCCGCAGCACCGCAAGACCCGAAGAGTCCCGATCCTTGGCAGAAAGCAACAGTCACAGCCTGCATAGCGCGGGCTTCTCCCTGGCCAGCGCCGTGCGCGCACTGGCTGCCGGGGGGGTCATCGCCCACCCCACGGAATCGGTGTGGGGACTGGCCTGCGATCCCAACAATCCCGAGGCGGTCGCCCGCCTGTGCCAACTGAAAGGCCGGCCCCTGGAAAAGGGCCTGATCCTGGTATCCGGCGACCAGCATCACTTCGATGCGTTGTTGCACAAACTCACCGGCGACCAGCGCGCGCGTATCGACGAGACCTGGCCCGGCCCCGTGACCTGGCTGGTTCCGCACTTTGACCAGGTGCCGCCCTGGGTCTCAGGCATTCACCACAGTGTCGCCCTGCGGCACACCAACCACCGTTTCACCGCGGCACTGACGCGCGCCTTTGGCGGTGCTATCGTGTCAACCTCCGCCAATCCGGCCGGCTGCCAGCCCGCGCGCTACAAGTTCCAGGTGCTGCGCTACTTCGGCGACCGCCTCGACTTTGTCGGTGGCGGCAATACCGGCGGGCGCAGCGCGCCCAGCGAGATCCGCGATCTCGTCAGTGGCCGTGTCATTCGCGCCGGCTGAGCGCGCCTGTCGCTCAACCCCCGGGGCTTCCCCTCTCCCGTAATACAAGAGCTGCCCATGACCGATGCCAAGACCGAAATTCCAGTTCAGGCCGTGAAAGACTATCTGCTGGACCTGCAGGACCGCATCTGTGCGGAGCTGGCGGCGGTGGATGGCGTGGCGTTTGTGGAAGATGCCTGGGTCCGGGAGGGCGGCGGTGGCGGCCGCACCCGCGTGCTGGAAAATGGCAATGTGATAGAAAAGGGCGGGGTCAACTTCTCCCATGTGTACGGTGACAGGCTGCCCCCCTCCGCCACGGCGGCGCGCCCGGAACTGGCCGGCCGATCCTTCGAGGCCATGGGGGTGTCCCTGGTGATTCACCCACGCAACCCCTATGTACCCACCAGCCACGCCAATGTGCGCCTGTTCGTCGCCGAGAAGCCGGGCGCGGACCCGGTGTGGTGGTTCGGCGGCGGCTACGACCTCACCCCCTATTACGGCTTCGAGGAAGACGTGGTGCACTGGCACCAGACCGCGAAAAACGCCTGCGCGCCCTTCGGCGAGGAGATCTATCCGCGTTTCAAACAATGGTGCGACGAGTATTTTTATCTCAAACATCGCAGCGAGGCCCGCGGTGTGGGCGGTCTCTTCTTCGACGATTTCAACGAGGGCGGCTTCGACAACGCCTTCGCGTTTATGTGCTCGGTGGGCGACAGCTACCTCGACGCCTACCTGCCGATCCTGAAAAGGCGCAAGGATATCCAGTACGGCGAGCGCGAGCGCGACTTCCAGCTGTACCGCCGCGGCCGCTATGTGGAGTTCAACCTGGTCTACGACCGCGGCACCCTGTTCGGGCTGCAGAGCGGCGGGCGCACCGAGTCGATCCTGATGTCGCTGCCGTCCCTGGTGCGCTGGCAGTACAACTGGCACCCGGAGCCGGGCTCCGCGGAGGAAAAACTCTACACGGATTTCCTGCCCCACAGGGATTGGCTCAAGTAAACAGGGAGATTGTTGTGCACAAGGCGCGACTGGAAGATATCAACAGGCTGTTTCTGGACTACCGCCGCCAGTTCGAGATCGGCGATGCCGAACAGGTCGCGGATTTTTACCGCTTCCCGCTGCACTACTACCGCGAGGACGGCAGCAAGCAGGCGGTGGCCAGGGGGGAATTCGTGCAGCAGGTGGACAAGCTGCTGAAGGCCTACCGCCGCCTGCAGGTCAGCCAGATAGTCGGCACGGTCACCGACGTGATCGAACTGAACGACAACAGCGACCTGGCCACCCTGAACTGGATACTGCTGACCCCCCGGGGTGACAAGAGCGCGGAGCTCTACAGCTCCACCACCCGCTACCTGGTCACCGACATCGAAGGCGGCCTGAAGATAGACGGGCTTATTCTGGTGGACGAGACCGCGAAGATCCGCGGTGCGGTGAGGGCGCGCAAGCGCGCCGGTACTGGGGACTGGGGACTGGGGACTGGACGTGCCTCCGGTAAAGGGGGCGCACGGTGACGGATTTGTACGCGGTGGTCGGCAACCCCATAGCCCACTCGCTGTCGCCGCGCATCCACGGCGCCTTCGCCGCCCAGACCGGCGAGGATATCCGCTACGAAAAACGGCTGGTGGAAAAGGGAGGCTTCGCGGAGTTCGCGCGGGAATTCTTCGCCGCCGGCGGTCGCGGCCTCAATGTCACTATGCCCTTCAAGCTGGATGCCTGCGAGTTTGCCGATGCGCTCACCGAACGCGCCCGCGCCGCCGGTGCCGTCAATACGCTGGCGAAACAGCCCGATGGCAGTGTGCTCGGCGACAATACCGACGGCGCCGGCCTGGCCGCCGATATCCGCCGCAACCTGGGTTGGGAGATTCGCGGCAAGCGCGTCCTGCTGCTCGGCGCCGGCGGCGCCGCCCGCGGTGCCCTGCTGCCGCTGCTGGCGGAACAACCGGCCCAGATACATATCGCCAACCGCACGGCGGCGAAGGCCGAGCAGCTGGCGAAAGATTTTTCCACTGGGGCCGACGTGACCGCCGGTGGCCTGGAGGATTTTCCCGGCAGCTTCGATCTGGTGATCAATGCCAGCTCCGCCGGACTGAGCAATGAAATGCCGGCGCTGCCGGCGTCGATCATCGGCCCGGGCTGCAGGGCCTACGATATGGTCTACGGCGCCGAGCCGACGCCGTTTATGCGCTGGGCGGCGCAGTTGGGGGCGGAGACCGCCGATGGGTTGGGCATGCTGGTCGGGCAGGCGGCGGAATCCTTTTACCTCTGGCGGGGCCTGCGCCCGGCAGTGGCGCCGGTGCTGGAAATGCTGCGGGCGGAACTGCGCAGTACACGCGACGCCAGCGCCAGATAACGCTTCATCACTGACCGGTCACGGAAAGGTGCCGTGACCATCCCGCCGGACTATCGTTCAAATACCCCGCCGGGGCCGCGGAACCGGTGGAAACCACCGCAAAGTGCCGTGCGGCGTACTTTTCCCCGGAGTTTTGGTATCCTCTCGCCCCTTGATTTTGGGCCGGGTCGGGCATTTCCCGTGGCGAGACCCGTTTCCTCCCCGCTGCCGGCGGCGAACAGCGCCTCTCCGGCGCGCGCGAAACACTGGAGTTAACCGCAAGTGAAACAGCTTCCCTTCGAGAAAGTCACCATCGTGATGGGGTCCCAGTCCGACTGGCCGACCATGGAAATGGCGACCAAGCCCCTGACTGAGTTGGGGGTTCCCTTCGCCACGGCGGTCGTCTCGGCCCACCGCACCCCCCAGCGCATGGTGGAGTTCGCCACCACAGCACACGAGCGCGGCACCAAGGTCATTATCGCCGGGGCCGGTGGCTCCGCCCACCTGCCGGGCATGATCGCGGCGCTGACCCCGCTGCCGGTGATCGGCGTACCGGTGGCGAGCAAGTTTATGACCGGCATGGACAGCCTGCTGTCCATCGTGCAGATGCCCAAGGGCGTGGCCGTCGCCACCCAGGCGGTGGGTGCATCCGGGGCCTATAACGCGGGACTGATGGCGGCGCAGATGCTGTCGATATCCGACGCGGAACTGCAGCAGCGCCTGATCGCGTGGCGCGAGAAGCAGAGCGCAGGCGTTCCGTTCGAAGTTGAATAACGTCTGCCGGTTGAACGCAGTGGGCAATTGTCGAGGTGTAGCAGAAATGACAGTCAGGCGAGTTGGCATTGTGGGTTGCGGCCAGTTGGCGCAGATGATGGCCCAGGAGGCGCGCCCGCTGGGTATCGAATTCAGTTTCCTCGCCGAGGGCGACGAGAACACCGGCTGTGTGGAAGGGCTGGGTAGCGTAGTACACGCGCGGGAGGGCGACGATGCCGAGGCGCTCTACCGCGCCATGGGCAGCCCCGAAGTCATCACCGCGGAGCGCGAACAGGTATCGGTGGGACTGTTGCGGGCGCTGGAAAAATTCTGCCCCGTCTACCCGCGCCCGGATGCGTTCGAGACAACCCAACACCGCCTGCGGGAAAAAACTGCCATCACCGCGGTGGGGCTGCCGGTGGCACCTTTCCTGCCCGCCAACAATTACGCCGAGATCCGCGCGGCCGTTCAGCAACTCGGTTATCCGGCGTTTATCAAAAGCTGCGAACACGGCTATGACGGCAAGAACCAGTGGCGGGTCGACAGCGACGAAGACCTCGCAGCCATAACCGAGGTGCCGGAACAGGAATACGTGGTGGAGCAGGGTGTGAACTTCTCCCGTGAAGTCTCCCTGATCGGCGCCCGCACCGCGGACGGGAAAGTGGTGACCTACCCGCTGGCGGAGAACGACCACTACAGAGGCACACTGCTGGTCTCCACGGCACCGGCGCCGCATGTCAGTGAAGAGCTGCAGCACACCGCCGAGGAATACCTGGCGAAACTGATGGACGCCTGGGACTATGTGGGCGTGCTGGCCATGGAGTGCTTCGTCACCGAAGACGGCCTGCTGATCAACGAGCTGGCGCCGCGGGTGCACAACAGCGGCCATTGGACCCTCGCCGGTGCGGAAACCAGCCAGTTTGCCAACCATGTGCGCGCGATTCTCGGCATGCCGCTGGGGGAGACCCACTGCGATCACCCCGCGGTGATGATCAATATGCTGGGCGTCGACAAGAAACCGGCCCTGCCCAACGAGGGTGTCTGGTCCTACGGCAAGGCACTGCGCCCGGGGCGCAAGATGGGGCATGTGATTCTGCTGGACGACTCCCAGGAAGCGCTGGCCGCCCGTATCGACGGCATGTTGGAAGAACTCTACGGCCCGTCCAAAAGACCCGCCTGATTTGAATGCCGCTAAGTTAGGGGTTCCGACCCGGCTCTGCCGCCGGTAGCCGCCCGGGAAAAAGCCTCATCGGCAAACATTTCCCGGGCGGCCACCGGCGGCAGAGCCTTACAGTGTGCCAGCTGTCCGCTCAACTTAGTGCCATTCCCGCCTGAGTTTGAAACCCGTCAGCGGTCCCTACCGCGAGATCTGGCATACTGATGCCCGTTTGTCCCGCCGGGTCATTGCCCTGCGGGGATCAGTAAATGGAGGTATCAGTGCGAGAATTTATTAAAAACCTTTCTGTCTGTTTCGCCGCCGGCAGTCTTGCCGGACTGGCCTATGCGCTGGGCCTCTGGGCCATGGGCCACTACGGCTTCACCCGCTGGCTCGGGGTCGACATTGCCCCCTATCTCTCCAACGCCTACCTCTACCAGCGCATCGTCTGGGGCGGCGTCTGCGGCCTGATCTTCCTGCTGCCCTGGCGCAGGTCCTGGCTGGCGCGGGGTTTTTTCCTGTCGCTGATCCCGGCCGGCGTCCTGTTGCTGCTGCTGTTGCCGATGCGCGGTTACGGTCCCGGCGCCGTCGCCCTGGGCATGCTGGCGCCGCTGGTGATCATTCTCGCCTGCGCCATCGGCGGCATAGCCGCCTCCGGGCTGCTGCGCGTCCAGGGCAAATAACCCTATACATCAACGGCACCAACTTAAGCGATAAAGCTTGATGCGAAGGGCCTGCTACCGGGGGTTCTTTGCGGGACTGTCTGCGAGAGGGACCTCGCGGACAAGCCTACAGGGATGTATTGAGGGGGGCGCCTAGCCCGTGTCCCGCAAAGAACCCCCGGTAGCAGGTCCGCCCCAGGCCTGAAAATAGTGCTGCTCGTCCTAGACCTCGCGGGTTTTCCACCCGCCGCGGGAAAAGAGCCACAGGGTAAACAGCCCCACCGAGGTCTCGGTGACGAACACCCCCCAGAAGACCCCGGAGTGCTGCCAGTCCAGCGGCACCGCCAGGTACCAGCACAGCGGAATCTGGATCAGCCAGAAGAACACCAGGTTGATCCGGGTGGGGGTGGCGGTGTCGCCGGCGCCGTTGAAGGCCTGCACCGAGACCATCCACCAGCCGTACACAAAGTAGGAGTAGGAGAGAATCCGCAGCCACTCGCCGCCGATGGCGACCACCGCGGGGTCCCCGGTGAAGATCTCCATCAACTGCGCGTAGTAGAGGAAGTACACCACCGACACGCCGAGCAGGAACACCATGTTGTACAGGCCGATCAGCCACACGGAGGACTCGGCGCGGCCCGGCTGGCCGGCGCCCAGGTTCTGGCCCACCAGGGTGGCGGCGGCGTTGGACAGGCCCCAGGCGGGCATCAGCGTGAACATCATGATGCGCACGGCGATGGTGGCGCCGGCCACCGCCTCGTTGCCCACTTCGGCGAGGATGCGCATCAGGAATATCCACGAGGTCATGGCCACGATCATCTGGCCGATGCCGCCGAGGGCGGTGCGCACCACGTTGAGCGCCACTTTCGTATCCCACACCAGCTGCGAGGCGAGGACGCGGATATGCTTGCCGCCGCGGAAGAGTATCCACAGCTGCATGAATACGCCCACGCCGCGGCCGATATTGGTGGCGATGGCCGCGCCCTCGATGCCCAGGGCCGGAATCGGCCCCAGGCCGAAAATCAGCATGGGGTCGAGCAGTATGTTGATGCCGTTGGCGATCCACAGCACGCGCATGGCGATGGCCGCGTCCCCCGCGCCGCGGTAGACGGCGTTGATCACGAACAACAGCACTATCACCGCGTTGCCGCCCAGCATCCACTGGGTGTATCGGTAGCCCTGTTCCAGGGCCCAGGCGTCCGCGCCCATCAGCACCAGCAGTTCCCGGGCGTAGAAGATGCCCGCGAGGGTGAACGGCAGCGAAACCAGCAGCGCGACAAAGATGGCCTGCACCGCGGTGAGGCCAGCTTCGTCCTTCTTTTTCTCGCCGATGCGCCGCGCGACTATGGCGGTGACCGCCGTGGCCAGCCCGATGCCGATGGCGTAGAGCAGGAACAGGTAGGTCTCGGTCAGGCCCACGGTGGCCACCGCCGAGGCCCCTAGCTTGCCCACGAAGTAGATGTCCACCACCGCGAAGGTGGCCTCCATCACCAGCTCCAGCACCATGGGCACCGCCAGCAGGAAGACCGCGCGGCGCATGCCGATGCGGGTGTAGTCCGCTTGTGTGCCGCGGATGGCATTCAGCAGTTCACGCCACAGGGAATGCGCGGGGGCGGGGGTCGGACTGGTGGAGACGGTGTCGGTATTGAGTTCGGTCACGATCGGTTATCCACTGTGTTTCCGGATTGCACCTCCGGGCGGATTCCCGAGGGAGTAGGAGCTGATCGATCTCACCGGCCGTCAATCGACAGCGGGCAGGATAAAACCCCGAGGGTACGTTGGGTCAAGCCCTGAGCTTTCCCTCAGTGGTCGAGCAGCAGCTGCGCGGCCACGCTGAACATCATGATAGCCACGCCCAGGTCGAGCAGGCGCCAGGTCGCCGGGCGTGCCAGCCAGGGCGAGAGCCAGGCGGCGCCCAGGGCGAGGCCGAAGAACCACACCAGCGATGCGCTGGCGGCGCCCAGGGCATAGGCCCCCGGTTCGGCCTGCTGGGCGCCGAGGGAGCCGATCAGCAATACGGTGTCCAGGTAGACGTGCGGGTTCAGCAGGGTCACCGCCAGGGCGGCGAGCAGTACCGCGCGGCGCGAGCGCGGGCCGGCGTCCGCGGCCTGTTCGAGTCCCTGCGGGCGCAGGGCGCGCAGCAGCGCCTGGAGCCCGTACCAGAGCAGGAAGGCTGCGCCGCCCCAGCGCGCCAGCGCCAGCAGCGCCGGACTCTGCAGCAGCAGGGCGGCCAGGCCGAATACGCCGGCGGAGACCAGCAGCGCATCGCACAATACGCAGAGCGCGGCCACCGGCAGGTGGTGTTCGCGGCGCAGGCTCTGTGCCAGGACGAAGGCGTTCTGCGCGCCTATGGCGACGATAAGCCCGGCGGCCACCAGCAGTCCGTTTAGATAGCTCTGCCACATCGCTGTTTCTCCCCTCGGATATCGGAACTGCTGGCGATTCTGGAGTGGACGGTGATATAAGAAAAACGAATCCTACTGATCACCCATTAGAAAAATCGATATGTTCGACTACAAGCTGCTGTCCGCGCTCGCCGCTGTGGTGGAGCAGGGCGGGTTCGAGCGGGCCGCGCTGTTACTGGGCCTGTCGCAGTCGGCGGTGTCGCAGCGGATCAAGCTGCTGGAGGCGCGGGTCGGCCAGCCGGTGCTGGTGCGGGCGACACCGCCGCAGCCCACCGAACTGGGCCGGCGCCTGCTCAACCATGTGCAGCAGGTGCGCCTGCTCGAGCGCGACCTGCAGGGCCAGGTCCCGGCACTCGACGAGGGCGGCGGGCCGGAGCGCCTGCGCGTCGCGATCAACGCCGACAGCCTGGCGACCTGGTGGGCGCCGGCGGTGGCCAATTTCTGTGCCGGGCAGGGGGTATTGCTGGACCTGGTGGTGGAGGACCAGGAGGTGGGGCTCAAGCGCATGCGCGCCGGCGAGGTGGCGGCCTGCGTCTGCGCCGCCGAGCGCCCGGTGGCCGGCGCGCGCAGTGTCCTGCTCGGGGCCATGCGCTACCGGGCGCTGGCCAGCCCGGCGTTTATCGCCCGGCATTTTCCCGAGCGGGTGACGCCCGCCGCGCTGGCGCGCAGCCCCGCCATCGTCTTCGGGCCGGACGATTTCCTCCAGCACCGCTACCTGGAATCCCTCGGCGTCGCGGGCAACTTCGCCTACCACCTGTGCCCGTCCTCGGAGGGTTTCGTCCACCTCACCTCGGGCGGCCTGGGCTGGGGGATGGTGCCGGAGCTGCAGGCCGCCGATGCGCTGGCCCGCGGCGAGCTGGTCGAGCTGCTGCCGGAGCGGCCGCTGGACGTGCCGCTCTACTGGCACCACTGGCGCAACGGCGGCGAACTGCTCGCCGAACTCAGCCGCCAGCTGGTGCGGGCGGCGAAGCGGCTGTTGGTGCACTAGTCACCACAACGAATCGCTCAGGCCGCGAACTCGATTTCCACAAGGCTGCAGCTCTGGGTGTGGCCCATGGCCCGCTTGATGGTCGGATACACGGAAGCGGTGGCGACGCAGACGCCCAGTTCGATGCGCTGGCTCCTGGTGAGTTGCGCATCGATGCGCTCCTCCAGCAGCGGATCGATATTGCGGTAGCTGGCCACCGCAGTGGCGAAATCGAAGACATCCTTCAGGTTCTCCGGCAGCCGGCTGCCGCCCTGCAGGCAGGCCTGTACCAGCGGCTTCTCTATGCCCGCTTCCAGTGCCATGCGCACCGTCAGTTGCAGGCACTCGCCGCAGTCGGCCACCTGCATTGCGGCCAGCTTGCTGACCCAGAAGGTCTCCGGCGGCAGAAATTCCCGGTGGTAGGACAGGGGGCGGAAATTGGCGAATTTCTCAAAGCCCTCCGGCGATGCCCGCAGAAATTCCTTCAGGTAGTCCATATCGTAGCGATAGCGGCGCGAGAACTCGTCCATCTCCAACAGGTGCTGTTCTACAGTCATGGGATAACTCCTCGGTAGTGGATCAAATCAGTTTCTGGATCGGCAGCGCCGACAGGTAGAGGCCCAGCCCGAATACGCCGTGGGTGAGCAGGCTGTTGACGCGGGCCCGGTTTGGATTCGGCGCCCTGCTGGCGGCTATGCCGGCGCCGAGTGCCGGTTGCATGATGAGAAAGGGTGCGGCCACGGTGGCCAGGCCGAAAAGCAGGGCCGGCAGCGGCGTCGGTTGGCGGGCCCAACTGACGCCGCATATCGCCAGCAGCATCGCCGCAAACGCTATGCCGATCCCGTAGTGGGCACACCAGCCGATCATGCGCTCGCCCAGGACCGGCGGGGCGGCGGCGATGCGGTCGTGGACCAAGTGCCCGCGGGGAATATTGCCGAGCCAGCGCCCGACCATGGCCCAGTCCAGCGATGGTGCACCGGAGAGGCGCTGCCGCAGCAGGGCCCAGAGGTCCATGACGGCGGTGGCGCCGGCGCCGATCACCATGGAAAAGAGAACAAACTCCAGCCGGTCGCTCATCTGCAATACCTCCCCAAGCCGATGGAAGTACCAGTTTCGGCGACGGTGGAGATGGATGAAAGTTAGTTTCTATCGGCAGTTTCGATAGGTGGGCTGTAATAGTTGCCGTAGAGGCGCCGCGCCTCCCGCGCAAACCAGCGCGCCGCCGTGCCCTGGGGCGTCTTCGCGGACCACAGCAGGTCGACGCCGAGGCTCCAGGCGCTGAGTGCACTGGTCAGGTTCAGCTCCACCAGCTTGCCGCTCTTCAGGAAGGGGCGCGCCAACTCGTAGGGGGCATTGACCCAGCCGACGCCCTTGCAGGCCAGGTCCAGGGCCTGCAGCAGCGAATCGCTGCGCCAGGACTGTGGCGACAGCTGCCAGCGGCGACTGCTGGCTGGCGAGGCGGTGACTATCTGCCGGTACCGGGCGGCGTCGTTCAGGGAAGCGCCGGGGCTCAATGCCAGCGGGTGCTCGGGGCTGGCGAGGGTCAGTATGCGCTGCTGCCCCAGGTTGTTGAAATCCAGCGCATCCGGGTACTGGTCGCGGGCGGTGACGAAGGCGAAGTCGGCGTCGCCCCCGGCGATCAGGCCTATGGCGGATTCGTCGGTGGCGGTGCTGGAGTGGATCTGGGTGTGGGGAAAGCGTTCGCTGAAGGCGGCCAGCATATCGTTCAGCTTGTCCGGCATCACCAGCTCCTCGAACACGATATGCAGCTGCGGCTCCTCGCCGCGCTGGTAGGAATCCGCCGCCTGCTGGAAGCGCACCAGCTGGCCTATGGCCTGGCGCGCCAGCGGCAGCAGCGCCTGGGCCGCCGGCGTCGGCAGCGGGTATTTGCCGCTGCGGTCGAACAGGTCCAGCCCCAGGTCCAGCTCCAGGTTCTGGATCTGTGCGCTGACCGCCGACTGGGCGCGGCCCATCTCCCGCGCCACCGCGGAGAAGGAGCCCTTCTCGCAGGCGGCGACAAAGGTGCGCAGCTGGTCCAGATTCAGGTTGATCATATGTCGGGGTTTGATTTTGAACTCGCCCCTGTCCGGGGAATGGGGACAGGACCTTCCGTCGGGATCTGTATTACCGCCCCCGGGAGGTGCGAAGTCAAGGAATGGCCTTCAGACGCGAAAGGCGGAATCCCGCCCGGTCTCCGGCGGTTGCATCCACCGCAGCCGCCGGGCGGCACACTATAGTGTAGGCACTGCGCGCTACTCCCCGTCGCAGCTTCCATCCGGTAACACTCTCTTCCACCGAGGTATTTATGCCGTACAAATCCATTGATGATCTTCCCAAGAATGTCACAAATCCCCTGCCCAAGCACGCCCAGGAAATCTACAAGGAGGCCTACAACAGCGCCTACGGGCAGCATAAGGACAAAGACGACCGGGACGAGCGCGCGGCGAAGATCGCCTGGAGCGCCGTCAAGGAAAAATATGAAAAAGGCGACGATGACAAGTGGCACAGGAAAGATTGAAGTCGCTCACTGAGTCGAAGAATCGTGATTCGCAGTGCTTCCATATTTTTTTGACGACGGAAATATCGGAAGACAGGCTTAAAAATCGACGCCAAGTAACCCTGGGTGGTTGGGAGCGGGAGTGCCGTCGGGTAGGGGCGAACCCCGGGTTCGCCCTCTGGAAGTAGAAAGGATTCCCTGGCTGGGTCAGTGCCTCAGGGCTGCTCGTGTTCGGTCAGGTACTGGTTCTTCAGTTTCACATAGTTTTCGGCAGAGTAGCGGAAGAACTGCTTTTCCTTGTCCGACAGCGGCCGCGCCTGCTTGCAGGGGGCACCCACGTACAGGTGGCCGCTCTCCAGTTTTTTCCCCGGCGGCACCAGGGCGCCGGCGGCCAGCACCACCTCGTCCTCGATCACCGCGCCGTCCAGCACTATGGCGCCTATGCCGATCAGCACCCGGCTGCCGACGGTGCAGCCGTGGAGGCAGGCCTTGTGGCCTATGGTCACGTCGTCGCCGATGATCAGCGGCCAGCCGTCCGGATTGAAGGGACCGGCGTGGGTGATATGCAGCACGGCGCCGTCCTGCACGCTGGTGCGCGCGCCTATCTGAATACGGTGCATATCGCCGCGCACCACCGCCATGGGCCACACGGAGCTGTCGTCGCCCAGGGTCACGTCGCCGATCACGGCGGACTGCGGGTCTACGTAGACACCGTTGCCGAGCTGGGGGGATTTTTCAGTTTCGCCATTGCCGTGGGTGCGCAGCGGGGACATGTTCAACCTCCTGTACAATCGGTCTTCTATGATAGCTCTATCGTTTTCCGTGCACAGGGTGTTGTATGTCCAATCCGTTATTGAATTTGCCGCTGCTACCTCCCTTCGACCGCTTGCAACCGGACCAGGTGGAGCCGGCGATCGCCGAGTTGATCGACTACTGCCGGGCACAGCTCGAGGAAGGACTGGAAAACCCCGGCTGGGACAGCACCCTGGCCCCGCTGGAGGAGGCCCAGGACAGGCTCAACCGCGCCTTCTCCCCGGTCAGCCACCTGAACAGCGTGCTGAGCGGTCCCTGGCGCGAACCCTACGAGGCTGCGCTGGCGCAGGTGACCGCCTACTGGACCGAGCTGGGCCAGAACCGCGATCTCTACGGCGTCTACCAGCAGCTGGCGGATTCGCCCGACTTCGCCGCCTGGCCGCAGCCGCGCAAGAAGGCCGTCGAGCTGGGACTTCGGGATTTCGTCTTGAGCGGCGTCGGCCTCGAGGGCGAGGCGCGGGAGAAATTTGCCGCCAACAGCCGCCGCCTGGCGGAACTGTCGAGCCGCTTCGCCAACAATGTGCTGGACGCCACCAACGCCTGGACCCACCACACGGAAAATGAGGCCGAGCTGTCCGGCCTGCCGCAGACGGCCCTGGCCGCGGCAAAGGCGGCCGCGGAGGCCAGGGACCTCGGCGGCTGGCTGATCACCCTCGAGGGCCCCAGTTACCTGGCGGTGATGACCCACGCCGACAACCGCGCACTGCGCGAGAAGGTGCACAAGGCCTTTGTCAGCCGCGCCTCGGAAACCGGCCCCAACGGCGGCGAGTTCGACAACTCGGCGGTAATGGAGGAGATACTGGCGCTGCGCGCCGAGCAGGCCGGGCTGCTCGGCATGGCCAACTACGCCGAACTGTCCCTGGCCAGCAAGATGGCGCCGGACCCCGACAGGGTGCTGGAATTCCTCGGCGACCTGGCCGCGCGGGCCAGGCCCGCGGCCCTGCAGGAGGTTGCTGAACTGCGGGAATTCGCCGCGGAAAAGCTCAACGTGGAACAGCTGCAGCCCTGGGATATGGCCTGGGCGGCGGAGAAGCTGAAGCAGGAGCGCTACGCGATCAGCCAGGAGGAGCTGCGCCCCTATTTTCCCTACCCGAAAGTGCTCACCGGCCTCTTCGCGGTGGTGGAAAAGTTGTTCGGCGTTACCGTGGAGGAGGACCCGGGCGTGCCCTGCTGGCACGGGGATGTGCAGTTCTTCTGGCTCAAGCGGCCTGGTAAAGGAAATCAAGAAGGCGAGCGCTTTGCCGGCTTCTACCTGGATCCCTTCGCCAGGGAGAAGAAGCGCGGCGGCGCCTGGATGGACAGCGTCTGCGTGCGCCGGCAGACGCCCGACGGCCTGCAGCTGCCGGTGGCCTACCTGGTGTGCAACTTCTCTCCGCCCGCTGCAGGCAAGCCGTCGCTGCTGACCCACTACGAGGTCACCACCCTGTTCCACGAGTTCGGTCACGGCCTGCACCATATGCTGACCAGGGTGGATGTGGCGGCCGTGTCCGGCATCAATGGCGTGGCATGGGATGCGGTGGAACTGCCGAGCCAGTTCCTGGAGAACTGGTGCTGGCAGCCACAAGCGATCGCGATGATCTCCGGCCATTTCGAGACCGGCGAGCCGCTGCCGCAGGCGCTGCTGGACAAGATGCTGGCGGCGAAGAATTTCCAGTCGGCCATGTTCACCGTGCGCCAGCTGGAATTCGCCCTGTTCGATTTCAAGCTGCACTGCCTGGAGCGGGGCGCCAGCGCCGCCGAAATGCAGCAACTGCTGGATCGGGTGCGCGCGCAGGTGGCGGTGGTGCCGGTGGCGGAGGAGAACCGCTTCCAGCACGGCTTCAGCCATATCTTCGCCGGCGGCTATGCGGCGGGCTACTACAGCTACAAGTGGGCCGAGGTGCTGTCTTCCGACGCCTTCTCCCTGTTCGAGGAAAACGGCATCTTCGACCGCGCCACCGGCGACAGCTTCCTGCACTGCATCCTCGAGCAGGGCGGCAGCCGCGACGCGCTGGAGCTGTTCACGGAATTTCGCGGCCGCGAGCCCAACATAGATGCCCTGCTGCGCCACAGCGGCATCGTGGAATGCGACGAGACCGCCCACGAGTGACAGGAGACCCGCCCGGGACCCGCTGCGCCTGCGCGCGGCAGCTTGGCGCTCCAACCCCGCGGAACTAGTCTGAAAGGAGGCCCGTAAAGAGCAGTTCGGCGGACGGAGTGGATGCAGAGACTCGAGGAGTATCGCCGCAAGCGCGACTTCACACGCACCCCGGAACCCGCCGGCGAGGCGCCCGGCGCCTCGGGTTCGGGGGACCTCTACGTCATGCACAAGCACGCGGCGAGCCACGACCACTTTGACCTGCGCCTGGAGCGGGACGGCGTGCTCAAGAGCTGGGCACTGCCCAAGGGGCCGAGCCTGGAACCCGGTGAGAAGCGCCTGGCCGTGGAGGTCGAGGACCACCCGCTCGACTACGGCGATTTCGAGGGCGTAATACCCGCCAAGGCCTACGGCGGCGGCACCGTGATGCTCTGGGATCGCGGCACCTGGCGGGTCAGGGGACGCCCAAAAAAGGACCATATCGATATCGAGCTCGACGGCGAGCGGCTCAAGGGGCGCTGGACCCTGACCCGCATGAGCGGCAAAAGCCAGGACAAGCGCGGGCGCAACTGGCTGATGATCAAGCGCCACGACGACGAGCCGCGCATGGCCGCCTCCCTCAGTGTCGACGAGGACAGCAGCATCGCCAGCGGGCGCAGCATGGCGCAGATCGCCGGGGATCGCGACGCCGTCTGGTCTTCGAACCACCGCATTATTCCCTCCCCCCGGACGCCGCCCGACCCGTCGCAGCTCGACGGCGTCCGGCGCGCGAAGCCGCCGCGGGGAATGAAGCCGCAACTGGCCACCGCGGCCGCCGAGGTCCCGTCCCGGGGCGACTGGATCTACGAGATCAAACTCGACGGCTACCGCCTGCTGGCCCGGGTGGAGCGCGGCGGGGTTCGACTGATCACCCGCAACGGCAAGGATTGGACCGAACGCTTCCCCGAACTGGCCGAGACCCTGCAGGCGCTGCCGGCGGAATCGGCGCTGCTCGACGGCGAGGTGGTGGCCATGGGCAAAGACGGCATCAGCCGTTTCGGCCTGCTGCAGGAGGCGCTCGCCAGCGGCCGCACGACCGATCTGATCTACCAGGTCTTCGACCTGCCCTACCTGGACGGCTACGACCTTACCGGCGTGGCACTGCTGGAACGCAAGCGTAGCCTCCGGGCACTGCTCGACGCCGCCGGCATCGAGGGCGGCACCGTCCGCTACTCCGACCATCTCGAGGGGAAAGGAGAGGCCTTCTACGAGCGCGCCTGCCAGATGGGGCTCGAGGGCATCCTCTGCAAGCGCGCCGATAGCCACTACCGGCAGAGGCGCAGCCGCGACTGGCTCAAGGTCAAGTGCGTCACCCAGGAGGAGTTTGTGGTCGGCGGCTATACCGAGCCCGGCGGTGCGCGCACCGGCTTCGGCGCGCTGCTGATCGGTGCCTATGGCGGTGAGGGGCTGGTCTACGCCGGGCGCGTCGGTACCGGCTTCAGCCAGCGCCAGTTGGAGGACCTGGGCGAGACCCTGACGTCCCTGGAGATCGACCACTCGCCCTTCCACGCCGCCGTGCCGGACAGCCGCTCGGCGCACTGGGTACGCCCCGAACTGGTGGTCGAGGTGGAGTTCAGCGAGCGCACCCGGGACGGCCGTCCCCGCCATCCGGTATTTCGCGGATTGCGCGAGGACCGCGACCCCGGGGAAATCCGCATGACGCCCGCCAGGGAAGAGACTGCCGACCACTCCGCCCCCCGGCGCAGGGCCGGCGTCGGCCGTCGCAAGGGCGAGACATCGCTGCTCGGCGTGCGCCTGACGCACCCCGAGCGGGTGCTGTTTCCCGAACTGGGGCTGACCAAGCTCGACCTGGCGCGTTTCTACGAGCGAATCCAGGACTGGGTGCTGCCGCAGCTGGTGCGGCGGCCGCTGGCGCTGCTGCGCTGTCCCGAGGGCCGCAACGGGGAATGCTTCTTCCAGAAGCATCCGCGCAGCGCCATTCCCGAGCGTGTGCCGCGGGTCGAGGTGCCGGAGAAGGAGGGCAGTGAGGAATACCTCTACGTCGAGTCCGCCGCGGATCTGGTCGGCCTGGTACAGGCCGGTGCGCTGGAGATCCACCCCTGGGGCAGCCGCATCGATCACCTCGAGCAGCCGGATATCCTGGTCTTCGACCTGGACCCGGGGGAGGGCGTGGCCTGGAAGGAGGTGCTGCGCGTCGCCGGCACCCTGCGCGAGCGCATCGAAGCCCTCGGGCTAACGCCCTTCCCGCGCACCACCGGTGGCAAGGGCTTGCACCTGGTGGTGCCCCTGGTACCCGAGGCCGATTGGGACCGGGCCAAGGCCTTCGCCCGCGCCGTCGCCGGCCAGCACGCCAGGGAGGACCCCAAGCGGCTGACGATCAATCCATCGAAGGCCAGGCGCGAGGGGCGCATCTTCATCGACTACCTGCGCAACGGCCGCGGCGCCACGGCGGTGGCCTCCTACACGGTGCGCGCCCGCGAGAGGGCCCCGGCGGCGGTGCCGGTCCGCTGGGACGAACTCGGCGCGGCGCTGCGCCCCGACCGCTACAACGTTGGCAACCTGCGCCGCCGGCTCGCGGCCCTGCGCGGCGATCCCTGGGCCGGCTTCTCCGACGCGGCGCGCCCACTGGATGCCGAGCTGCTCGAATCGGTGGGGGTAAAGTCACTGGATCGGGAGATACCACGATGAGCGCACAGGCGATATGGAAGGGGGTGATCCGCTTCGGTGAAGTGAAGGTTCCGGTCAAGCTCTACTCGGCGGTAGAGGACCGCAGCGTTCATTTCAGGCTGTTGCACGCCAGGGACCGCCTGCCGGTGAAGCAGGCCATGGTCAACCCCGAGACCGACGAGATAGTTCCCTACGACGAGATCCATCGCGCCTACCCCATTGGCGAGGGCACCCTGGTGATGTTCGGCCAGGAGGAACTGGACGCGCTGGAGCCGGAGGCGGGGCGCGATATCGAGATCCTCCGTTTCATGCCGCCAGAAGCGATCGACCACCGCTGGTACGACCGCCCCTACTACCTGGGTCCCGACGGCAGTGAATCGACCTATTTCGCCCTCGCCGAGGCGCTCGAGCACAGCGGCCGGGAGGGCCTGGCGCGCTGGGTCATGCGCAAGAAATCCTACGTCGGCGCCCTGCGCCTGCATCGCGGCGTGCCGATACTGGTGTCGCTGCGTCACGAGGAGGAGGTGATCCCGATCGACTCCCTGGAGCCGCCCAAGGGCAAACCGCTCGATGCCAGGGAGCTGGACATGGCCCGCCAGCTGATCGGCATGCTCGAGGCCGAGTTCGACCCCGACCAGTACCACGACGAATATCGCGCCCGAGTGCTGGAGCTGATCGAAGCCAAGCGGCAGGGCAAGAGCGTCAAGGTAGTCCCCCTGCGCCGCCGCGAGCCCTCCGAGGACCTGTCCAGGGCGCTCGAGGCCAGCCTGAAGAAGGAGAGAAAGCGTGCCTAGCCAACGAAAGCGCAAGACCGCGGAGCCAAGGGAAAAGAAGCGTGAAGAAAAAAAGGAGAAGAAGCGCTTCCACCCCAGCGGCCCCCGCCCCCTGTGGTCGGGTACCATCAGCTTCGGCCTGGTCAGCCTGCCGGTGAACCTCTACCCGGCCAACCGTTCCAGGCCGGTGTCGCTGCGCATGGTCGACCGCGATGGCACGCCGCTGACACGGCGTTACTTCTGCGAGAAGGACGAGCGCGCGCTCGACAACGACGAGCTGGTGCGTGGCTACGAGGTGGCGAAGAACGAATTCGTGGTGATCGAGGACCGCGAACTCGCGTCGCTGGCGCCGGAGAAATCTCAGGAGATCGATCTCAAGCGGTTCGTCGACGTCGACGAGATAGATCCGATGTACTTCCAGCGGGCCTACCTGATGACCCCCGACCAGGGCATCACCAAGGCCTACCGCCTGCTGGCCGAGAGCATGGAGGCGTCGGGGCGCGCCGGCATCGCCACTTTCGTCATGCGCGACAAGGAGTACCTGGTGGCGATCATCGCCGAAAAGGGTATCCTGCGTGCCGAGACCCTGCGTTTCGCCGAGGAAATACGCTCGCCGGAGGAGATGGAACTGCCGGAGAAGGAGGCTCCCGACAAGCGGCGCGTGAAAGCCATGGAAAAAGCCATTGCTGCGCTCAGCCACGAGACGTTCGAGCGCGAGACACTGCAGGACCCGCAGAGCCAGCGTATCGTCGAACGCGCCGAGGAGAAGCTGGCGCGGGGCGAGGATGTGGTCGAGCTGGCCGGGGAGGAACCCGCGGTCGCGCCGGCAAAGAGCGGCGAGGTGATCGACCTGATGCAGGTGCTCAAGCAGAGCCTCGCCGAGGGTCGTCCCCCGCAGCAGCCGGCGCGCGCGAGCGTCCGGCCCCCGAAGGGAGGCGGTAACGGCAAGACGGCCCGCCGGGGGAAAAGCCGGCGCACCGAGCTGAAAGCGCTCTCGCGGGACCAACTCTACGAGCGTGCCCAGGAACTCGATATCCCGGGTCGCAGCCGTATGAACAAAGCCGAACTGGTTGAGGCGATCGCCGCCCAGCGCTGACGGTGCGGTGTCCACTGGCGGCAGGGCAGGTCGGAGCTTCAAGACAACGGTATCAGTAGATTGAGCAGTACCCCTATGACGAAAGACGACGGCGACAAGCCGCTGAAAAAAAGATTTATCGCCGGTGCAGTCTGCCCGCGCTGCAGCGAGATGGACAGGATCGTCAACTACCGCCAGGGCGGCAGGAATTATCGCGAGTGCGTCGCCTGCGGATTCAAGGATGAGATACGCCTGCAGTCGTCACCGCAGGAGCTGGTGACGCGGGTGAACAAGCGCGATGAAGGCAAAGAAATCGAGGCGCCGGTAAAAATCATCCAGCCACCGAAAAAATAAAAATAATGAAGAAACTCTACCCACTGTTGGCATTCCTGCTGGTGGTCGCCATAGCCGGCCTCTACGGCCTGGATTACTACCGCAAACTGCGCGCGCAGCAGCGGGAACAGACGGCGCACCTGCTGGCCAGCTGCATCAACCAGGGGCTGCTGTCGCTGTTCCGCCTGCAGGCCAATGACTGGCGCGCGCAGCCGGACTTCTACCGGGAGCAGGGGCGGAAACTGGACGAGGCGGTGGCACAGCTGCCGCAGCAGCAGCTCGATGGCCAGCCCTATGCCGAGTGGCAGGAGGCCATCGCCATCTGCGAAAAGCTGACCCGTCACAGCAAGCTGCAGCACGAGACCATCTTCCGCCCCCTGGGGGATTTCGCCGCGCGGGAAATGTCCGACAGCCGCACCCTGAAGAACCGCGACTCGCTCAGGAGGCGCCAGCGCACCATCGACCGGCTGAAGGTTTCCGCCCAGGCGGCGGACCGCTATCTGCAGGATCTGCGCACGGATATCCACAGCCAGCTGGCGGGCAGCGACCTGTCGCCGCAGAGCCGCGATCGCGCCCTGCAGGAGATCGACGCGCAGGTACTGGATTTCTACCGCAAGGGAAATTTCTCCAGGCGCCAGGTGGATGCACATCTGCAGCGGGTGGAGCGCTTCTACCGGCTGCTGGCGGACAGTCCCCGCGGATACAGCCTGCGCGCCGGAAGCCTGTATTTCCACGACGGCAATCTGCGCCGCGAGGTCGACAACCTGAACAGCGCGATTCTGCAGGGAGAGAGCGAATTCTTCGGCAACTGGAAACAGATAGTACAGAGGCAGCAACTGACGGCAGGGGAATAAAAAATAATGGGCGTACGATGTTATTACCAGGCAAGCGATAACAGTGTCCGCCCAATCCTACCCATCCTGATTTTATTATTGTTCCGGTCCTTCTCCGCTCAGTGCAGCGTGTGACTTTCGTACTCGGCCACGGGTGGCCGCAGTGCAATATCCAGCTCCGCCGCGAAATCCGGCCAGGTCCCCGGGGTTGCGATAAAGCGCTGCCTGCACAGAATCATCGCCACCAGGCTGTCAGGAGCCAGCCGTTGGCCGCGGAAGCTGTGCCCCAGTGCAATGCAGACCTCGTCCAGCTCGCCCGCATACTGCTCGCCGAGCAGTTCCCGCACCACCAGGTTCGCCACCATGGGGTCCATCGGCAATAGCGGCATGCCGCAGGCCGGCTGCAGTTGTTCGTTGATCTCCTCCAGGGTGCGGTGGGCCAGGTAGGCGTCGTCGAGCAGGGCCGCCAGGCCCACCTGATCGGGATGCCTTTCCGGAGGTTCGGCGAAACTGCGCCCTATCACTTCGCGCACCGGGGCGAATCGGATTCCTGCGGCCTCGCAGAGTGTCTCCAGTTGCCGCAGCCACTCGGGGACCGCCTGGATATAGCGGATTACAAAACAGGTGATGTGCCGGGGAATATCCTGCTGCGGCAGCTGGATGCTGCGGTGCAGCCTGGGGAGGGAGCGCCGCATCGCTCGATGGAAACGCCCCTTGTGGCGCTCGAGGGTAACCGCGCGGTCAATGCACTGCTGAATTATTTGATAGTCGTCGTACATCGCTACCACTTTTTATTGTGTCAACGGCGGTATCCCCTTTTCCGTTGATTTGCGAAGTGGCAATACTGCTTAACGATAAAAGAAGATGGGTTGGTACCGTCGCTCCAGTTAGATCCACGATTTGCCTAAAGTGTAGTAGCGATAATAGATCAGCAATCCCAGGGAGCGCGCACTAAACCACAAAAACAGGCTGAGCCAGACGCCATGGTTGCCCCAGCCCCGTGTCAGCCACCAGGCGGGGAAGAAAATCAGCACGGTTGCCACGAACATGGTATCGCGCATCTGCCGGCTTTTCCCCGCACCGATAAAGACACCGTCCAGCTGGTAACTCCACACCGCGATCAGCGGGAGGGCGCAGAGCCACCAGTAAACCCGGCCCGCCTGCTCGATCACGGCATCGATATCGGTAAACAGCGGCAGTATCAGCGGGCGGCCGGAAACCAGCAGCAGGGTGATCGCGGTCGCGCTGGCCAGCGCCCAGGTTCCGGCGGTGCGCACGGTGGCGTGGAAAAGCCGCAGTGATCTCTTTGCCACCGACTCGCCCACCAGTGCCTCGGTCGCGTGGGCGAAGCCGTCCAGTGCGTAGGAGGTCATCATCAGCAGCTGCAGCAGTATCGCGTTGGCCGCGAGCACCGCGTCGCCCTGGGCCGCGCCCTGGGCGGTAAAGAAGGTGAAAGTGAGCAGCAGCAGGCAGGTGCGCACGAACAGGTCGCCGTTGATGCGCAGCAGCTCCAGCCAGGGCGCCGCGGCGCGCCAGGGAAAGAAGTCCGCGCGGCGCAGTTGCCGGGAAATATTTTTCCGGATATCCGTGTCCAGTCGCCCCAGCAGGCGCAGGCCGAGCACAAAAGCGCAGATATCGGCGCAGACGGTGGCCATGGCCGCGCCCCTGGCTCCCAGGTTCAGGCCGACGATAAGCACAAAGTCGAGGGCGATATTCAGCAGGTTGGCGGTGAGCAGTATCAGCAGCGGCGCGCGGCTGTTCTGGCGGCCGATAAAGAAGCCCAGCAGGGCGAAGTTGGCCAGCGCCAGGGGCGCGCTCAGCAGGCGGATCTGCAGGTAGGCCTGGGCGTGGGGCGCGGCCTGCGGGCTGGCGTTCATCCACTGCACGACAGCGCCGAGCAGCGGCGACACCAGCAGCAGGAGCGCGAGCCCCAGAATCAGCGCCAGCAGCAGCGCGCGCAGCAGCCAGGCCTCGCCGCTGTCAGTTTCACCGCTATCGCCAGGGCTCCGCGCCACCAGGCCGGTGGTGCCCATGCGCAGGAAGCCGAAGGCCCAGAGCAGCATCGATACGACGCTCGCGCCTATGGCGACGCCGGACAGGTATTCCGGCGAGGGCAGGTGGCCGAGAATCGCCGTGTCCACGGCGCCGAGCAATGGTACCGAGATATTGCTCAGGATCAGCGGCCAGGCCAGGCTCCAGACGCGGGCGTGGGTTGTGGGTTGTGGTTGCTGCATACTTTTCGGGGGCTTGTCCCAAGAGGCTTCGACCGGCCCTGCCGCTGGTGGCCGTCCGGCAAAAAACCTCATCGGTAAACATTTGCCAGACGGCCACCAGCGGCAGGGCCTCGTATCGGGTTAAACGGCTGCTTTCTGTGCCCTCGATATTTCAGTGCATCAATTTTTCCGCCCGGTCGGCGAGATGGCCGGCCAGGTTCTTTTTCCAGCGCGCCGCGCCGGCATCCAGGCACAGTCGCTCCTCCCAGGCAAAGATCGACTGCACGGTCCTGTAACCCAGCCAGCGCAGGGGCTCCGGCTCCCAGGAGGGGAGGGCGCGCTCGATCGGACCGATATGCGCCCAGGGCATCTGTGCCAGCGCCGAGTCCCGCCCGAGGATCAGGTCGGCGAGTGTGCGCGCGATCAGGTTGGACGCGCCCACGCCCTCGCCGGTGTAACCGCCGCCGAGCGCCAGCCCCCGCTCGCGATCCAGCAGTGCGTGGGGGCGGAAGCCGCGGGCCATACCCAGGGAGGCGGCCCAGGCGTGGGTGATGTCCACCTTCTCCAGCGCGGGGAAGAAATCCAGCATGTAGCGCCGCTGCCACTGTATTTCCTCGCTGCTGAGGGCGGCGCTGCGGCGAATCTTCGCGCCCAATTGGTAGCTGCCGCGGGCGCCGAACAGCAGCCGGTCGTCGGCGGTGCGCTGGGCGTAGGAGATCAGCCGGCTCTGGTCGCTGAAGGCCGGGCGCCGGTCGAAGCCGATCTCTTGCCACAGAACCGGTGGCAGCGGCTCGGTGACCAGTATCTTGCTGGCGACGGGTATCGTGTGTCTGGGGAAGGGCGAGCGGGGTGTCGCCGACCAGGCCTCCAGCGCGCTGACCACTATGTGGGCGCCGACGCTGGCCGTCGCCGTCTGCAGGCGCCGCGATTCCACGGCGGTTACCGGGCTCTGCTCGAAAATTGTGACCCCGCGCTCCTCGAGGCGGCGGGCCAGGCCGCGCACCAGCTTGAGCGGGTGGACGGTGGCCAGGTGGGGCGTAAAGACACCGCCCCGGCAGTTGCGCACATTCACCAGCGCCGCGGCCTCGGCGGCGTCCAGCCAGCGGTAGTCGTCCTCACCGAATCCCTGTTCGCGCAGGCCGGCGAGCTGCGCCCGCGCCCGGGGCAGCTGTTCTTCGAAGCGGGCCGCGGCGAAGAGGCCGCCGCCCCAGTTGAAGTCGCAGCCTATCTGTTCGGTTTCGAGTACCCGGTGTACTTCCGGGACAATGCCCCGGACCGCCTCGCGCAGCGATCCGGCCCGCGCCGGGGACAGTCCTTCCAGCAGCCGTCCCATTCCCTCCACGGACCCCATCAGCCAGCCGCCGTTGCGCCCCGAGGCACCGAAGCCGGCGGTCTCGGCCTCGACAATCGCGATGGAGAGCTCCGGGGCCAGTTGCTTCAGGTAGTAGGCCGTCCACAGGCCGGTGAAGCCGGCCCCGGCGATGGCGACATCCACCTGCAGATCCCGGGTCAGTTGAGGTCGCGCCTGCAGCTCCTGGCCGGCAAACCAAAAACTGATATTCCTGTAATCGCGGTTCATTAAAACTCTGTTGCAGCGGGCGGGCTGCGGACACTAGCAGAAAGGGTGGGCAAATACAGCGGGGGCTGATCGCCCTTTGGGGCGATCTCGCGAGCGTTCATCCATCGCACTATGGGGGCGAGCTGGGTATACCGCCGGTTGCGGCGAAGCTCACTGCATGAAGGGCGCTACGGGCTCGCCTCCGCGCGCATAGGCTCTACCCCATTCGGCCAGGGCGTGCACTGCACGGTTGAGCTCGCTCCCCGCGGCAGTCAGGGAGTATTCGACCCTGGCTGGCTTCTCGTCGAAGACCTGGCGGTGGACAACGCCGCTGTGCTCCAGGTCGCGCAGCTGTTCGAACAGCACCTTCTCGCTGATCCCCGACACCCGGCGTCGCAATTCGCCGAAGCGCAATGGCCGGACGTGCAGCTCCCAGATAATGGTGGGCTTCCACTTGCCGTGGATAACCTTCAAGGCGGCGCCGAGGCCACAGCCACTCCGTTCCTGTTCCACCTGCAGATTACCCACTTTTCCATTGGTACTTACAAACTTGTAAGTAATTGATATTTACAGGGTTTTTGTCAATCTTGGCGCTCGCGGCAAGGGCGTCGTTTCCGCTGTGCAACTGTACGGTTCGCGGGTCGGCTCTATTCTCAATTTGAAACGAGGTATTAGCAATGCAGTCCGTCGTTATTTCTCCCCGGGATAGATCCTGGAATATCCGAAATCTGCCAATGCCGGCTCCCGCGGCCAACCAGGTTTTGATCCGCATTCGCGCCAGCGGCCTCTGCTACAACGACTTGCACCAGCAGTGCGGGACCCCGGGGCACGAGGCCGCTGGTGAGATTGTCGCTGTGGGGCCGGGAGTACGCGAGCGGAAAATTGGGGACCGGGTGGGGGTGTTGTTGTGGCAGGGCGCCTGTGGGCGCTGTGAATGGTGCCAGCGGGGGCGGCCGTTGTTTTGCGCCGACAAGCTGGGTACCAGTATGCAACTGCCCGGCTGTCACGCGGAATTTATGCTCGCCTATGCGCAGTCAGCAGTACTGATTCCCAATGGACTCTCATTCGAGCAGGCGGCGCCGGTATTCTGCGCCGGCTACACTGCCTACGCCGGGTTGCGGGCGGCAGCACCCAAGCCGGGGGATCGGGTGGCGGTGGTGGGAATCGGTGGCCTGGGGCATATGGCGGTGCAGTATGCCCGGGAAGCGGGTTTGCACACCATCGCCCTCAGTCGCTCACCCGATAAGGACCCCTTGATCCGGAAGCTGGGCGCCGATGAAATCGTGCGTTCCGGTGCGGAACTGGCCTCCGCCGGCGGTGCGGACATAGTACTGGCGACCGGCAGTTCCTCGGCTGCCCAGGCCGACGCGATACAGGGGTTGCGCCCCATGGGCCGACTGGTGGTGATGGGGCTGGGATCAAAACCCCTGGAGGTTTCCACCGGCGCCCTGGTGGCCAAATGTGCGCAGATCATCGGCAGCCAGCACAACGACCGCGAATATCTCTACCAGGCTCTGGATCTCGCCGCGCGCGGCCGGGTAAAGGCGATTGTGGAACCCTACAGGCTCGCGGAAGTGGATCGTGCCCGCGAGCGTCTGCTGGAGGGCAAGGTCCGCTTCCGGGCGGTCGTGGTGATGTAAGTTGCTGTTCGTGTTTCCGGGAGGGTGGAGCGGATTTTGGGCTGGCGGGCTAATTGACTTTTCGCCGGCGATATGTTCCTTTTAACCGTGCAGTAGATGCGACAAAAAGACACAGGTTGTTGGTTGTACCTTCCGGACGACGACATCTGAAGTAAAAATCTTTTACTAAGAATAACAAGTTGCACTGACGGCAGTATCGCGGAGGTTTCTCTCCGCCCAGTGTATGTAGTCTTGTGTTACTACAGCATGTCCACAATTTTTGTGTGGGATTGCCTGCGGCCGGTTTCCGGCGGCGGGGGACTCCAGTTATCCGTGGCGGCCGGCGGCCGAAAATAATAATTACGGGTTTCCGCAGGGGAACTCGCAAGACACGGAGATCTGTAGGCGATGTTGAGAGGCTTCAATCGGCTGTTCGCCTTGTCGGCCACTTCGGTGCTTGCCCATTCCGCGCTGGCGGAAGAACAGGGAGTCGAGCGCTGGGGGGTCAATATGACCCAGGGGGTGACGGAGGTTGCCCGGACCACCTACGACCTGCACATGCTGATCTTCTGGATCTGCGTGGTCATCGGCGTGCTGGTGTTCGGGGTGATGTTCTACAGCATGTGGCGCCACCGCAAGAGCAAGGGGTACAAGGCGGCACAGTTCCACGAGAGCACCGCGGTGGAACTGGTGTGGACCATTATCCCCACCCTGATCCTGATCGCCATGGCGGTCCCCGCCACCAAGACCCTCTACGATATCTACGACACAGAGGAAGCCGATCTCGACATCATGATCACCGGCTACCAGTGGAAGTGGAAATACGACTACCTGGGTGCCGATGTCTCCTTCTTCTCCAACCTCTCCACCCCCCGCGCACAGATCGACAACCAGCAGCCCAAGACGGAAAACTACCTGCTGGAAGTGGACGAGCCTCTGGTGGTGCCGGTGGGCAAGAAGATCCGCTTCCTGATCACCGCCAACGACGTCATCCACGCCTGGTGGGTGCCGGAACTGGCGGTGAAGAAGGATGCCATCCCCGGCTTTATCAACGAATCCTGGACCCGCATCGACGAACCGGGCCTCTACCGCGGCCAGTGCGCCGAGCTGTGTGGCAAGGACCACGGCTTCATGCCGATCGTGGTCAAGGCGGTGCCGGAAGCCGAGTACGACGCCTGGCTGGGCGAGCGCGCCGCGGCCGCGGCCAGGATGCGCGAACTCACCGAGAAGACCTTCACCTTCGACGAACTCTTCGCCCAGGGCGAGAAGGTCTACAACCGCACCTGCGCCGCCTGCCACCAGCCGAACGGCCAGGGGGTTCCCGGTGTCTTCCCGGCCATCGCCGGTTCCGCGGTGGCCACCGGACCGCTGGAGGGGCACCTGGGCATGGTGATCAACGGCTCGCAGACCAACCCGGCCATGCAGGCCTTCGGCCCTCAGCTGCCCGAGGTGGACCTGGCCGCGGTGATCACCTACCAGCGCAATGCCTTCGGCAACGACATGGGCGACACCGTGCAGCCCATCGACATTCTCAATTTCAAGAATAAGCAGTAGAGGAACTGGTCATGGCACACGGTCCGCAACCCGGATTCAAGCGGTGGCTCTACACCACCAACCACAAAGACATCGGCAGCATGTACCTGTGGTTCAGCTTCGCGATGTTCCTGCTCGGCGGCTGCATGGCGCTGGTGATCCGCGCCGAGCTGTTCGAGCCCGGCCTGCAAATCGTGCAGCCGGAATTCTTCAACCAGATGACCACCATGCACGGCCTGATCATGGTCTTCGGCGCGGTGATGCCGGCCTTCGTCGGCCTCGCCAACTGGATGATCCCGATGATGATAGGCGCCCCGGACATGGCGCTGCCGCGCATGAACAACTGGAGCTTCTGGATACTGCCCTTCGCCTTCGCGATGCTGGCCTCCACCCTGTTCATGGAGGGCGGTGCGCCCAACTTCGGCTGGACCTTCTACGCTCCCCTGTCCACCGAGTACGCGCCGCCGAGCGTGACCTTCTTCATCTTCTCCATCCATATCATGGGCGCCAGCTCGATCATGGGGGCGATCAATATCATCGCCACCATCCTCAACATGCGCGCGCCGGGCATGACCCTGATGAAGATGCCGCTGTTCGTGTGGACCTGGCTGATCACCGCCTACCTGCTGATCGCGGTGATGCCGGTACTGGCGGGCGTGGTGACCATGATGCTGATGGATATCCACTTCGGCACCAGCTTCTTCAGCGCCGCCGGCGGCGGGGACCCGGTGCTCTTCCAGCACGTGTTCTGGTTCTTCGGCCACCCGGAGGTGTACATCATGATCCTGCCGGCCTTCGGCATAGTGTCGGCGATCATCCCCACCTTCGCGCGCAAGCCGCTGTTCGGCTACAGCTCCATGGTGTACGCGACGGCCTCCATCGCCTTCCTGAGCTTTATCGTCTGGGCGCACCATATGTTCACCGTGGGCATGCCCATCGCCGGCGAGCTCTTCTTCATGTACGCCACCATGCTGATCGCGGTGCCCACCGGGGTGAAGGTGTTCAACTGGGTCAGCACCATGTTCCGCGGCTCCATGACCTTCGAGACGCCGATGCTGTTCGCGGTGGCCTTCGTGATCCTGTTCACCATCGGCGGCTTCTCCGGTCTGATGCTGGCCATAGCCCCGGCGGACTTCCAGTACCATGACACCTACTTCGTGGTGGCCCACTTCCACTATGTGCTGGTGCCGGGGGCCATCTTCTCGATCACCGCCGGCGTCTACTACTGGCTGCCCAAGTGGACCGGCAACATGTACAACGAGACCATGGGCAAGGTGCACTTCTGGCTGGCGTTCATCGGCCTCAACGTGACCTTCTTCCCGATGCACTTCGTCGGCCTGGCGGGCATGCCGCGCCGCATTCCCGACTATGCGCTGCAGTTTGCCGACTTCAACCAGATCGCCAGCATGGGCGCCTTCCTGTTCGGCGCCGCGCAGATCGTCTTCCTGTTCAATGTGATCCGCACCGTGCAGGGCGGCAGGAAGGCCACCGACAAAGTGTGGGACAACCCGGAGGGGCTGGAGTGGACGGTGCCCTCGCCGGCTCCCTACCACACCTTCAGCACGCCGCCCGCGGTGCAGTAAGCAGGTCCGGAAATGCGGTTGAGCGAAAATGCAATATTGACCACCAAGCTGCTGGCGCTCGCCGCCGGCATGCTGGTGTTCGCGATTTTCGTGATGCCGCCGCTCTACGACGCCTTCTGTGAAATCACCGGCCTGAACGGCAAGACCGGCGGCAGGTACGAGGCGGTGCCGGCGGCGGTGGACACTGACAGGCTGGTCACGGTGCAGTTCGTCGCCAGCAACAACGAGAACATGCCCTGGCGTTTCAAGCCCGGTGTGGTTTCGCTGAAGGTGCATCCGGGCGAGGCGATGGACACGGTTTTCCTGGCCGCCAACCCGACCGACCGCGACATGGTCGGCCAGGCCATCCCCAGCCTGGTGCCCTTCAAGGCGGCGGAATATTTTCACAAGACGGAGTGCTTCTGCTTCAACCAGCAGAGCCTGAAGGCGGGGGAGAGCGCGGAGCTGCCGCTGCGTTTTATCATCGACCCGGAGCTGCCCCCCGGCGTCAACACCATCACCCTTTCCTATACGCTGTTTGATGTAACGGACAGAATAAAAACCAAAAGTTAAATTACGGAAATCGCCGGCGATTTTCCGGGAGGGATAAATACTATGGCCACTGAAAGCAGCTACTACGTGCCCGAGCAGTCCCGGCTGCCTATTTTTGCCACGGTCGGTCTGTTCCTGACCGCCTTCGGCGCCGCCAGCTGGATCAACGGCGGCAGCTCGTACATTTTCTTCGCCGGCGCCTTGGCCATGGCGACGGTACTCTGGTTCTGGTTTGCCGCCGTGATCCGGGAAAATATGGCCGGCCTCAACAGCGATCAGTTGAAGCGCTCCTACGTCTGGGGCATGGGCTGGTTTATTTTTTCCGAGGTGATGTTCTTCGCCGCCTTCTTCGGCGCCCTTTATTATATCCGCACCTTTGCGCTGCCCTGGCTCGGTGGCGAGGGGGACCGCGGCACGTCCAATATGCTGTGGCAGGGCTTCGAGAACACCTGGCCGCTGATGGTGACGCCGGACGCAGCGGTGAACGGGGATGCGG
Organism: Microbulbifer sp. SE14; assembly: GCF_059834885.1. Classification (NCBI taxonomy): domain Bacteria; kingdom Pseudomonadati; phylum Pseudomonadota; class Gammaproteobacteria; order Cellvibrionales; family Microbulbiferaceae; genus Microbulbifer; species Microbulbifer sp. SE14. Next base: position 7,523 of record NZ_JCBAJA010000021.1, on the reverse strand, counting down.
CCAAATTCGTCGGTCCCAGGGAAATCATCGATCCCTGGCACCTGCCGCTGTGGAACACCATCATCCTTCTCGCCTCCAGCGTCACCGTGCATTTCGCCCACGTGTTCCTGAAGAAGGGCCAGCGCCAAGCCTTTAATATCTGGCTGGGGGTGACCGTGGCCCTGGGCGCGCTCTTCCTGTTCTTCCAGGTGGAGGAATACTACGAGGCCTACCAGCACCTGGGCCTGACCCTGGAATCCGGAATATACGGCACCACCTTCTTTATGCTGACCGGCTTCCACGGCGCCCACGTGACCCTCGGCACCATTATGCTGCTGATCATGCTGCTGCGCTCGGTGATCGCGCACCACTTCAAACCGGACGATCACTTCGGTTTCGAGGCGGCCAGCTGGTACTGGCACTTCGTGGACGTGGTTTGGGTGGGGCTGTTTATCTTCGTCTACGTACTCGGTTCCTGACGAATCCGTTGGGGCGAGCTCCGCCAACCCCAACAAAAAGAGGTAATCAGTACTTGTCCGCCCAGGGCGCCGTATTGGACAGCACCCCACTGTCAAAGCCATACCAGATGGCAATCAGCAACAGCGCCGCCAGGGAAATGCGGATGCCGAGGGCATAGAGGGTGCGCTTCGATTCCGGCGCGCCCATATCGCGCAGCAGGAAAAACAGCGCGCTGGACAGGCTGGCCAGCACCGCGAGAAACAGAAATACAATAACGATCTTCAGCCACATATTTTATTCGCCATTTTTGTTGTAGCAGGGCATGACAGTACAAAGTTCATCAGTGCCAGCGAAAGAGCCCTCAGCCCCAGAGAGGGAGCCCAGTGTAGCACTGATTTGCAACTGGCCCCTTACCGTCCTGAGCGGCCTGTTGCTCCCGTTGCTGCTGTCCCTCGGTGTCTGGCAGCTGAACCGCGCCGATGAGAAGGCCGCACTCAACGCCGCCATAGACGCCCGCCTGTCATCGCAGCCGCGCCCCCTGACCGACAGCGCCGCCGAAGCGGAAAAGCTGCAGCCCTACATGCCGGTGCGTCTGCTCGGCCGCTACACCGACGAATACCACCTGCTGGACAACCGCACGCGGGGCGGTCGCGTGGGCTACGAGGTGCTGCAGGTGTTCGTCTCCGCCGAGCAGCGCTGGCTGGTCAATCGCGGCTGGGTCGAAGCGCCTCCCGAACGGGATCGGCTGCCGGAAATCGCCTGGCCCCGGGCGGCGAAGGTGGTCACCGGCTTTCTCTACCCGGTGGAGGAAACCGGCGAAGAACCACGAGTCGCGAGCGGCCAAAGAATTCAGCAGCTAGACAGCGCATTTGCTGGTAGTCTGGACTTGGCCCGGCCCCAGTGGTCCATCCGCCTGAGCGCCGACTCGGACACGGCGCTGGTAACCGACTGGCAGCTGATCAACAGCCCGCCCGAGCGCCACCGCGCCTATGCCGCCCAGTGGTTTGCGATGGCCGCTGCGCTGGTGATCCTGTGGTTGCTCGCCGCAACCAGCGCCGCAGCTGTTGTGAAGAAAATAACGAGAAGTACTGCGAGGTAACACGCCGTGAATCAAAGTACCCAGACCACTACCAACACAGAAGCCGCCGGCACAAAGCCATCCGGCCTTGGCCGTTTCCAGGGCATTTCCGTGATCGCCTCGGTCCTGCTACCGATCGCGGCTGCCTATGTCGTCTTCTACACCGGGCTGGGCATGCCCGATGGCACAGTCAACGAGGGCGAGCTGCTGCAGCCGCCGGTGAATATCAACCAGCTGCCGTTCACCGAGCGGGGCGGGGTACCGCTGCAGCTGGGTGCGGAAAAGGCGAAGTGGCGCTACCTGATAGTACCCGAGGGAGACTGCACCGCCGACTGCGAAAAACTCCTCTACACCAGCCGCCAGGTGCATATCCGCCTCGGCGAGAAGGCGGATCGGGTGGAGCGGCTGCTGGTGACTGCCTCACCACTGACGGAGGAACAGCGGCAGAAACTGCAACAGGAACACCCGCGCCTGCGTCTGCTGCAGCTGGGAGCGGGCACGCTGCAACAGCTGCAGCAGCAGACGGCCCACAAGGCTATCGCCGACCCCAGGGCCCTGCTGGTGGACCAACAGGGCTATGCGATGATGGCCTATGACAACCACCACAGCGGCAACCAGCTGCTGAAAGATATCAAGCGTCTACTGAAGTACTCCTATGAGCAGTAAGCGGGAGAGACATGGATAATTACGAAATAGATCCCACCGACGGCAGACCGCACACCGACTGGCGCCTGCGCCTGGCCCTGGCCGGCTGTATCCTGGCGGTAGTGGTCGTCGTGCTCGGCGCCTTCACCCGCCTGGTGGATGCCGGTCTCGGCTGTCCGGACTGGCCCGGTTGCTACGGCCACCTGACCTGGCCCGACGAACACCACGAAATCGAAAATGCCAACGCCGCATTCCCCCACGCGCCGGTGGAAGCCGACAAGACCTGGCCGGAGATGGTGCACCGCTACTTCGCCGGCGCATTGTTGTTACTGGTGGGTGGCCTGACGGTACTGGCTTGGCGCCGCCGCGGCCAGCGCGCCTTCAAGCAGACGCATATTCTATTGGCCCTGATTGTGCTGCAGGCCGCCTTCGGCATGTGGACGGTGACCCTGAAACTCTGGCCGCAGGTGGTCACGGCCCACCTGCTCGGCGGCATGGCGACCCTGTCGATGCTGTGGCTGATCGTCGAGCGACTGCGCAACTCTCCCCCGAACGAAGGGCGTTTTATTCCCGCGCACGAATTCCGCGCACTGCAGAAAATCCGTCCGCTGGCTTTCGCCGCTGTCGCCGCGGTGGTGCTGCAGATAGCCCTGGGCGGCTGGACCAGCTCCAACTACGCCGCGCTGGCCTGTGCGGACTTCCCCACCTGCCACGGCCAGTGGTGGCCGGAGGCGGATTTCAGCCAGGGTTTCAATATCGCCCAGCAGATAGGCCCCAACTACCTGGGCGGCGCCCTGGAGAGCGACGCGCGTACTGCAATACACCTGACTCACAGGATCGGCGCCCTGGTGGTCAGCCTGCTGGTACTCGCCCTGTCGCTACTCGCCTGGCGCGCCGGCTCGCGCCGCTGGGCGGTCGGCCTGGCCGGCGCACTCGGCCTGCAGGTCTGCCTGGGCATCGCCAACGTGGTGATGTTCCTGCCGCTGCCGATCGCCGTGGCCCACAACGCCGGCGCGGCGCTGCTGCTGCTCGGCCTGCTGACCTTCTGCTACCGGATACAGACGGCGCAGCCGGCGGCAGGAAGGGAGAACTCACGGGACAAGGTGGATACTGACGATTCGGTTTTGGCCGGAGAGCTATAGGAAAACCAAACAGTAGCCGGGCGAATCGCAGCGAAGACGATAAAGATAATAACGAGGTGAACTCATGGCCACACAAACCGCTACCCAGAGCCGCGCCAGCTGGCGTGACTACTACGAGCTCACCAAACCGCGGGTGGTGATGCTGATGATCCTTACCTCGGTGATCGGCATGCTACTGGCCGTGCCGGGCATGGTGCCGCTGGATATCCTGGTATTGGGCAACCTGGGCATCGCCCTCTGTGCCGGCAGCGCCGCCGCGGTCAATCACCTGGTGGACCGCCAGATCGATATCAAGATGGCGCGCACCGCCAATCGCCCGGTGGCGCGCGGCCGGGTCGAGCCGCACAAGGCGCTGGCCTTCGCGCTGCTGCTCGGCTGCACCGGCATGTCCCTCCTGCTGGTGTTCGTCAATGCGCTCACCGCCTGGCTGACCCTGGTTTCCCTGCTCGGTTACGCCGTCGTCTACACGATGTTCCTAAAGCGCGCCACGCCGCAGAATATCGTGATCGGCGGCATCGCCGGCGCCGCGCCGCCGCTGCTGGGCTGGACGGCGGTTACCGGCGAGATGCACGGTCACGGCCTGCTGCTGGTGCTGATCATCTTCGCCTGGACGCCGCCGCACTTCTGGGCCCTGGCGGTGCACAGGCGCGAGGACTACGCGAAAGCCGATATCCCCATGCTGCCGGTGACCCACGGCGTCGCCTACACCAAGCTGCATATACTGCTGTACACCTTTATCCTGTTTGCAGTCAGCCTGCTACCCTTTGCCACTGCCATGCTCGGCTGGCTCTACCTGCTCGGTGCGGTGGTGCTGGGCCTCGGCTTCGTCTACTGGGCGGTGGAAATGCTGCGGGATAAAAATCCCGACGCGGGCATGGAGACCTTCAAATACTCCATCATCTACCTGATGGCGCTCTTCTGCATCATGTTGCTGGACCACTACCTGATTGCGGTGTAAATCATGGCTAACGAACTTACAGCAAAACAGAAGCGCGGAATATGGCTCACCGTCGCGGTACTGGTGCTGTTTATGGCGGCGGTACTCGCGGGCTTCCTGTACAAGCTGAGCCAGCCGCGGGTGATCACCGATTCCGAACTGCGACTGAACGGCGCGGTAAAACTGGAGCGACCGCGCATACTGGACAGCTTCGAGCTGCTGGCCGACAGCGGTGAAGCCTTCCACACGGAAAGTCTCGCCGGCCGCTGGACCCTGGTCTTCTTCGGCTTCACCCACTGCCCGGATATCTGCCCGACCACCCTGGCTACGCTGAACAGCTTCTACCAGACCCTGGACGCTGAGACCCGTGCAGACACCGATATCCTGTTGGTGTCGGTGGACCCCAAGCGGGACAAACCCGAGCAACTGCGCGACTACGTGCGCTACTTCAATCCGGACTTCCGCGGCGTCACCGGCGAATTCCTCAGCCTGAAGCGCTTCGCCAACCAACTCAATGTGCCCTTCAACAAGGTGCCGCTGGAAGAGGGCAACTACACTGTCGATCACGGCTCCCAGGTGGTGCTGATCAACCCGCGTGGCCACTACCACGCGTTTTTCAAGGCTCCGCTGGATCCGGCGAAAATGAAGCTGACATACAGGTCCATGCGCGCTACCTTTAACGGCTGATTCCAACCGAAAGGCAGGACGCAATGCGCACCAACCAGGGGACCGAGCAGGTAGGGGAGCTCGACCTGAAGTATCTCGGCCACAGCTATCTGCTGCCGGCGGCAATACTGTCTCTCTGTGCCATTCCCTTCGGCCTCACCGGTGTCGCCGCACCAGTAATCTGGCTCTCCCTCTGCGCCATCGAAAGCCAAAGCGGCTGGACGCGTGCCGTTGCCTACCCGGCTACCGCCCTGCTGATGCTGGTAACTGCACTGGGTATCCTTCCCGGCAGTGAGCGCATCGAACTGCTGCCGCCCTATAGCGATACTGCTGGAAACTCAATCTATGCCGCTTTCAATCCGGGCAAAGCGGTGATTGCCATTGCGGTAGTTGCATTTATGGTGCGACAAGGCTGCTGGCTAAAGCGCGGCGACCTTCCTTATATCGCCGCCACAGCTGCCCTGCCTTTTCTGTGCGGGCTGGCGCTGACCGGCCTGTCGCCCAAGTTCGGCACCGCCATCGCGGTTGCCGCAGTCGTCAATCTGCTGGTGGTGTGTATCAGCGAGGAGGGTTTCTTCCGCTGGATACTGCAGCGGGGCACGGAGGAGCTGCTGGGGCGCTGGCGTTGGATAGCAGTGCTGCTGGCCGCGGCGATCTTCACCCTGTTGCATACCGGCTGGGCGGCTTCGCCAACAGCCCTGGGCCTGGTTACCGTCGCCGGCTTCTGCTACTCGCTGCTCTGGTACCTGCGCCGCAACTTCTGGGCCTGCGTGCTGGCGCATTGGGGCGTGAATCTCTTGCATCTTTTATTGTTGCCTTATCCTGTGCCGGCGTAAGAAGTTGCTAAAGGATCAATGTTCCGGCGCCCTCTAGTGCTCGCTCGGGAAGATTGCGTACCACATGAAAAATATACAATTAGTGCATCCATGCTGTTGAGGAAGAAATGAATAAATTTATAGCCATCTTTTTAGTAGCAATTTCGTCAACAGCATTCTCTCAAGAATTTACTGCCCAGCAGAAAAGCCAATTGGTCAATTCTTTGATCAATGAAATTTCCGATCGCTATGTAATGGAAGACGAACTGCCAGATATTCTCAATTCATTAAATAAAGCCATTAACTCTGAAAATCTGAAGGCGGCCGGTACCCGTATCACTGTTGCAGAAATACTTACATCCGTTCTGCGCGACCACGATCAACACTTTGGTGTTAGATGGAAAGACCCCAAGACTACTAAGCCCATCCAGGCGCAAGAAGGTTGGTTTTCAAAGCTGGATCGTAAAAACTCTGGCTTTAAACGAGTGGAAGTTCTGGAGGGTAATGTCGGTTATATCGAACTTTGGGGTTTCGATAATGTCAATGAGAGATCCCGGAAGCGGGCGGAAGCCGCAATGGCGTTGATTGCGGATACCGACGCTATCATCTTCGATCTCAGGAAGAACGGTGGAGGTAGTGTGGATATGGTTCGCCTGTTAAGCAGTTATTTGTTTGACGAGCGTGTCCATCTAAACAGTATCTACTGGAAGTCTTCCAACACTACCTCTGAATTTTGGACTCTTGATGAAGTAAAGGGAAAGAAACGGCCTGACGCTCCTGTCTATATTTTGACCGGACCAGGCACCTTTTCGGCCGCCGAAGAGTTTGCATATAACCTCCAAGCTCTTAAGCGGGCCACGATTCTAGGAGAGGTGACAAGGGGAGGAGCGAATCCGTGGCAGTTTTTTGAACTGGAATATGGATTCCAGGTGGCGATCCCGATTGCAAAGGCGATCAATCCCATTACAAAGAAGAATTGGGAGGGGATTGGCGTTCAACCGGATGTAGTTGTTACTGAGGGTGAGGCGCTAAATGTGGCCTACAAGATGTCTCTCGAAGGGTTGCTGGGAAGGGCGATAAGCCGAGAGCAAAAAGCAGAAATAAAAGAAAAGATAAAGACGTTAAATTAGGCGTGGACGGAACCTGGCAGCCGGAATAAGTGGCCGCAAAATACGGGGATAGGCGGTATCAGGGCCATTTTTAGGTAGAGGGTCTGCGCCGTAGTTACACACCAACCATAGAGTGATTGATGAACGAAAACGAAAAACTCAATTACGTGGAATTTCCATCGAGGAACCTCCCGGAAACCAAGGCCTTTTTTGAAAAGGCTTTTGGCTGGTCATTCGTGGACTACGGTCCGGAGTACACGGCTTTCTCGGATCAGGGGCTCGATGGCGGCTTCTTCCAGGCGGACTTGAATTCATCGACGGAAAATGGCGCCGCCCTGCTGGTTTTCTATAGCGATGACCTGGAAGGCACGCAGGAAAAAGTGACAAAAGCCTGCGGGACGGTTATTAAGCCGATATTCCCCTTTCCCGGCGGCAGGCGCTTTCATTTTACCGAGCCGTGCGGCAATGAGTTTGCAGTCTGGTCTGATAAAGAAGCGGATTAGCTGGAACAATAGTAGGAAATCGGGGTTCTGTCTTTCGCTAAATTGGAGCGAGCATGAAAGGAGTGATATTTATCGGCCCGGAGGCTGTAAATAATTCTGTGTAACCGCCCATGCCGCTGGTTACTGGTGATCGACCAAGCGATCACCAAATTCGATCATAAAACGGTTTAGCGCTGGCTTCCAGTTGCGG